>JAQUJJ010000030.1 GCA_028681035.1 Candidatus Cloacimonadota bacterium
GCTTTTATTGAAGAGATATTCAAAAAAGCGTCTGTGGAGAAAGAAGGAAGGTATTTATTGAAAGAGATAAACAAAGAGCTGACGTTGGCAACTAATCTGATTCGTTATTCAATCTGTGTCTTCAGATACGTTAGAGAACCGACATTTATCAAGGAACCTAGGGCAGGATGGAAAGAGATAAAACTTGCATATATGCTCATTGCAGACTACAAAGATTTAGCTTTCATAACTCGAAAGAATGTAGCGGGGATAGACAATCTTCTCGATAAACATTTGGCTGAAGTTGAGTATAACTTACTATCGACATTGTTTGTGAACGATAAGACTACTTTCGAAAAAATTTCTATGAATAACACAAGTATAACCATAGAATCAATAAGAGGAAAAAGCATTGAGGCGATAGATTTAAAAAACTCAATGCCGACTTTGGGATTGGGTAAGTACGTCCCAACATCTATGCGAGTCAACAACAACGATGAAAAAACAGCAATAACCTTCAACACATCAAGAATAATGAAATATGGGGCAAAAAAGGAAATCCCTGCTTTGTTGGAATGGGCTTTCCATGTTATTGAGACAATAAGACACCATACGCATACAACTTCATTTTTGGATGTATTTTCAACTCCAGTGGAATGGAGTGATTTTAGAGATAACTTAGTACCTTCTTCTATCCTATTTAACTTGATTAAACTTCATACCGATATCGATAGTGGTAAAATTCAAAGCATTTATTATAAGGAACCCGATGATTCTAATACCATCATTGACCCAAACACTCTAGTATCAAGTCTTCAAAGTGTTTTAAATATTGAAAAAAGATCAGCCAATAACATTGATAAGTACTATGTTACAGGATTATTTGATAATAGCATTAGAGTCAATCTAAACGCTAAATCAATATCATTATACTGGGACGCTCCAAGGAAAATCTATTTAGAATTAGATGAAGGATCGCCAGAGATCCTCACGAACTATCTTACAAGAAACAACTACTATATAATCAACTTTGACTCCGTAGAGTACATTTATACTATGAAGCACTTGTATAAAGACAGTTCCTTGTTAGGCTATGTAGATATATTTTTAGAGGTTTTTAAGCCATATCCTGAACTCGTAAATATGCATTCGGAAAAGGGCACTAATTTGAGAACCTCATCGGTTAGATTTCCTGATGACAGCTTGTTCGGCTTTATTGAGAATAAATTGATGCCGGATTTTGATTATACAATACTAGACGATTTAGGAGATGAATGGGCTGACTACATATTGTTAAAAGGTAACAGAATTCAATTTGTACATGCAAAACACAATACTTCATGTGCATCTGCATCCGCATTTCAAGATATTGTAAGTCAAGCGCTGAAAAATATTGGGAATTTTACAGCTACGGAGGATAGATTAGAGAAAAAGAAATCTGGAACCTGGTCTAAAATGTATAATACAGATAATAAAAACACAAGGATAAAGCGACTTAGAAAGGGTGATAATATTACCAATGCAGTTACCTGCTTCGTTGAGCTTACAAAAACCCCGAATCTGATTAGAGAAGTTGTTTTGGTTGTTAATTATATCTCTAAGTCAGATCTAACTAATTGGCTTACAAGGCTAAAGCGGGGTGAACTATTTGGAGAACGAAAGCAAATCATACAAATACTCTGGCTAATATCATGCCTAATAAATGCTTGTGTTGAAAGCGGAGTGTCTATTCACATATACTGTCGGGATTAACCGAATGAATTGATTCTGAAACATGAGATTGATTTATGCAAGATAGGAATGTAGCTAATTGATTGGAGATATCATGAAGATCATCAAAAAGACTGGTAGGATCATAAGCCAGATTATCCCATTAACGTTAATAACCATTCTTACAATGTCCTGTAATTGGCTTCTCGACACAAAGCTATATCCAGATGGTTACCCAATCTTTCTTTCCATATCAGATTCTATAGATATATCTGACTTGCTTATCGGGATGTTTACCGCTCAAGTCGCATTAGTAACTTTAGCTATTACATTCTCAGGTTTATTGATTCAGTTGTTTAACTCGGGCGAAAAGTACCTCGGTACAAGCTTAAGAGATGTTATTCTATCTCGGTCATATTTCGGTTTTACTTTACTTTCGTTAATGGGAACATCATTATTTTCATCAATATTGTCTTATTATTATGTTGCTCGACATCACATAGTAGCGACTATCTCACTTTTTATCATTAATGTAATCCTCGTATTTGTTATATTTTGCCTCTATGTAAGAAATGCTACTAAAATGGAAGAGACTAAGCGATATGTAAGAGAAAAAATAGTATGCGAATTCCAACAAGCTATAAATGATGAAAATAATCTAATAGGAGTTCTTCTAAAATGACATCGGTTTCTTCTTCTCAGGTAGAGAAGCACATTAGTGCATTACGCATATCACTCTCAAAATCTATATCTAATGATGTTTGGGTAGATTTTGAAGGTTATACTGATTTTTTAGTAGAGCTCATAGGAATAGCTTCTGACAATTCCTTGTCGCCCAGCAGATCTAGTATATTACGTAGTCTGTTCAATCTTGTGGGTGATATTTCAAAGATACTGCTCGAAAGAGGTGAATACAACCAGGCTCTTGTATTTGGCGAGAAAACATATAACCGTTACTTTGATAGAAAAAGGAATAAAGAAAAACCTGATGTTATATCGTATTTATCTGGAGATTTTGCTTTATGGAACCCAATAAAAGCAGTCTTCGACGAAATAGAAAGTGTTAGATACCAAACAGGTTTAACCCTATTCAAACATGCCAAACGCCTAGAGTTTATGAAAAGTATTTACTTCTCTTTTCTTTCAAATCGTGATAACTCGGTTTTTGAATTTTTGATTTCAGTTTACTTTCGATCGCTACTTGATAATGTCTCAGTCGGCGATAAAGAATGGAAACAAGTTGTTTGTTCCAACATTAATGAACTTTTCAGATTAACTGAGAGAGATCTAGGTAAATATCACAAATCAGAATACGGTTTAAGTCAGGATATCGTGTTGAAATCTTATATTTATGATTGGACTTCAATAATCAATGGCCTCTATTATAAAAATGAAAAAGAATTAGTAAAGTTGATTTTTAGTTTCAGCAATTCTCCAACCATCGGAACAGAATTGATTGCAAAAAAGCTCTTCCCATGTTTAGCTTTGAATTTAATAGTAATAGTTTTGTCTGATCGTGAGCATGAGGATAGCCATAAAACCGATTTTCTAAGTTTTGCTGTGAATGATAGATACCAAAATTATGATTCACTAAGTGAGTATGCTTTATCAATATTACAATTGCCGAAGCTCGATTTGCTTAAAGATTCATATAAAAATATGACAAACCTAGTTGAAGTATGGAAATCCAGATCAAGCACAATGACTTCTTTTGATTATTCTCCTGAAATCTTTCTTATTCTTGTGTGTGCTTTTCTTTATGATATAAGTATGTATCCTGTGATTGTAAGATGGACTTGTGAAGATCAATTACCTAGATGCGATAGATTTAATGAGATAATTCAGGGGATAAAGGATTGCGTTAATGAATATCCAGAAAAATCTGCTGATGGCATTGTTAGCAAATTGTTTACTTCATTCACTTCTATGTTTGTTGTACATGAATTACAGAGTCGCAAGAATGAAATAATTGAAAAACTAGATACATTGTGGCGAGAAACATACTCATTGCTAAAGAGTATGTAAGCTTGTGACAGCTTGTTAGAGTTGTGATAGAAATCATTTATTTCGTATCGATTATGCGCTGCCCCCCAATCCTATTCAAACTCCGGAGTTGACCCAGAATACCTTTCTGGACTTTTCTGCCGATTTTTTGCACGTTTTGGCGGGAAACAACCACGTATATGAAGCCCCTCAGATCTACCACTTCAATTGATGCCAAAGCTTCCAGATAGATATAGACCCACTGTCTGGATTTGCCGATAGTTTGAGCAATCTCTCGGATGGACTTGTATATGCCATGTTCCAGAATGTCTAAGAGTTTATGGGCATCTGCTATGCTGAATGTCCAGCCCTTGTAATGCTGATAACCTATTCTGGCTTGGTAGCGGTTGGCTCGTACATAGATGGGTGGGCTATCTTCTATCTGTTTGATTACCTTACTTTGGATCAGTTTAGGCAATGTCTGATCTATGATGTCTGCTTCAATACTGGTTAAATGTGCAATTACTTCAGCATTAAAGGGTCGATCATACTGACTGACGAAGTTTAGGATTAGTTCTTTGTCCGTCATACTATTCTCAATCATCCAGATCGGCTTGTGTGATCATTTCAAGATTCTTATAAATACCTATCTCTTCTACTGAGCGGATGAGTTTCATGGCTTTTCGGACATTCCCGCAAGAGTGGAAGTGCACATAGTCCACAATATCTGGATGGAACTTGATTTCCAGAACCTCGCTACATAGCTGCGCAATATCCTTCTTGGGCAGGTCTTGGAACTCATAGAAGAAGTTGCATCTATCGAAGTAATACTCATTGATCTGGTTGAGCTTATCTTTGGCATTCTGCATCCCAACCAGGATCACTATCGCGGTGGTCTCATCCACGATATCCCTGATCGCACCTAAGAGCTGGGGATGCCGGAAGGCGTAGTCGATCTCATCAACCACTATGATCGTATCCTTGTGGTCTTCCAGTGTCAATAAGCATAGCATAAAGAGGTCATTGGCTGTTCCGTATGGGAGGTACTCTCCCATGCCAAACCTCTTGTATAATGCCAATAGCAGCTTGGAGGCAAATGCTTTGGGTGTGGTTGTTGCTTCCAGTCTGAGATGGACATAACCCTTACTGAAGGCAATCCGACTAGCATAAGTAGTCTTTCCCAGTCCCGGTCTTCCATACAACAATCCCAGTCCCACCATCTCTAGTTTGGGTCGATTCAGTAGGTATTCTATGCATTTATCAGCAGCTATAACATTCTGAGTTTGAACTAGTTTTCCCTGTTTCATGGCTGCCTCCTAGTTGATTATCCCGATGCGTTTGAGGTATTCTCTTCGGGAGAGGTGTGCGAATGGTGCCGGCTCTTTCTCATTCTGATCTTGTTTCTGTTTGGACTCTTCCGGAGACTCTGTTTTGTTGAGAGTGACATCCTCTTTAGGCTCATTGTTTTCAGTTTGTTCTGTAGCTGGTTCGGTGGCTTCTGATATTGGCAAGGAAGCTTGGGTGTCAGTATTCTCTGATTGGTCAGCCGAGCTTGTTTGTTGAGCTTTGTAATGCTCTCTGGCTGTCTTGCTGAATGCTGTCTTCATAGATATGGGCATTTCACCATTGCTGTCATTATAATCGAGTCCTATCCTCTCAAAGGAAACTTTGATCTCTTGTTCTATGATTTGATCTCTCTCATGCTGGGCAAGTCTTTCTTTCTCTTTTGCATCCAGATTCTCCCGCTCTGCCGGGCTTAGCATATCAGGATGCTTCGGCAGGTTCATCATGGCTCTTCTGGTCATCTCTTCAATGATATCATCGCTATCTTTGGGTGGTGCTTCCAGCATGGGTGGGCTGGCGAAGATCGATGATTTCCGCTTATCTTCAAGCTCATGATTCTGCATGGATAGTTCAGCTCCGGTTGGCTTCAGGATTAAGTCCACTGCCTTGCTCGAATCTACTACATACTTTTTAGCACTGCGTTCTTTCTCTCGTCTTAAGCCTTTGATTTCCTTGTATTCCTTATTGAGTTCTTTATGCGAGACTGCCTTATCCATCGAGACCTCAATGAACGGATGCTGTGTCTTTCTCAGCGCAGCCTGGCAGATGAATACATCATTCTTATCATAGACCACAATCCATCTGGCATCACTGTAATCGTAGCGGATAATGCAGGACTGTCCCACATGGTTCACCAGTTCTTTATGCCAGTAGATCTTCTTATCCAGCCTGATACCTTCGCTGCGTATGTTCTTGCGCTCCATCGCCATCATCAAGAAATTGAGCTTGGAGATCTCAACCTGTCTCTCCGGTGCTATTCTGGCAGCACTGAACACTTCATAGGGAGTCCTTCTCTGCAGTGAGCCATGTGGTGTTTCGCCATAGAAGAACCGTACATAGTAGTTGATCATCTGCATCGTCTCCTCAATGGTTGGTGGCTTACCTGCATAGAGCTTCTTTGCCCATTTCTCGTTACGACTCAGGGTAGATGGCTTATCATCTATCGATGCACCTCTGAAGGTGGTAACGAACCGTTCAAACTGCTCCTGGAAAGTCTTGAAGAAGCGCTCAATGATCTTGGCCTTGGCATTGTAGCTCTCTGCGAATCTCACACCGATATTGAGCCGAGGGAAGATACCACCCAGTTCTTGATTCAGATCATGCTCTTCCCATCTCTCATGAAAGAGTTTGGCTCGGAAGGCCTTGCCATTATCCAGATAGACATACTCCGGGATCACTGCTTTGGTTCCGCAGTCATTATCAGCGATTGATGCGCAGTTGATGAAGCCATTACGGAAGGCAGTCAGGATATGCTGGCTATCTTCAGTGAAGGCAAGTGAGGCTCCCACCGGATATCTGCTTGCCCAGTCCATTACCATGATCATGGTCATGCGTTGTGCTCTCCCGGTCTGAGGATTGAGGATATCGAAGGAGAGAGTATGTCCATCTGCCACCCAGACCTGTCCAACTTCCAGACTGCTATCATCTCTGCGAATGGACTTGATGATCCTCTCTGATACATATTTACTGCCATCCCGGGCTTGATGCCACTCTGCCGGATGGGTCTCTGCCCATTCTTCACACCAGCGTCTCAAGGTACGTTCATGCGTAACGGACTCCAGCCTTCCCACTCTGGCCATCTGCTTGAGGTTTACGATGGCAGAGCCGATCTTGATGCGATTGGGGTTGAGCAGCAGGTGCAGTAGATACTGTTGTTCCTGATAGGTGATTTTACGGTCTTTGTATTGCCCCTTGCTCTTATGCAGCAAAGCATACATATCCAGCTTATTGTCATAGTAGTTGCGTAACCACTCTCGCAGTGCCCGTTCTTTACGGGGTCCTTTCTTATAACGCAGTTCCGCCACCAGTTTACTGTTATTGTAGTCTTTGGTGATTTGTCTCCAGGCGATAGTCCTGGATGAAGCACCATTCAGAATACGAATCACCTCCTGACAGAATCTGCCATAGAGTTGAGCCTCTTCCTTGAACAGCAGCTTCTCTTCTACGATGGGAGCCAGATCAAGAAACTCAGCCGAGAAGTCGAGTACCACATCATTGTCTTTGGCTTCATGGATCAGAGCAAACTTACGTTCTAAGTCCAGATAGTCTTCATAGGTTTCATAGACTGTTTCCGTTGTTTCGGTATCTTCAGAGTCCACAGTATTGGCATTATACTGCTGACTGTAGCTGATCATGTGGTTCTTATCTATGGCATCGGTATTCTTAGCTGAAGCTGGCACTACTACACATCTGCCACCGGCTTTGAGCTGAAGTTTCATACCCTGACTTTCGATCAGTTCCTGCAGTTCCCTCAGCTTAAGGTTATATTCCTTGAGAAACTCTTCAGTCGGTCTGCCATTATAGGGATACATCGGAGCCTCCTGAAGCATTTACGCTTTTATCGACATTATTATCATCACCCTTCTCGGTTAAAGTGCCATCAATACAATCACCATTCTCATAATAGACCAGGAATACACTGGGGTAGCTAAACTCTCCTAGTTCGATCACTTCCTCAAAGTACAGCTCCGGTTTACGCAGCTTATCTCGGAACCTATCGTACTCAGCCTGGATGATCTCTTCCGTTGCCAGGATAAAGGTCTTGATCGTAGCTCCGTTCTTAGTGGGTATCTGGTGCTTGAGGGCAATCAGCTTCTCGGATGCTATCATTCTTCTAATCGTCTTCAGATTCTTGTTCAACAGCATGGCAACCCTATCTATGGGTAGCCAGATAAAATCGACTCTCATGTCCATGTCCAAATCCTTCAAAAACTGTGACCCGCTTGGACATTTCAGTCTGCTTTCCTGAAAAATGCGGGTAAGCGCTTGGACATTTTGGCCTCTCATCATAGTTATCAATGAGTTAAGCTTCATTACCAACCCCGCTTGGACAGGGGTACCCGCTTGGACATTGACCTTATCAGCCCGTTTTCGCACTTCCGCCTGGCATCTTTTCTTGGTAGTCATACTACACCTCTCTTATGTATTAGTAGGGTGCTAACAACCACAAGCGCAGAACCTTGGGAAGTCCTTTCTGCGACTTTGCCAGCTTTCTTACGCATTCTCCGGTAATACTTTATCATCCACATGGGTCACAGTATATACTTTAGTATTGACTCCAAACTGCTCTGCAGCAGAATGGCATCAGAAACCAATTTTGCAGCCATAAGGATATAGTCAATGGCATAGTTTCTGTATGGAGTTTACAATGAATAAACCGACTATCGGACAACGCCTTAGTTTAGTGATCAAGGCAATGCGACTCAAGGATTATCAGTTTGCCACTAAGTATGGCATCTCCCGTGCCTCGCTTTCCAGATACAAACTAAATGAGAGATATCCCGATCCCGAGTTTTTGGAAGCCCTCTCCAGGGATAACATCAATATCCACTGGCTCTTTACCGGGAACGGCTCTATGTATGCCAGAGACGAGTTTCAGGAGCTTATCCAGTCTAATCAATCCAATATCAAACAAGGCTCATCAGCACCGTCTATTATCTCGCCAGTCCTGCAATCTATCAATGATCAAGATTTCGATCCCACTCAGTCTATTTCCTTTCCCATAGTGGGTGAAATCGCTGCCGGACCTCCCTTGGAGATCAGAGACGAGTGGAGTCAGATGGGGCAGATCCAATTACCGGTCTCATTACTCCCCGGCAACCCCAAGCAATACACTGTCTTTCAAGTAAATGGCAAGAGCATGGAGCCTGTGATCCAGCATCAGGACATAGTGGTCATCAAGAGCAATCAGAACTGGGAAGATGCAGATGATAAAATTGCAGTTGTAAGGACTGATGATGGTCTCACCATCAAGAAGGTGCAGATCGACCACAACAGGCAACAGATTATCCTCCACCCATTTAATATAGACTATCCGGTTCTTGTTTTAGACTCAGATTGGAATTACGGAGCTTTCCTAATCGGCACAATCGCACTCCAGTTGCGGTTTTTCTAATTTCAAAGTTCCGATTTCACAACTGCTCTTTCCAAAGCCTGTCCAAACGCCGTCCAAATATGCAGTAAAACTGTCACAAACCAGTCCAAAAACGTCCAAACATGCGCTTGGACATTTCCAAAGCCAGTCCATCGTATCTCGCCACCAATCAAAGCCTTATCCCCACTTTCCCCTTGTGTCACTTCGTGCAGCTTTGGGTGTCAGTTTATAATATACCAGATACGGAGAGTCACCCTTTTTTAGTAAACAATCAAGCTATGCCAAACATGCTTTATGTAACACAGTCCAGATAAAGAAAGCCCCGAACCTAAATCCGGGGCTTTCATATCACTTGTTAACTAACTAACCTGTTAACCTGTTAGCTATTTCATTAGCACCATCTTGACATTCTTAATGTGTGAGCCAGCGTTAATACGGGCAAAGTAGATTCCGCTGCCAACACCTCTGCCGCTATCATCTTTCCCATCCCAAACAAGCTGGTGATTTCCGCTGTTCATTATTCCCCTATGCAGCTTGCGCACTTTTTGCCCTTTGATGTTGTAAAGATCAACACTAACATCAAAGCTTTTGGGGGTGGAGAATGCTAAAGTCGTGCTGGGGTTAAAGGGATTTGGATACACAACTAAGGAGGAGATAGCTGCTTGCACCAAGTCCGAATTGCTAACTGGATAGTTATACACTTTGATATAACCTGTATAGGTTCCAGAATTCGGAGGGTTGAAAGTGAAAGTGGGATTTTGGCTATAGCTATACTCTAAATTATCGAAAACAAAACTGAAAGTATATCCCGCTGGAATAGTAGTGCCAATCATCGTGAAAGTTACAGGATCCTGTGAGGGGATTTCTATGGCAAAATTATAGATTTTCTCCTGTTGTAATGCTCCATTAAAGGGAGAGCGAAATTCACTTTGTAGCTTTCTATCCAAGAAACTGATATCTTCCAGAGCTTCACGAGATAGATATGCACGCATAGAAGGGAAGGGTTTAGACGGGGCTACGGGTAAATCCAGCTTGAAATCATAATTATCTGTGCCTATCGGATTTGTGCCAATCACAAAGCTGTCGGTATCGTTATTGGGACTGCTAACCTGTAATTTTAGCTGCCAGTTAGATGTAGGGGGGGCAATCGCTGGTGCATCATAGTACGGGTAGAAGCTGATGTATCCGCCAACGGTGGGGTTGCCATAGTATTTCACATAGAAAGACTCGTAAGGCAGGATTTCCTTGGGGATGATATACTGTCCATTGCGATACACATATACTGCCCTTGAGACCAGCTTTTGAGAGATAACCTCAGAAAAGCGGAATAGCTGACTATTTACCGTGAAACGTAATCTATTTAAAGGATAGCTAATCAAGTGAGGATTAGGGATAAAGTTCCATCCGGGCTGCATTGCATAAGTTACTTCAGTGGTACTTATTGGTGTATTGGAGCTATAGAAAGCCATCTCCGGAGCGTTAACCCAATACGCCGTTCCAAACAGGAAGTTCTCTTGCAAAAGCCATTCGTTTTCGCCATTAGGGGTGAAGGCAGTTGCTCCGATGCCAAAGATATCCTCAACACTAGTGGCAAGGGTTGTCCATGGTGTGCTGCGGGTTTGCCATCCTTGCTCTGCGAAATGTAGGTTCATTGCAGGTAAAAGAGCAAATGTGTAGGGAGATTCATAAGTAGTAACAATACCATCCACAGCATGCACATCAACCATAAACTTGGCATTCTGCATATCGACATCCTGGGGCAGTGTGTAGTTTAGCGAGCTTAAAGTCCCTGCTACTCCAGAAGCAAGATTCAGGCTATCAGCAGCGTTTTTAATGTATAAATCCATATGGTCTATCAGGAAACTGTTTGTATTGCTCCAGTTGAAGGTAGCTACAGAGCCTCCTTGGAACAGACGGTTGTTTTGGTTGCTGTGAGTGACCTTGGGTTGTAGATTACCCCAGTAAAGGGTCATTGTGCGGGCGTTTGTATTCGCAACCGTAAATTCATAGCGTCCGTTAAAAAGGTTATGCCAGGTGCCAGTGCCATTATCATAGAGATACAGCTTTTCTGCTCTGCCAAAATCATCCGAAGCACTTATATAAAGGGGCTGGTTAAGCTGGGTGGAGCGAACTCTCATTATCCAGGTCTTCATATCCAGCTCTTCATTATATCCACCCTTCACTTCACGAGACAAGTGGGTACCACTGTTTCCCCAGTACTGCTCCCAGAAGGCGTTCCATACATAGCTTGTTCCCGAAGGATTAGCCTTGGAAACGTCATAATAGGCGTCTTGCGCATCGGTGGCAAAAGGGTTCTTTGCCAAATAGATAGAATCCACTAGTGAGCCAGAGCCGTCTTTCACAAATATCTGATGTATAGGTGATGGAGCAGCAGCAGCAGGGTAATTATAGGAGAACTCCATATTGTTGAGATTGGTGGAGCTAATCATATATGTATAAGTTTCACCGTTGGCAACGTTAGTGTCCCACCACTCGAAAGAGCTGGCAGTAGAATTAGAAAGTGTCATATTAGTAAGGTATGAATCCACTAACACAAAATCTGACTGTGCGGTTTTACGATACACTTTAAAGCCTTGATTGAAAACCTGTCCAGATACTGTCCAATACAGACGCACTCCTGCAACCATTGCATCCATACCGTAGGCGTTAAAGCTAGTAATATTAGCAGGAGCGGGTATGGTTGTAACTTCATTTGAAAGTTCTGAATATATTCCATTCTTGTCTTTAGCCCTAATTTTAAAGAAATAGCTATAGGAATTATCAAGCCCGGTAACTGTTATTGCTTCACAATCCGGAGAAGCCAGATATACGTTATTATTCCTATTGAAGATAGAGAAGTTAGTGTCTGTAATAGGCTCTGTGGCATACAGCACTTCATAGGTATCAAAATCGTAACTATCGGTTTTAGTCCAGCTTAAGGTGATGGAAGTGAGAGATTGATTCTGAACATTTAAAGCCACTGGTGTGGTGGGAACCAAATTATCATTCATGAGGAACATATCATCAAGAACGCTATCCAAATCCCTAATCCAACGTGCATAATAACTGCTAAAGCTGTTCATGATGTTGTTAAAATCCCAACGCTGAAGATTCTCATCCCAACCATAGAACCACTTGTAGGTGTTTTCTGTTTGTGCATAACAATTGGGCAATTCGTCCATTTCCACATGGAAGAAAGGGTCATAAACATCATTATCATTCCAGCCATTAAGGGTGTACAGCATTTGTTGATTGTAGGTATATGCGGGTAAATCTATATCGGAATTAATGGCATATTCAGTTTCACCATTGTCGAAAGTGAAATCGTGGACGGTATAATAAACTGCATAGTAATCATTCAAAAACACATCGCTATGAATCCCGATGGTATTGGCGGGAATCATGATATCACTGCCACGGTTAATCAAATCCTTCTTCAAGGTAGATAAATCCCTGATAGGCAGATTAGGACAGGGCTTGTTGTTTCCCGCTGAAATCTGATTACTGGCATATCCTGTATGTATGTTCCAATCATAGGAGTGAATCTGTACCGAAAACTCACGCATGCCAAATTCATTCCTGATGATTTCCGCAAATTTGAAATATGCAGTATTAAAAGGATGAGCTGGTACGCGAGTGGGATCTGATAGACTCTTGGAATTATTGTAAGTTCCAGATTGTGTCCACTTAACTTCCCGCCCAGCTCCGTTAATCATCATAAACTTAGCATCCCAAAGTTGAAACGCCTCACAAGTTTGATAAGATGTGGGGAAATCATCATTTGGATGGGGTGCAGTAATAACTATTGGTCTGGTACCCGCGGGGTTGTAAATATAAATGCCCCAACTGTAAGCAAAGGCACCTATTTCATCATCGTAAGTATCGGTCGTGTTATTGTTATCCACAAACTGTAAATCAGGCACTTCCCGTAGCATGTGATAGGTTCTATTGGTATCTGTATCGTGAAATAAAACTACCTGATAGGGGAAGGCTGCTATTTCAATCGCTCCTTGAGCCAAATCAAATTCGCCAGCTAGGAACAAATCCACAATATTGCCCCAGTCAGATAGCTGGGCAGAATTTGGAGTAATATAGTTGCCAAATCCGTTTAGTTGTCTGTCGTAAGGTGCATAGGTATTATAACCTGGATAAGCTATTCCTTCGGAAATGTGCGAAACCCATTTGTCATAGGCGCAATTTGGTTCGGTACCTAAAAGGAAATTCTTCAACGATGCCGTTTCTTCAATCACCGCAAACAGCGGCAACAAGAGCAGCAGGACAAGCATAGACATAAAAAACTTCTTCATGTTTACTCCCAATATCAAGGTGTTATTTTAACTTTGTGCCAGTTGAACAGTTACTGCTATCTAAGTCAAGCAATTTGTGTGCCAAAGCTACTTATAGCCAGTCATGATTCATTCCAGTTGGGTCTTCTACGATGGGATGACGGGAAAGATGTATGGTTAACAGAGGAGATACTATAGACTTTTAGGATATCATTTAGCGTTAATGACTCTGATTTATTGATTCGTCACAAAAAATGATTCCATACTATTTGATACTTGCCAAAGGTCTCCCTTCAATTATCATTTCTTGCAAAGACACGTTAAATTATCACAGGAGGATTAGTCCATGTCTAAATACCTTATAGTTGGTGGAGTAGCTGGTGGAGCAACTACTGCTGCACGTTTGCGCCGTTTGGATGAACATGCCGATATTATCATGTTCGAGCGCGGGGAATACATTTCCTATGCGAATTGCGGCTTGCCATATTACATAGGCGAAGTAATTAGTGAGCGCGACCGTCTATTTATCCAAACTCCAGAGAGTTTCAAAGCGCGTTTGAACGTGGATGTGCGGATTCAAAATGAAGTGATTGCAATCGATCGTAAAGCCAAGACTGTTACAGTACGCAAGGCAGATGCAACAGAATACTTGGAAAGCTATGATAAACTCGTGCTTTCTCCTGGTGCTGAGCCATTACGTCCTCCTATTCCCGGCATACAGGATGAAGTGATTTTCACCATGCGCAACGTACCCGATACGGACAAAATCAAGGACTATATCGATAACCACATTGTGCAGCACGCAGTAATCGTGGGAGCTGGTTTTATTGGTCTTGAAATGGCAGAAAACCTCCATCTCAAAGGTATTCGCGTTACCATTGTGGAAATGGCTGAGCAAGTGATGACTCCCCTAGATTATGAAATGGCGGCTGTTGTACATCAGCATCTTAAAACCAAGAAAGTGGAGTTTTACCTCAAAGACGCAGTGAATTCTTTCGTGCGCGATGATAGTGGCTTACAGGTTCGCCTAAAAAGTGGACGCTCTTTGCCTACCGATATGGTGATTCTCTCTATTGGCGTGCGTCCGGATAGCAAACTTGCAGAGGATGCAGAGCTAGAACTGGGTATTAATAAGGGAATTAAAGTAAATGAATTCCTGCAAACCAGTGACCCCGATATTTACGCTTTGGGCGATGCCATCGTATTTCCCAATCCCATCACCGGAGTGGAAAGCCACACCTATTTGGCGGGACCAGCAAACAAACAAGGACGCCTTGTGGCAGATAACATTGTTCGGGGCAATGTAAGAACTTACAAGGGCAGTATCTCCACAGCCATCGCCAAGGTCTTTGACGTTACTGTGGGTGCTGCTGGAGTATCCGCAAAAGTATTGCGCAAAGCGGGAATCCCATTCATCTCATCCATTATTCATTCGTCTTCGCATGCGGGTTACTATCCAGATGCTCTGCCTCTAACTATCAAGATTGTATTCAGTCCAACCGATGGAAAGCTGTTGGGTGCTCAGATAGTAGGCTTTGACGGGGTGGATAAACGTATCGACATGCTGGCTCACATTCTTAAACACGGAGAAAGCATCTATGATATGCAGGAGATTGAACACGCCTATGCGCCACCTTATTCAAGTGCCAAAGACCCTGTAAATGTTGCAGGTTTGGTGGCAGAAAACATTTTAAGTGGCATGGCAAAGATTGTGCATTGGGATGATATCAGCAGCCTGAATATGCAGGATACACTGCTTATAGACGTTCGTACATCTGAAGAATACGCCCTTGGCAGTATCGAAGGCAGCCTCAACATTCCTGTGGACGAGATGCGCCCTCGACTAACAGAAATAAGCAAGGATAAAAAGATTATTTTATTCTGCGGTACCGGTCATCGTTCCTATTTTGCCTATCGCATACTGGCACAAAGTGGCTTTAGCGAAATTCGTAACCTCAGCGGTGGATATATCACCTATGAATCTGCCACACAAAAACAGAGCAATGAGGATATCTTCTCCGGTGAATACATCGGCAAAGACGACCACATCTATCAGGGAAAAGAAACTACAGAAGATAAAAGTGAGGCTAACAGTGTGAACGTGGATGCCTGCGGCTTGCAGTGCCCAGGTCCCATCATGCGTATGAAAATGGAGATGGATAAGCTCGTCGATGGCGATATCCTGAATATTACTGCCAGCGATCCCGGCTTTGCCAAAGACGTTCCTGCCTGGTGTAACATGACCGGTAATAAGCTTATCAGCCTGAATCACGAAGGCAAGAAGATTGTCGCTAGCGTACTGAAAGGTGGCGGAAAAGCCCTTACTGCCGGCTCTGGAGGCGGCAAAAACAAAACCCTCATCGTATTCAGTGACGATCTAGACCGTGCTTTAGCTTCCTTTGTGATCGCCAACGGTGCTGCCTCTACAGGGAAAAAAGTAACCATGTTTTTCACCTTCTGGGGCTTGAACGTGATTAAAAAACCCGGTGTTGCTAAAACCGAGAAAGATATAATGGGCAAAATGTTCGGCTTGATGCTGCCCAAGAGTTCACAAGGCTTGGGGCTTTCCAAAATCAATTTCGCAGGAATGGGTCCGATATTGATGCGTAAACGCATGAAAGATAAGAATGTGGATTCCCTGGAAATGATGATTATGCAAGCCAAACGTGCTGGCGTGCAAATGATAGCATGTCAGATGAGCATGGATATCATGGGCGTGGATGCCAGCGAACTTATTGATGGCGTAACTATTGGTGGTGTTGCTACTTACTTAGAAGAAGCAGAGCAATCCAACCTAAACCTCTTCATTTAACTGTAAGATATCTAAAAACAGCCCGATTACAACAAAAGACTAGTTTCTTTTTGGTGTGATTGGGCTGTTGTCATTTAGAGCAATATAGCCCGCGCATATTTAGGGCAAAAGTTCAATTATGGTAACCAAGGAAACACTTATGAGGGATTGCACAAAAACATATGATTCCTTGCTAAAACATCAGGTTAATCCAAGGTGATTCCCATGTGATTCCCACGTGAAAGCGTGGGAATCACATGGGAAGTTCCTCTGTACTACCAAAGAATGGAGCAAGGGCATAGCAAGCCTGTGTTGTATTATCTCATTTGCTGTCTTGGGACATTCACTATCTTCTTTCTTCCCTAGCATAATAGAACCTGATCCATACTTATCTATAGAGTTACTTGCATTAGCTAGAGACAAAAAAAGAGCTTGGAGTAAATCCCCAAGCTCTTTTGCTATGTTAAGTTATTTATAGGCTGGAAGCGGAGCTAATAAGCTGATTAATGCGTGCTAAACGACTGTTAATATCGTTGATAGATTCGCCTTCTGTTGCTCGGGATTTAGCTTGATTGAGGTAGTCGGCAGCTTTACGGAAGTTTGCCACTGCTGCTAAGCGGGCATTGTCGCGGTCTTTCTTTAGGGTGTTGGCTTTTTTACCTACCGCTTTGGCTGCTTGTTTTTCCAATTCTGCAAATCTGTTGTAATCGTTAGTACCCTTATTCTGGCTTACGGTGCCGAGATAAACGTAAGGCAGATAGAGAGAGGGGTCTCTTTGGATTGCCAGATTAGAATTGGTTTCCACCTCTGCAAACTTGCTCTGTGTCATGTAGATGCTTGCCAAGTTTACATAGGGTAGTGCGTTATCCGGTTGGTTTTTGATAAGTGTGTTCAAGGTGCCAATGGCTTTCTGGTAAATAGCTGCGGCATCCTTTGGGTCTGTGGCTTCGGAAGCCTGAATGCGGTATAAGCCGACAACGCTTAGATAAGCTTGGGGATTGGAAGGATTATTCTTGATAACCAGTTCGTATTTTGCAATAGCTTCATCCATACGGTTAGACTTTTGGTATGCCACCGCCAAACGACGGGAGATAAGGTCATTTTCAGGATAGCGGTCAAACGCAAACTCCAAGTATGGGATAGCATCGGCATAACGACCTTCATCAAAAAGTAGAAGTGCTAAGCGAGACTGTGCCAACGCAAAATCTGGCTCAATGGAGATTGCCTGCAAGAGAGCAGCTTCTGCCTTTGGGATATTTTCCTGTTCCACCCAGAGGTTGGCAATAGCCAGCCACAATTCTTCATCATTGTTAAGAGTGGCAATCTTCTCCATCACTTCCAAACGATTCAGAGCTTGATTGCTCTGTTCGTAAACATCCATAAGCATAAGTAGTGAAGGCAGGTGATCTGGTTCTTTTTCAACGTTCTTATTCAGGCTTACGATGGCTTCGTCCAGCTTACCAGATTTGAAATATGTGGCACCTAAATAGTATTGGGCATCTTTTAACTCGGGGTTTAAAGCTAAGGCAAGCTTAAGAGATTTCTCTGCTTCAGCATAGTTTCCGGTGGAATAGTTGTTAGTAGCGATATTGAATATCTTATCTGTTTCATTCGAAACAAACTTATCCAAATCACCCATCATTGATGTTTCGAGGCTAGCCCATCGTGCGAATTTATCTTTAGTTACGTTAAAGTTCAATTGACGGAGTTCTGACGTTCTGGGGCTAAAAAGCCTCATAGCAATAGCAAAGGTATCGCCGCGAATAGAAGATATGCTGCCCATAACGAGTATATCACATTTGGTCATCTCGGCAATTTCTGCCATTTCTTCCAGTTCCAAAGCGTCCACATCTTGGAAACCCGTTATTTTGTATTCTGATGCAACCTCATCCATATTCATCAGTTCATACTTTTGGTGTTTTGCAAAAGCAATGTTAAGATCACGGACGGTTAAAATCTTTTCTATATACCGGCTTTGCGAATCCATAGATTTCAAAGGTAGAATAGCTACCTTTGTAACCAGCCCAGTATAAGGTTCCATTGTTGCTTGGTCGGCTTTTAGCGCAGTGCGGCTTGAAGTACACCCAACCATTAAGAGCATTGCCACAATCACGATCAGAAACCATTTGTTCATTGTTCCTCCACTGTATATCTATTCATAATTTATTACGATGTTACACCAGAAATTAAGCCAATGCTATCTGTCAAGCAAAACCCTTGATAGACTGACCGACAATTAATAATATGCTCCATATAGAGTATCAAGTGAAATTGCAAATAGTATCACTTTCGTTGCAAATCGCTCTTTATGGTGAGACTCCAGTATCAAGCTTTTTGCAAATCGGTTTCAACCTTTTTACAAATCCAGTATCAAGGTTTTTACAAATCCAGTATCAACCTTTTTGCAAATCGGAGATGATATGGACAGCATATATGACTCTATAAAAAACGTGGAGAACACCGGGCGGTGTCTCCACGTATCGGAGGGCATTCTATGTAGGGTCTGTAGGCTATAGGCAGTTTCTTTTATACCTGTATTCTGTCAAGAAGCAATGTCTCGTTTATCTTATCGTATTGCAGAGAAAGGACTTGACCACGGTTGCCACTGGTTCTGTGTAGAACCATTAATCAACAGTCGGGTAACCGAGAAGGAGATCAAGATGAACAAGCAAGACAAGAATGGCAAAGACAAAGCAACACTGGAGGAGATGGTTAAATCAGGCAGCCAACTCATTCAAATGCATGAGGATGGGACGGAGCAAGCAGTCGAAGAGATGCTTGAGGACGATCCATTAGCCAACGCATACCACTATAAGAACTGGTGGAATCAGTTCCGAGGCCCCTGGCTGCAGTCGGAGAAGATGACAGTGGATGAGATCAAATTCAAGGCTGATGATGCTTGGGAATGCGGAGACTATAAAGAAATGATTAACCTAATGGCCGAGCTGATCTGCAGGTTGGAAAAGAACTAATATAAAGGAAGGGGCATCAGCCTGATCCCACAAACCCGGTTCTGCCGGGTTTGTCTCTTGGGGTGATTATTGGGCTGGTTTTAGTAGGCTAAGGCGATCAATTGATATCTTGCTTGTTCAGCTTCGAAGTTATTACCGATACCGATGGTGATGCTTATCTGGCTACCATCCTGCTTGATCTCAGAGATGAAGAGAAAGCAGTTGCATTGGTTCGTTAAGAAGATGTGAGGGACAGTAGCGTATTCCTTATCCAGCTTATGATTGATAAAACGATCGTCTCTACAACTGGCAGGTGAAGATTGAGTGTTGTCGCCTATGCCTTTATCCTGATCCTGCAGTTCGTATTGTAGCTTGGAGAGCGATAATAGACCATCTTGCAGATGATTAGTGGAGATCGCTGCATTGGCTATCTTACTGCCGGTTACCACTCCATCTTCGAGGTGATTGCCATAGATGCAGTTGTTCTGTAAGCCTCTGGCGTACAGCTTACCGATCGTGCAGGACTTGCCGCTGAACTGACCTGCTGAACTGCCAAGGTTGTCCCAGAGCTCATAGAATCCGCAGTCTGCTTCCGTTTCGATGCCGATCTCATAGTAACCAGAGTTGGGAGTGGTCTCGATCAGTTTTCTGCCTTCCGACCAGGACTGTCCCGGTCTGAGCAGACGGATATCCACTCCCGATTGAGGTTTACGTTCAGTGCCTTGCATGGTGTAGTAGCTGATGGCGAATTTATACATGTATGCTCCTCTAATTTTGGCTGGGTGGGGTTACCGTCTCGTCAAAGTCGGTAATAATGATGATGCCGAAGTCGATGTAGCCTGGTGAGCCAATGTATCTGGATTCAAGCGAGAACTTGATCTTGGTCGGGAACTCATGCAGATCATCCGGACACTTAGGCAGTTGGGCTATATTTACGGGGAACTGGTGTTTTACCTCATTATAGGCAGTGTATTCCAGATAGAGCTTACCGGGGCCAAGCAGGTAAGTCATGAGGCTGTAATACTGCTGAGGTTCGAGGACAGCTTCCAGATCGAAGGAGTCCTCACGATAGGCTTCTCTTCTATGGATGTAAGTGGGATCGTAAGCATTCTTCTTCTCAATACGATACTTCTGATTGGGGTTGTACTCAACCTGCCCATTCTCACAGAAATAGTAGAAGATGCCGTCATCAGCCCAGCGGATCAGTTTAAAGCCCTTTATAGCAGCCATGCTTTCACCTTATATTCATCATTGATGTAGTCTCGATCCAGTTCGGTAATGGCATATACCTTGGTTTTGATGCGGATTTTTGTTTGGAGGGACAGGTTGTATTTGGAGAGATTGTCTATTACTGTTTCGCAGCTCCACTTGGAGTCATGAAAGTCGATCAGATAGTCTTTGGTATGAGTTTGAATTTGAGCTGTGTCTCTACGAACCCCTGGATAGGATTAAGGAAACCCGGGTAAAACCTACCCTTTGAGTTGGTTCGCGACGGGCTGAAGCCCTTCTCCGCAAGCTCCGAAGGGCTTCAGCCCGTCGCAATAAGGTAGCTGGGTGAAAATTGTTCTTGACATGGAATACGGAGGTGGAAAACAATGTAGTTGGTCGATTGACTATTTATAGATTGAAGACACGAGGAATATAAGATGTCATCAAAGAAGCTGAGAGACAATGAGTTTGAATTTACACCAACATTGGGGATTCAACACTTAAGGTTAGAGGGTGGAAAGAATTCATTCTTGTATTCTAACGAGGTAATACAAAAAGCAAAGCCCGGCTCATGGGTTATGACTTTATAAGGAGTGATGATGAAACGCCAATTTTGCAGTTCTTTTTTTATTATTGGATTGTATTTACTGTCCTTGCAATGCTATCTCTTCAGTGACACAATCTATGTACGAGCTGATAATGTGGGAGAGGAGGATGGATCATATGAATATCCATACTCGAACATTCACGCTGCAATAGAAAATCTTAGTAGTACTGAGCCGAATGAAGTTATTATACTACAGAGCATACCAGGCCAAGCTAGTATCTTTAGAGAACAAATTGTGCTTGAGGGAATTACGCATAGATTAACAATTAAGAGTGAGTTTGATCCTGCATCAGGGGACTTCTCCAATTTGCCGATTAAGATAGAATTGCCTGATTTAGTAAGTGATCCATTAGCTCAATCAGTAGTGTCGATCAAAAATTGTTACAATGCAAATGATTATTTTTGGAGACTGTTCAATTATCATAACCAAGTTAAGCTGCTACCTTCACTGTAGTAGAGAATAAGTGGGCGAAGTTTTTCCAGTCCACATTTTCTTGACATAAACGGCTGATATTTAGACTGGCGATTAATGATTCATCATTCAAGATTGATCGGCCTCGGTCGATCAGCACTTTCAGCCACAAAGACGTGCCGATAGCCATGGCGGTTTTTTCGGATTTCAATCCGTATCTACCGCTTGTGACCTTCTCTATCTTACGGTTGAAACGCTCTGAGACATTGGAGGTCAGTCCTTTGCTCAGTTGGCGCCATTGTTTGATGATATTGTTACTGATGTAAGCGGCAGCGGATTGAGGTACGAGTCTCAGCATTTCAGCTAAGCCTTTCTTTCTTCCGCTGACCGATTTTCTTCGCAATACCGTCATCGCTTTAAACTTCAGTTTGAACTTGATTTCATCACTCACATGACTCTTGGATATTGCCGCAAACAAGTTCCTCATTTTGTGGAACTTGCAGAGTTGATAATGCACCTTGGGAAAGACGGCTTTCCTCCCTGCTGCCAGAGACTTGCTGCCATCGCTGACAATCAGGGTGGGATCTTTCTTGTAGAGCAGCTTAAAGGTTCTGAAGCAGGCCTCAAAAGACTCCTTCTTAGTGTTTGGGTACAAGTGCATGTATAGAGGGATCCCGGTTACAAAGTCAACAATGCTGATGTAGTAGTGTGGAACTCCATTTATTCTGACGAATTTCTCATCGATGCTTATCTTTCCGCTCCACTTGTCGATGGAATTGAGGAGCATGCTCTGTAAATCCTTGATCCCATGAAACCAGTTTGAGACAGTAGTCTTGCTCACATTTAGTAAAAGGGCTATTGTAGAAAAGTTCATATTACTGCCCACCAGATAGTTAACCAGCAGGCATCGCTGAGTTTGATCCAAGCCGAGATCTGCCACGCGGCTCTTGGGTTCATCAGACTTGCTAGACCTAACGTGTTTCAATAACTGATCACAGACTTTCGGAACTTTGTGTTGATTGGCCAGGAGTTTCAAGACTTCCACAGTGTTTCCAGAAGTGGCTTTATCCCATAGCAGATTTTGTGCCCTCTTGATGATCGCAATTGCCCCTACCTCATCGAGATACTTATTAAATGTGGTTTGAGACAGTTTCACATTACGACAGCGACAGAATTCTTTGTGCATCATGCTCGGAGGCATCAGGATATTCTTGGTCGCAAATCTTTCAATCTCAGGGATCAGCTTATTGTTATCCACTTTCCGATTCAGAAAATCAGCTAAGTTGCGCTTCTTTCTCTCAAATTCACTGCAAAAGTTATCTACGTCCCTGCGGTCATTATACTCCAGAAGATCTGCCGTCTGCTGGAGTTTTAGAACATTATCGCCTGTTGAGTTTAATAACAGCCGTAGAAACACTGCCAGAAATTTACGCGTGATTGGTGAAAATGGCAGACAAAAGGAAATGGGACAATTGATCCTGACGATAATATCATCCCCCTGCCGAAGCACCGACACTGCTTTTTGGACACTAGCTTTTTTAGACATTTTTTACACCTCTATATGACAATATTTGGGTGTCAATTTAGGTGAATATCATAGTTGTAAAGTATTATTATGCAATCTATTAAATATACAATTTGTCCGTATTGGCACCATATGCTGTGCCTGCTAAGTTGAGTGCTATTTTGGAGAAATATCATTAGCCGGTTGGTGTTTATGGCTACCTGAAGCGATATGTCAATTTGAGGGATATCCTAAATATTGCTGGGGTTCGCCCACTTTTTCGCTATTCTAAGCAGCTAAATTGTTGAAAATAATACGATTCTTATTGAACAGTCTCTATTTTTGGCCCCTCATTACATTTCAAGGATTGGAAATTACCGGCGGTAAGGGAACATATAACGCTGGAGAAGGTGCGACATGGGGATATAGGGGAGGTGGCTTTTTTATCGAAAGCAGAGAGGCTGGCGGGCATGGCCAAAACGTTAAGATTGATTGGTGTAAGATAAATGACAATTCTGCTACTTGGGGTGGAGGCATTTTTCTCCGATGGGGTTGTTTAGAATTATCAAATTCTGAAGTGGTCAATAACTATTTAAGCTATTCCGAGGATGATATTGCTGGATTCTTTCCATACACGCCCAGGGGTGGTGGCGTTTATGCCCATGGAGCCAGATTAACAGTTCAGGATACGAAGTTCTATAATAATCGTTCTTTTGAGGACTTATCGTCCGTGCTCAATTGGGGGAACGCCCCGGCTTTGTGGTATGAATATGATTGTCTCGGAAACCCGCCTCCGAAGTGCGAAGTTAGAAGCTCTCAATTCTATAACAATGTCTCAATTCTACACGATTGTTATGAGTATTATGACCCCATTCAGGGTCTACTTAGCGAAGTACCAGACATTCACAGTTCCGCTATCGTAGCACAATTCACTACTCATAACGTTAATCATGAGGTAATATTTGTTAATAATACTATAACAGATAACACTACTTTCAAAGACCCTTCAAGTACTTTCGAAAGATATACCTCGCTGGGATTAAATCATTACCGCACAGGATTTGGTGAGCTCAAGAACAACATTGTATGGAACAGTCGTTCTGGTAGTGCTAATAATCTTGCTGTTGTTCCCCGGCAAATTATGGGAACATATCATCCAGATGGCAATCCCCTTAATGGAACATTGATGGCACCTGTGTTTGTGACCTACAGCGATATGAATAATGCCGAAAATCACAATTACTATGCTGCACCCGATGGACCCTTCCAATTTGACCTTCAAAACATAGATATGGATCCCATATTTGAAGATCCTGTAGATTACGACTATAATCTAAGATGGGATATAAGTGCAATTAGCCCTTGCATAGACAGAGGCGATCCCAGCAATTTGGATGAGATTGATGATACTCCTTCTGATATGGGTGCAAAAACTTATCCAATTGCACATGAATATGAAAGATACACCATGCCTATCTTAAATAATGTAAAATGGATGTGCTATCCGGTCTTAAACGACATAACTGACGACTCTTGCGTGAATGAGACTTTCTTCAGCCCGATCATAAACCTGAGTATTTTAGATTACGTAATGTATAAGCCACACTTATCAAGCACTATTCACACCATGGAGTTTAGTAATGGTGTTCTACAGTTTGGCTCTGAAGTTGTCCAAAGTGCTCAGGGCTACAAAGTGAAACTTCAAAATAATTACTCATCTACGATCAATATTCCCACTCCCGGTACACTGATTCCTCCTGAGACAGTGGTAAACTTACATAATATGGCTATGTATGGCACAAACTGGGTCGGCTATTTTGTGCGAGAAAGTGCCAAGCCCTTGGATGCATTGGCTTCGGTGCTTGATCATCTTACCAAAATTGAGACTGCCAAGTGGTCGATGGTAAAACAAGCGAATGGTTCCTGGATTCATGGAAAGAGTTTCATCCTCAATCATGGTGATTTGGTGATTCTGCACAGCGAGCATGATTGTTCGTTTGTCTGGAATAATCCACATCCGGTTCAACCCGTCACTTTGGGAACCCCAACCGCATTCAATTACACGGAAAAGCCATCCTATACACCCTTCTATATATCTCTGCCAGACGCTAAGGATGGGGAATTGCCATCAGAAATTGGGCTTTACGTAAACGATGTCTGCAAAGGTGCGGTGGTGGTGGAAGACAGCTTGCTGCATATTTGTGCCTATCTGGATAATGGTGAAGTTATTACCCCGGAAAACTCCTATCTGGTGTTCTTTTATCCGGCAAAATCTGCTCCCAATAGTAAGAGCATATATCGTATGAGTGTCAAGCAGTTCCAGCAGATAAAAAGCCCCAGCACTTATTATCTGGTAAGTATAACTGATCCGCAAAATTGTAGCTCTGTTTCTCCGATAGTTACTATGAGACAAAACTACCCCAATCCCTTTAATCCTTCCACAACTATCAGTTATGAGCTGCCAGAAGATGGCAATGTGCAGATCTTGATCTACAATCTCAAAGGGCAATTTGTCAAACAACTGCTGAATAAGCAGGAATCAATAGGTCCACATGCCATTATCTGGGATGGTAAGGACAGCACAGGCAGAGCCTGCTCCAGTGGCATCTATTATTACAGGCTAAGCAGCCCTGGCAAGATCATCACTAAAAAGATGCTGATGCTAAAATAACATATATAGCCACAGAGGAAAGAAGAAATGAAGAAACGGAGCAGAATTCGCGGATCGGCAACGAGTCAAACACACTCAATTCAACTGCCGGGCAGCTTATACAAAAGGCTCGTTGTGAGACGCATCAGTGCATTTCAGTTGCTTTGTTTCTGCGTTCCTCTGTGCTTCCTTTTAGCTTTGCCATTGCCTGCTGTCACCCTGCAAGTTGCCATAGATGGATCGCAGGCATACACAAGTATCCAAAGCGCAATCAATGCCTCAGTAAATGGCGATATGGTCTTGGTTCATCCCGGCAGATATTATGAGAATGTGGTACTGGATGCTAAGAGAATCACGCTCTGTTCTCTGGAAGCGACCACGAATGACAGCACCTATATTGGCAGCACGATAATAGACGGCAACAATGCTGGCTCCTGCATCCGTTTTTACAATCAAGCACAGCAAGGTTCCACGCTGCGTGGCTTAACCCTGGAACATGGCATAGGCCATCCTTTTGGTGCGCAAGATGAGCGCCATGGTGGTGGCATCTTTGTATATTCCAATTGCACTGTAACCATAAACAACTGTAACATTAAGAATAATCTCTCCACTATGGGAGGTGGAGTATTTGCCTTCGAGTCATCGCTTACTTTTAGCGGAGTAAACATTCACCACAATCAAGCCTCCGCTTCGGGAGGTGGGGTATTGCTCATTGGTAGCAGAACTGTTGTTCCCAACATCGTTTTCGATCAAGCCAACCGCTGCTCCATTTACGAAAACTATAGCACAAACCCCTGTGATGTTTATGTTATTGATATAATGGCAAACTTGGATTTCTACTTGGACATGGTCTCTGTTCCCAATCCCGGAGATTTCTACTTTGGGCGCCACGCCAATTTTACCCAGACGCAGGGATACACCGATACTGTTCACTTTGTGCAGGCATACCGCACGGAAGTAAACCAAGACTTATATGTCCGCCCGGATGGAGACGATAATAATTGCGGATTATCATCTGACTCTGCCATGAAAACCATTGCTAAAGCGGTGCATAAGATAGCAGCAGACAGCACTAACATAAAAACCGTGCACATTCTGCCGGGTACCTACACCAGTGAGGATCAGTTATATCCCCCCATTCCCTTGAGGTCATATGTAAACATAGCTGGAGCCGGACATTCCTCTACTACATTCACCGTAACAAGCAGCATGGAGGGAATAAATAACAAAGTAATATCAGGAATAAAGAATGTAAGTGCAAGTGCTGAGGGTATTGGGATATCGTCTCTTACGAGTGGTGATATTCATCCCATTATGATAAACAGCACATCAAATCATACAACTATCTCGGACGTGCTAATCCAAGATATGGTAGTTCAGAGACGGGGTAGTATGATGTTTCATAAACCTACTGATATTAAGCTGCTTAACATAAAAGTTTTGAATGTTGATGCTTTAGAAGTAGGAGCAATATATAGCCCAGAATGGGTGAGTGGCCTCATTGTTGACTGCGAATTCAACAATATCACTTCAGTATACGATGATCCTGAAAGAGAACCAATGACCATGTTTGACGTGAATGTAAGTGAGTCTATTACAGTACAAAATTGTGTGTTCCGAGATTTTCATACAGCTCCAGAGCAGCCTGCTTTTAATATTTCAAATGGGCGCAGCGATAATAATCCCGTTGACGTTAACATCAGCAATTGCCTGTTTAGCAACCTATCTTCAGACATCTACCGACCAATACATTTTTTTAATAGGAGTATTGAGAGTTTTAAGCTAAGCAATAACACCTTCATCATTAACCATGGTTGGCCTGCAGCAGTTAATTTGATCGGCAATATTGAGTTGCAGAACAATATCTTCTACAATCCTGACTGTAACTACGAGCTCTTAGTGATTGATTCTCCTCCCATTGTGCCTGTGTCCAATGTCTATCTTGATTATAATAACATCCGTAATGGCTCCGGTGGGATATTGAGCAATGCATCTGCAAACATCTATTATTCGGATACAAATAGCAGCCAGTACCCCATATTTTATAGCCTGCACTCGGAAAATCCACTCTATGCAAGCTTATCGGCATCTTCGCCATGTATAAATACTGCTACACCGGATACAACCGGAATGGGTTTATTGCCCTATGATCTGGCAGGTAATCATCGGGTTTGGGATGGCAGGATTGATATGGGATGTTATGAATATGCTTCGCAACCTTATGTATCCAATTTGGATCCCACAGAACTTACTCCTGGAGCTTTTTTTATTGTGTCCACGTACCCCAATCCCTTTACGGATCAGGTGAGTATTCGTTACAAACTCTTGAAATCAGCACAAGTGAAGATCCAAATCTATAACCTGAAAGGTCAAGTGGTGAGAACCTTGCACAATGGCACCCAGAGCAAAGGCGAACAAGCACTTGCGTGGGAAGGTTGTGATGACAAGGGCAGGCATGTGGCTTCTGGAATCTATCTGCTGCAAATGAAGGTGGAGGGGAAGGAGAAATATTGCAGGAAGCTGGTAAAAGTCTAAGGTTTCAGGTATCATCGTTATATTTGTTAGAGTCTGATTGTGTGCCTGTCAGTATTCGTATTCCAAACTACACCGGAAAATAAAAACAACCACCAAAAGAATATCAGAATTTGCTTGTTTCAATTCTGGGTGCTGTTTTATGTACTTTCAGAAATTCACCAGATCGCCATTGATATTGTTATAGACTTCGGTGTATCGGCTTTTCTTGATTAACTGCGAATCTTCCTTGTTTGAACTCTTGCAGAACAGCATCCAAGCTGCACCACCGAAGGGTTCGATGTAGCCGGTAATGTCACTTGGTACGTATTGCGCTATGGTCTTTCTCAGCAGCCGTTTGCCACCGATCCAGCCGATTAATGCATCCATTAAATGTCTCCTCGTGGGTCTGCCAGGCAGAGGCGCAGGTATAGCTCTGGCAGGTTCAGGTTATTGAAATCTTCATTGGTAAAGCCAAGCTTACGCATAATCATTTCGAAGCCCTCGTAGGGGTATCTGGCTTTGTTTCGCTGGTCACTGCTAATCCGAAACTCCCGAGCCAACTTTTGAACCGCTCGCTGTTGGCTCTGATATAGACGAAAAAAGCAGAGATATACTCCAAAGCTTCCAAGGCATCCATCTTGTCCGGGTCCTGGCTGGAGATGATGCTGATAAGCTCTTTATCAGCTTCTGACTGTGATATCAACTCGAGGAGTTCGACTTCTGATACCTTCGTCACTTTGCCGGAGAGGAAGTCTTCAAGCTTGGCTTTGAGGGTTGCATTCGATATAGTAAGGCAGAGGATCTGCCTCAGTTGGTTATAGCTCAGTTTGGGTTCTGTTTTCATATTGTGCCGTCCTTATTGGTTGAAGAACATCTTGATGGCAACGCCGATCTGCATAAAGAACTGGGAGGTGGAGACACCCAGAAGTATCTTCATGTTCGTCTCCACTCTCGCCATTCTGGTCACCAATGAGTTATTGCTGTTTCCATTGCCGTAGATCTCTTCATGTACACTATCAATCTTGTCTTTAATCTCTGGTTTACATTGGCAATCCATGTTCTTATCCTTGGTTATTGGTTATTGTTGTTAGGTTCCGGCAGGAATGTCCTTGAGGACAAAGATCTTGCCGTTGGTGATGCCGGAGAACTCAGTGGAGATGACTACCGAGAACAGCCCGTCAGCCTCTCCCGACCAGTCCACAGTCCAGCGCAGACCATTGAAGATCACCACCCGGTCGAAGGCTTTGGAGGTAACTACGATGGTGGTGTTCCTGCCCATGAACAAGCTGCTTTCCAGGAAGTTCTTCTGCTTGTTGGAAATACCCACGATGGTCAGTTCGGCAGTACTGGTTCGCTTACCTGGCAAGGTATAGTTGCGGGTCTTGAGCTTGGTGATCTTGGAGTCGGTCTTACCTGGCTTCTCTGCCAACTCTCCCATCAGGTCGAAGTTGGTGTTCAGTTCGGTCTTGACTGCGCCTGTGTTGGCATAGAGGGTGGTGACATCCGTTTCGGTATAGTTTCCTATCCCGAAGTAGATATCATCTGCCAGCATTACATCAACCAGGGTATTGAACAGCATATCCGACTCCACCATGGGAGCCGGATAGGTAGGCGGTTGAATAGGCTGAGGCATTAGAACACTCCCTTAATGGCTTTACCGATACTGAACAGCCACTTGCGGTTATGGAAGACGTACTCAATTGCTCCACCGAGAGTGCCGAAGACCTTCATGACCAGACTGGTCTGTTTAGCAGGGAGGCTCTTGGTGGCTCGCTCCACTGCCAACTGCTTCTTGGCATAGTCATCGAGGTTCTTGGTAGCCGGGTTGGTCTTGATATCCTGAATGATATCCAGGATGATGGCGAGAGCGGAGTTGATCTTGGTCTTATCCAGACTCTTACCAGTGATGCGGAAGATGATCCAGACGATGATGGTAGTCAGCAGTCCGAGGATGAAGGCTTGGTTGGCTATAATAAAGTCCATGAATGCTCCTTATAGTTTATAGAAGATGAGGTTGGCTACACTGGCAGTCCCGGCAACAGCCCTACGGATATAGAAGATACGCTGGCTGTAAACCGGGATCACGATGGGGACCCCGACCGGGACAGTGGCATATTGGTTATTGGCATTGCTGTTATCAGCTCGTACGCCTATACTCCCAGTGGCAGGGATAAGTACCACCTCCACAGTTCCACTGGGTACGTTGATGGCTTTCCAGAGGGTGTCGGCAGAGGGACTGTAAGTCAGGCAGGAGAAACCCTTGTTCATCTGGATGGCGATCTTGCGGCTATCCACAGGCAGGGTGTACTGGGCGAACAGGTTCAGGGCGATAAGGCAGAGAAAGCCTATCAGCACCATTGCTAAGACTGTGATCTTCATTAGTACCTCCTTATACGACATGGAAGATCTTTACGATATTGGGGATGTAGGTGATTCCGGGACGGATACGGATGTACCAGTGGTACTTCCAGTCCGAGCCATGATGTTCGACTTTGAGTTCGGCATCGGTACGATAACCGATGATGATGAACTTAGGCAGACCACCCACGATATAGTCATCAGGCATTAGCCTGGCTTTGACGGGGATACCGGCAAACGATACATTACCGCCTTCCAGCAGCAAGCGGTCTCCGGCAGCAGTCTCACGCTTGGCAAGCTCACTCCTGATACGGATGAGGTCTTTCTGGGAGACATAGAACTTGAAGCTCTCCTGCTCTTCTAACATCTCATCAGAGAAGGCAAGCAGAGCAGCTTCAAAGCGTTCAGCATAGTCCACATTGGTACTGGAATCGATGTCAGTCACATCCGTAGCGGTGGTAGCGAGTTTGATGATACCATTCAGGGCTTTGAGCTTATCGGTGCCGGAAGCTCTGTCACCTTTGAACAGGAGCAGACGGATAGCTTTCTCGGTCTTCTTGGCGATGTGGTTTTCCACATAAGCACCGAAGGCATCTTCACCATACTTGTCCTTGTAGAACTCCACTACGTCTCTGCCAAGAGTGAACTCAGCATTAAGTATCCCGGTGGGGACAGATAGATCGGCTGTACCAACTCCCTGAGCCGTCAAAGCACCATCGCTGCTGTTCTTAAAGACCAGGTCATCGATCAGTCCCACATCGATCTTCTCGTCCTTGAGTAGCGGAATAACCGAGATATCGGAGAGTGTGTCACCGGGCTGTGAACCGATCACTTCATCGATGAAGAGTGAAGTAGTATTGGCAGTCAGGATGTTCATGGCTTTACCGGAGTCGACATCAGAGATACCTTTGTAGATCTCACGATGCGAGGCTTTGACCACTATCTTATTACCGTCGATGGTGACTTCTTTATCCACATTAGACTGGTTGCCATCCGGCTCTCCGGGTATGGACTTGGAGATAGCACGAGACATTGTTACTGACAAATCTTTCAGGCTCTTCTCGATGCTGTGAATGGCATCACCAAGCTGGAGGTTGGGATTACCCTTCTCCAAGTCTGCGATCTTCTCACTGATGGCAGTGATGCCCTTCTGCAGTTCACTGTTGTTGTTATGCTCTGCTACCCTGCGCAGGGAGTTGAGTTCGTTCTTGATCTCGTTTAAGTTCTGCTGAGCACTCTGGTAATCATCGGCTCTGCCATAGATGGAGACACCATTGAACTCGCCTTTTTCGACCTTCTGCCAGAGTTCAGAGCCTAAGTCTTCGCACTTGAGTACTTGCACCCAGGCACCCACTTTGGTATCGGGGAAATGCTCTTTGTCAGCAGTCTTGAGGATGTAGTTCTCCACTACGGCAAACTCTGATACTGGCTGCATATTGTGATTTACATCGTTCTTGCCCACTAAGCCATGCTTGGCAAAGTGATCGCAGGACTTTTGGATCTCTTCCCGGGTATAATGGTCACCCTGAGAGTCTTGGATATTGGGTTCCATCAGAGTGACGTATAGCCGTCCTTGGGTGCCACTGGTCTCACTCTTGAACTTGGTGGAGTTGATCTTGTGCTCAAAGCTTCTGCCGTTGGCATTCTTGACCACAAAGCCCTTCTGGTTAGCAGGGTTCATCTCATCAAAGAGAAGCGAGACTAACTCGACCTCTACATTGCGAAGTTCACCCTTCTGGATGATCTTACTCTTGTTTCCGAAGATATTCACTGTACCTCCTTAGGTTTAGTGATGGGTTGTTGGGTATTCTGTTTGTTTTCATTGCTCATTTTGCTCCGAAGTTACGGTTCTGCATAAACAACTGATCATCGGCAGATTGGAGGGCTTCTGTCAAGTTACCGAAGTTGAAGTCGTCCGGGGTGACATTCCATCCGAACTCATAGTTGAACTCTATTGCCAAGGTGAGTGCTAAACGTTTCTGGAGTGGTTTGATAACGAAATGGTAGAACATCAGCATATCGCTCTTGTTATCGCCACCAAGCTGCCCTGGGATAAGCTGTGATACAATCCTTGCCGGAACCCGGTGATAAGCGAAGATGCCTTCTCGTAGGTCTTTCTTGAGTGATAGGAAACCACCTTCTCTGTCCTGCTGGCGCAGTGGCTCAAGGCGTATCTTCACATCCCGGCTCTCACTCTCGATCAGCACGGTAGAGTGGCTCTTGGTATTGCCTT
>JAQUJJ010000031.1 GCA_028681035.1 Candidatus Cloacimonadota bacterium
TTCACTTTCACTCTGCATAATAATCCTATAGTTATTCAGAACGAGCTGGACATCCCCATCTCCAGCGAAAACGCTAACTTGATAAATAAAAATGCATTAGGTGCTAAACTGGAGCTGTATATTACTAACCTTCTTCCAGTGGGAGCAACCGCAACTGCCTACTTTAGTGATACGCCCGAAATAGATGTTGATAACCCCTCAACGTATGATTATACAAAAGAAGCCACTATCTTTGCAAGCAACACTCCCGAAGGGCAAGGAGAGCAAACTGTTCCGCCAATTACACTAAGCGAAAGTGAAGTGAAACTCTTTGGCAATCCTAATGTTTATTTACGCTGGAAATTTGCCTTCCATAACAGCAATGTACCAGTTACCATACACGGCAGTACCACAGATTATATTCAGATAAAAGGCAGGCTGTCTGCTAAGATAGCTGTGGAGGATTAACAATGAAGAAGTTTATGCTCCTTAGTGTCATTCTCCTCCTTGTGGTTAGTTCTCTTTCGGCTATTAGAACAGGCAAATCCATCTTCTATTCAAATAGCTATATGCTGCGTGCCAAAGGGGTGGAGGCTGCTTACTGGAATCCCGCCAATTTGGTAGCCGGTGAATTTTATGACCTTTGGCTTCCGGGTGTAAACACCGGTTTTTGGGCTAGTAATAATTCTCTCGATTTGGATACCTATAATTATGTGATGAGCGAAGATAAGCTGGATGAAGCAGACAAACAGCTAATCTTGGGTAAACTGGATAATAGCCTGCGCGGCGCAATGAGCGGCAATGTAAGCATCTTGGGCTATGGGTTTTCTAACATGTCTATCTCCAGCTCTTTTAATATTCTCGGGAAAGTGGCAATATCCAAAGACTATTTAAACTTGCTGCTAAACGGCAACACGGAAAGTGAATATATTTTCGATAAAACAACCACCGACGTAGCTGCTCTTAGCTTTGTAGATGTTACCTTTGGCATGGGTGGATTCAATGTGCCTTACCTACCTGAAAACATCCCGCCTATTCGCTTTGGATTCTCTGCAAGTGCTTTAGCGGGTGTAGGCGGTATTAACACTGAAGAATACAATGGCATTATCCGCCGTTCTGTGGATTCTGGCTTATATCTGTCCCAGGATATTACTCTTAGAACTGCTGTCGGTGGAGCAGGTTTTAAAGGAATGATTGGCTTTGCCAGCAATCCCTTGCCGGATTTGGAAGTGGGCTTAACCCTGGATAACATCTTTGGTTTCATAAAGTGGAACATGGTTACAGAAGATCAGAAGTTCAGCTTTAAGGCAGATAGCGTTTATGTTGCCGATATCGGTGATGATTTTTACACACAGACAAACAGCACAGAAGATATTGGCTCGTTTTCCACAGAGTTTCCTCCAGAGCTGCGCTTGGGAGCATTGTGGACTCATAAGATTTATAGCCTATCCACAGACTACGTGCAAGGATTCAAGAACTCTCTGGTAACCAACAATGTAGGGCGGTTATCTTTTGGTGCGCAAGCTGCTCCCATTTCTTGGCTGCCTCTCTCATTTGGTCTTAGTTTGGGTAATAGCCAGAATCCCTGGCGTGCCAGCTATGGAATAAGCTTCAGAAGTGAGACCGGCGAGATCGGCTTAGCCGTACAGAGCTTTGAAACCTTGATTCCAACTTACAAATCCAAAGGGATTTCGTTTGGCAGCTTTCTCCGCATTAATTATTGATGCTTAAGTATATCATAATAGCCCTCTTTGCGTTGGCAATTTCGGGCTTTTACAATTATCGCAGCCACCCGGAGATACCTGTTTCCAGGCGGTGGCTGCTGTTTGTTTTGCGTACTATATCTTTGGGCATTATCCTGCTGCTGCTGGTTAGCCCGATTCTGTATTATATCCAAAGAAAGAGCCTCGCACCCCAAATAGTAGTGTTGGAAGACACTTCTCTTAGCATGAACCTAAAACATGGCGACAGCAGCAAAACCTCTCACCTAAAGCCCGCTATTGCCAAGCTACGCTCACGCTTTATCGATGCAGGCTATGAAGTAATAGAACACCGCTTTGCCAAGGGGCTTGAAGGCGATAATAACAGCAGCCTGCTTGGCGAAAGCTTAAAGCAGCTTAGCAATGACAAGAAGATATCTAATCTTGCAGGGATTATCTTAGCCTCAGATGGCTGGCTGCAAGATGAATCTCTGGCTTCTGCTGTGCAGCTTGGACAGCCCTTCTATGTGCTGGCAGATAGCAGCCAAAACCTTACACCAGATCTGGAAGTAAGCGATGTGCGCTGCAACCGCTATGCCTACCGCAACGAACCAAACACCATCCGCGCTGAGTTTATCTCCGAAAACTATAGCGGTGCTGCCGAAGCACGTTTAATCGTAGGCAATCGCACTATCTCCAGGCAGAGCCTAAAGCTGGAAGCGGGGAAAGCACAGAGCGTGGATTTCACCAATCGCTTTAACCAAATTGGCTTTTTTACCTGGAGAGTTGAACTAAGCCCCCTAACGGACGAAATCAGGCTAAGCAACAACAGTTTCCCCGGAGCTATAGAGGTTCTCTCCGAGAAAGAACGCATCGTCCTTATCTCCGATAAACCCGCTTGGGACAACAAGTTTATCTTAGATGCCATCGCTTCCAATCCCCGTTGGGAAGTGCAAACCTATCTGAACCGCTCCGGTAAGCTTTATAGCGGAGAGTCTCTTGTTACTAAACTATCCAGCGAGAATCTTGCTGCACTCGTGATTATCAATAATGGCATGGTAAAACTGGATACTTACACGCTAAGTTTTATTGGCGAAGCTCAAGCCAAGGGAGTAGGCATTATGTACCAAGGGCTGCCTGTAGATGAGCTGAATGCTATGCTACCATTGAAGAAATCCAATATCATCACACTGTATCAAGGCTTTATCAATCCTTCTGCTGCGGCGGTAAATTACCCCATGCTTAACCCTTTAACGGATAATGCTAAAGACCTGCCTCCTGTGGATTACTATTATGTAACTGCCACGCCGGGAGCAGAGGTCTTAGCAAGCATCAACAATCCCCAAAATTCGCCGGCAATCGCCGTAAAGAACATAGGCGGAGCGCGCAGCATTGCCTTTTCCACCTTAAACTTGTGGCGCTGGCAAATGCAGAGCAAGGATGAAGGCTATAACAAGCTGGTTAGCAGTTGTTTAACCTGGCTTAGCAACAAAAGCACCAGCGGCTTTGATGCTATTTACAGCCGTAGCTATCTTAGCGGGGAAGAAATCCGCATTAAGCTGCGGGTCGAGGACGAAATCCGCCAAAGAAGACTGGATGTGAACCCGCGCATACGTATTGTAGATAAGAATAACAAGGAAGTGATAAATGACTTCCTAACTCGTGAAAACGACGAATATAGCTTCAAAGCTGATTTGAAAGAACCTGGCACCTATAGTTTCGATATTTCTGATAAGGAAAGCGGCAAAAACGTCAAAGGTAAGTTTGAACTCAACGCATCGTCTTTGGAAAACAAGGACTTCGGTTACAATATGCCGCTTTTATCGTGGTTAGCTTCCCATAATAACGGCAAGATGTTATTAACTTCCGCACTAGATTCATTCTCGGTGGTCCCCGCCGTGAAAGAGATTCTGGTTTCCCGCCGTGAAATAGCCCTCTATAAAAAGTGGTACATCCTTTCATTATTCATTCTGGCTTTTTGCTTGGAGCTTTACTTGCGCCGCCGCTGGGGCTTGCTATAGGGTTATATTCATAACAAAGAAGACGGATGACCCCCCAAAGGGAAATCACCCGTAAACTTGCCTATGATCCCTAAGTCTTCATGATAAAAGACCTACAGCCAGCCTACAGACCAGCCAACAAATCCCACTCCCTCGAGCTTGAGGAGTTATATGATAATACAGCACTATCCAAGCCAAACAGGAAGGTTTCTTTAAATGTTGTTACACATGCAGATAGTGATTGGGCAAATAGTGGGCTGTGGTACATTATACCACGGCAACATTTGACGGAGGGCTAGGTTTGGGTGATAATAGACCCTTGCAAGCGATGGAAATCTGGCTTTCAACAGGCGGTTCAACAGCCTTAGCTGAGGATATACAATTGCATAACTGGTAGCACTAGAGCGGAGTGATATTACTTCTTCAGATCTATTCCCAATGCAGATAACTTCTTGAACAAGTTAGACCTATCCATGTGCAATGCTTCCGCACTTTTACGGATATTATAGTCAAACTCTTTCAAGGTGTGCTCTATATACGCTTTCTCAAAACTCGTTACGGCTTCACGCAAGGAGCCAGATTTAGGTGGCTTATGACCACTACTCGTATTTGTGGTAAAATCTACCACAGCAAGATGGTCATTATGGGTAAATATTACCGCACGTTCTACAGCATTTTTGAGTTCACGTACATTTCCTTCCCATTTTTGCTCACAAAGCCAGGCTTTAGCTCCTGATGAAAGAGACTTGGGTGTAATATGGTTGCGAGAGCAAAACTCGCTGGCAAAATAGCTCGCCAATAAAGGGATATCCTCTATGCGATGCCTAAGAGGCGGAATATGAATGTGGATGGTATTTAGCCTATACAGCAAGTCTTTGCGGAATGTGCCAGCATCACACATAGCTTCCAGATTCTGGTTGCTGGCACTAATGATGCGGGTATTTATCTTACTTATTTTACCGCCCAGCTTTTGGATTTCGCATTCTGACACAACTCTTAACAACTTTGCCAGCACTTCTATGGGTAATTGGCTAATCTCATCCATGAATAAGCTGTTGTTATTTGCATACTCGAAATAGCCTTTTCTTGCCTTTACTGCGCCGGTGAAAGCTCCACTCTCGTAGCCAAACAGTTCTGCCTCGAACAAGCCCTTGGGCACAGAAGCACAGTTAATGCTGGTTAAGTCCTTGTTTCCAAACTTACTAAGCCGATGGACAGCAACAGCGGCAAGTTCTTTCCCAACTCCGGTTTCGCCGCTTATCAGTACGGGGCAATCGAAGTGAGCTGCCTTAACGATATCATCAAAAACAGTGTGGATAGCTGCGGAATTACCTCGCATCCCTATCGCAGTTATCTGCATGTCTTTCAATTGAGTTTTAAGGGTAATTGCATCGCTGAGACGCCCAAGTTTCAAGATAAGATGGTTGGAATCTATGGGTTTTTCTATAAAGTCTATTGCACCATTCTTAACTGCTGAAACAGCATCAGGAATGTGCCCGCTGCCGGATATCATCAAGATAAGCAGTTCCGGATAACGTTCTTGAACCGCACTAAGCAATCCAAACCCATCCTGTAGTGCCGGGAAACACATATCCAGCATCATTATGTCATACTTATCTCTTGCCAGGCTTTGTTCACATATCTCTACGGATGAGGCTATTGCAACAGCATAACCTGCATCAGACAATAAACTTGAGGTTAATCGCAAAAAGACCAGATCATCGTCGGCTATCAGTACTTTTATCTTATCCATCATTCCCCTTTCAGCCAAAAGGATATTGTAGTACCAATTCCTTCTTCACTTTGAATGCACATCACACCACCCATAGAGTCCATAATTTTCTTAGTTTCTGGTATGCCAATCCCTGTGCCTGATTGGTTTGTGGTAAAGAATGGTTTCCAAATATCATCCATATATCTAGCAGGTATCCCACAACCGTTGTCCTCTATTTCAACAAGAACATTTAGATTTCCCCTAGGAGAGTTTGCCTTAGGGAATTCTTTAATCGAGATATGCAGATTGCCACCTGTTGGCATAGCTTCCAGCGAGTTTGTTATGGCATTTGTAACGGCTTCTTCAAAGCGTATAGGTTCAATATATGCGAGCACAGAATTCAAGCTCCAGTTCTTTATCAGATTTACATTTGCCGGTAAGCCAGTTCTTGCCAGACAATGTTCCATGGAGGGGACAATATCCTGCTTTTTCAGGTCATAATCCTTAAGCTCGGTGAACCGTTGAAAAGCATGTGTAAAGACTCGAACCTTTTCTATTTCACTTGCCAAAATCTGGTAGTATTCCTGCCGCTGCTCATCTTTATCCTTATTCAAAGCATCCAAAGACAGCATAATATTAGTTATATGGCGACGCACATGATGGGACAAGCGGCGCGCGATATCTGCCCATTCCAGTTTCTCTTTAACGCTATCACCATAAATCTGTTCTGGGTGAATGGTGATAAAGTACAACACTCGTATATTGCGACCCTTGAAAAAGGTTATATTATAGCTATCGTCACTGCCATCATTGTAAAGCTTCACAGTTAGCTTATCCACATCCCTGCCACCGCCGATAAACTCTCCTAAGCATTTGTGAAGAGAGGGAAAACATAGCTCCAGATTTTTACACTTGGAGTCCTTACTATCTTTTGCAAGTTGCAGAGCCACCTGATTGCGATATACTATCCTTTGGTTATTAACCAGCACCAGAAAGCCCTCACATAAGTGGCTTGCAGTGATAGCCATTATTTTAAACCGCTGGCGAGATCTAATAACAAGGAATCCTATGAATACAATTAGCAACAAGTTTAGGTAAACAGCATATCCCACAAATAGCTGTAGCAAGAACCTTTGAATAGGCAGGTGTTGGTATTTGTAATAATAGATTTCTCGTGGGGAGCAAACACTGATAAGAGGAGCCGTTTCATTGCCGGTGCGCACAATATTCACGCTTATCAGGTTACTATCAGGGAAGGGGTTTTTTATGCGTGCTCTGCGCTCGTAATCGCAATCCAGCACCTCAATATAGTCATCGTCGGTCTGAAGGATGATTTCCTTGTTACCATCCAAATCCAAATCCTCAATTGCCCAGATTGTCTTAACAAATTGTGAAAAGCTATGCTTAACAAGGCGTAGGTTTTCATCGAGAACAATTAAACCCTTTACTTTGTCCACCAAGTACAGCCTGCTTGTTCCTTCTATATCCATACTTGTGATATAGTCACTCATTTGGTTTCCTTCCAGCGTGGAAGACATGTCCAAACACATCTTACGTTGCAGATGAGAGCCATTCCAGTTAAAAGCGGTAACTAAGTTCCGATTTTCTTCATTACCCCAGGTAGTGTTAATGGCATAGATTTCCATTTTGCCATCCTGCTCCCGGTCTGAAGTATCCAGATTTACCTGCCCATAGCCATTGAATTGTTTCTCTTTATACAAAAGCTGCCCTGTAGGTGATAACACCACAATCCATCCGCTGAAATCATCCAAACCGTTTATCTCTTCAGTGGTATTTTTAAAGGCATAAGTGCCAAAAACCAGTTCTTTTTTACCGTCTAAGTTAAAATCACCTAACAGCACATTTGATATATTGCAGGGAGTGTCGAACCGCCATTTTATTTTGCCCGTATCAAAATCATATACAATCACTCCCCTGGGATTGGCAGTAAAACCATCAGCTCCCAAGCACAAAAGTTCCATGCGACCGTCTCCATCAATATCATCCAACATCTGAGGTACTATCTGTCCAAAGTACTCTATTTTTGGGTTCTCCATAAGCTTATCTTTGCGGGGAATACTCTCAAAGCTCCTAAGCTCACGTTGTAGGGGTATCTGCCAATCGAACTTACTCGTTTCAAGATACACGTTTTTCTGGTCGTTATAGCTGTAGAATAGCCATCGCCCATTATCTCTTGAGTCATTTATAGTTTTAAGGGCGCGGTAGGGATAAATTGAGTTCATTTGCGAAACAGTTTTGCCTTTGATTTCCTCCACATAGATTGAATGTATGGTCGTTTGGGTTTTATCCCAACACACCAAATAGTCATTCTCATCACCCTTCAAATCTGTAAACATCCACCCACTTAATGCTGTATTATGTCGCCTAATATCCACAGTCTCAAACTCGTGTGAATCTACCTGGCGATTAAACCGACAAGCACTAAAGCAACTTAAGCATAAAAGCAATATGGCAATGCTTCTATTCATCCAAAACTCCGATAAACTTATGTATGGCAAGAATTATGGAGATACGATTTTGTGTCAAGGGGAATTGCAGGCAATATATTTTCTTTACTGCTTTTTGAAAGTTATTAAATATGCAATGGATGTCAAAAAGCACAGAGTAACCGTGAATACACGGATTATGATAGCACTAGCAATCTTGCTGCTGATAGGCGCAAGTGCAGAAAAAACAGGGACTTTAGCAAATGCGATTAATCCTCTTACTGTTTCCTTGCTTGCCGAAGGGGGTCCGATCGGGATCTAATCGGGATCCGATCGGGTTAAATCCCGATCAGCTAAGGATTAGTTCGAGTTCGACTCGCTTTCGGATAAGCAAGAGGGATGTAAGAGCAATTGTAAGGGAGTTTACATGGATATGCTAGTTGCCCTCTGCAGAATTGATTGCCGTGTGTGCGATGCATACATTGCCACTCAAACTAATAATCTGGAACTTAAGCAAAAATTGGCGGATGATTTTAAGAAGAATTTTGGTGTTGAGAAGCCGCTGTCAGAATTGGATTGTGATGGTTGCGGAGCCACTGGCAGGCATATAGGTTTCTGTGAGGTGTGGCGAAATACGCATGTGTGCCTTCGGAAAAGGATACGATACTTGTGCAGAATGTGGAGATTTCCCGTGTGAGAAAGGTGCTTTTATCTGGACAAAGAACTCCCAATCCAAAGCTAAGCTGGATGAAATGCGCGAGACTGCCAATAACTGAGACCTAATATAGCTGCTGAGTGTGGAAAGGCTTTCCGATTCCGCTAACGAATAACTGAGCAGGCTATCTTTAAGGCTCTATGCCTATGTTGGTTAATTGTTCTTTGGCTTTCTGCTGATAAACAGGGAAATTTGTGTCAGCTAATGCAGTGTTAAAATAGTAGATTGCCGTTTGGTTTTGGTTGTCAGCCTTATAAATCATGCCGATATGATAGGCTATTTCGCCGGGGATTTTGTCCATTTTCATGGGCAGCTCAACGTGTTCCATGGCTTTTGCAAAGTCATTCTTCAGGTAGTAGTACCATGCCATGCTGTCGTGATAATAGGCATTGCTCGGCTCAAGAGCAAGCGCACTGGAAATCAATTTCCCTGCCTCGTCCCAAGCATCTGGAAACTCCAATAAACTATAGCCCAGGTCATTTAGAAACAGAGAGTTATTATGAAACTTCTCTACCGCTTTGCGGAGCATCGCTATCCTTTCTTCTGGCAAGTTTCTTAGATGAATATCTGTTAAGTTGATAATCCAATCCCTTTCATAGCCACGGTTTAGCTTTGTATAAACCCCGCTTAGCTCCGCTCTGGCTGCTGTAATGGCAGGATCAGTAGCCAGCGTGTCTGTTTGAGCAGCTATGATATATCTGGATAGTGGGGCGTCAGGCAACCTTTTTTGGCAGGCATTAACAAGATCATCATAGAAGTTTGAATTGCTTACTATCTCTTCTTTTTGTAGTTTTACAGTGTAGCGTAGCGTTCGATACAGCATCATGTCGTCCACATCCTGAATTCCATACAGCATATCCCCGAAGACTTGGGGCTGCCCCATTTCATCAGAAAACAAGGATTCTGCAAGCAAGAAGACTGCGCAATCTGCATCTTCAATAGGCTCAGGGGTTTTGGAAGCAAGTGCTGCATGAATGCGGTTTAGGGTTGCCACATCGTCTTTCATATAGGCAGCGAAAGCCAGTTCAGCGAACAGGGAAGCGTCCTGAGTAGCTAGTATATCATTTTGAAGGCTTAAAACTATGGTCAAAGTCTGCGTTTGATTGGCTGATTGGAGTAAGTTTTTCATGGCATCTTTATCGTTGGGGTAAGTGTAAGCCCTAAAAAATGACAGAATATCTTTCTGGGGGGCAGAGCTGAGATAAAGCTCATTTAATAGCTTATCTATCTCTGGCTTAGCATCTATAAGCTTGGCTTCATTAAGGATGGCAATGGCTCGTTTGGGATTTACCAACGCATACATACGAGCGGTTAGGATTAGCTCATCTGCGTTTTTAGCAGCATGTTTGTAAGCCTTATCCAGATACTTGGTGTCCTTAATGCCCTGATTCGCGAAATCCGTATAGAACTTCTGCAAATATACACGACAAGACGGGTACTTCTCTATGCTTTCGTTGATAACACTTTCCATGCCTACCCTGTCTTCGGCTTTATTGTAAACGCTATACACAGCATTTAGCAAATCCAGATCAAAGCTCATCGTGGCACGTGCCTTAGCAAATTCCGCTATAGTTTCTTCTGCTGTCACCTGATCACTAATGTAGGCATAGGCACTGTTAATAAGTATTTGTTTCCTTATCTGTTCACTTTCCCTGTCTTGAGCCAATGCAAGCCGATACAAATCTCCAGCAGATAGGAAATCGCCACTATAATGCAGGAAAGAAGCGGAAAAATAGTAATAAATAGATACTATATTGGGCTTGGATTTGTCTTCAACCTTGCGTGGCAAGCCCGCCTTGGGTGCTGCGCAGGAACTTAAGATAATCAGTAAAGCTACAAATACCAGCAATTTAGCTTTCATTTTACTTTAATAGAATTGGAGATGGTGTATAGTTCCACAAGAATGGGGAGTTTATCTCCGGCGGGGAAATAGACGATGTTGTCTATGATATACGCTGTCTTGCTTTGTTCATCCCAGAAGGCAAAGCTCTGAAATCCGCCACCTATGGCAAGTTTCATATTCTTCCAAGCACCTAAGAGGCGATAACCTTTGTATTTCCCGAAGTTAAAGGGTTCCTTGCGGATTAGCTCGGAATCGAATTCATCTCCCTCGAAGTGTTTCAGCCCTATTTCCTTACGCTTGGAGATTAGCCAGTTCATGTCCAGCTTGTTCTCGGGCATAGATTCGTGATACACAGATACATACTTATCGGGTATTTCGCGGTTCTGCATCTTGGCACGGTATAAGAAACTGAGGAAATTGCTTTTCTTATCGTTGGAAAAGACTCTGTAGGTATCAGGGATTTGCAGGCTGAAGGGATAAGGCTCGAAAAACTCCGCTGGCAGCACCTTGCCTTGATATGCGTAGTAGCCTTGGCGTTCTGCAAAACGCTTTATTAGAATACTAAAGATAGGGTCTGCCTGCAAGGCGCCAATCTTGCTTAGGGAAAGCGCATCCTTCCCTAATAGGAACAATACCACCTGATCACGCGAGTTGAGGTTCTTGGCGACAAACAAATCGCCTCCGCTGCCTTGCACTCGCAAAACAAACTCTTGGCTAAGTACACTTTTCATGTAAGTTGACACGGCTGCGCTGCTTTCCAAATCACCAATATAAAGGATGTTCTTGTATTTTGCCATTGCGTCTGCTTCTTTAACATTGGCAAGGACTAGATTGAAGTATTTCTCGGGGTAAACAATGGGTACTTCCCGCTCTATTCCGCTGCGAATAAACGGCTCTAAAGCTTTCCAGTTGGCAGGATCACAGTAAACATAAACATCTCTGTCATCACCCATTGCCAAAGGTTTGGCATGGTCTATAAGCTTATCGAATACGGTATAGCGATCGCTGGGAGTTTTTTGTTTAAAACAACCGGCAAGCACTAACAAACAAAGGGCAAGGATAACCAGTTTACGCATGAGAAGTCTCCTTTTTTCCAAGGACACGCAGATAGTTAAATCCGCTGATTACGGTTATTGCTGCTACCATCCAGAACCAGATGCTAACAGTTTGGATAAGCCAAACTGCCACCTCATTCTGGGCAGCCCAAAAGAAAAGAGCAACGATGATGCCAAGCATTTGCATTACTGTTTTAAGCTTGCCAAGCTTGTCGGCAGCCACCACAATGCCACGCTTTTGGTACACTTCGCGCAAGATGGTGATGAGCAATTCTCGGGCAAGAATGATGAAGAAGATTACCCTGCTAAGATAAAATGGAGGTAACCAACAAAGACCACTCAGCGCAGATAACACCAGCAGCTTGTCTGCCAGAGGGTCCATTATCTTGCCGAAATCGCTTATTACGTTGTATTTGCGAGCCAGCATGCCATCCAGATAATCGGTAAAAGCAGCTACAATAAATACGGTAAGTACAATCCAACTGCGCTGCTCGTTAACCGACACAAATAGAAAGTAAAGAAACAACGGAACAAGCAAGAAACGGAGAATAGTTAAGGCATTAGGAATCTGTTGTTTCATCTTCTGTCTCGATTATGGTGGGTTCTTGGTGGGGGTTTATCACCATTACAGGCTTTTCTGCAAGGGCAACTTCATGCTCGAAGGTATGCAGCGTAAAATGAGTGATTAAAGTACCAACAAAGGCGGCTCCCGCCTGAGCAAGAAACACCCAATAAGGTAATATCTGAACGATATGTTTAAAGTAAACAAAGGCAAAATACACAATCAAGGCAATAGGAAGCGGTATAAGTAACATAGACCAGGTATGCTGTATGCCTTGCTGTCGATGACGAATGTTATCCACTACGGTGTGGGTTCTGCCCTTGTATAATAATAAGGTGTGCAGTTCAAAGCTTAGCCTGCTGAATATAAAGATTAACAAGAATAGAACAGCAGCTAAGACATGAAAGCCAATTATCCGTCTGTTTGTTACCTTCAGTTCTTTACTAATGCTATTGTATGCGCTTGCCTGGCTGTCAATATCTACCTCTGGAACGTGAGCGCGGAGGATATCCAGAATTACTGGCTTGCTTTTTATTGCCTGAGTTGTTGGTTCAAGAGTAATGGTTATTACATCAGGGAAGGTGTAGTCCGATATCATATCTTCATTTAATGGCAAGCCGTAAGCAGTTATTAGCTCTTTTGCTGCTTGTTCGGCGGTATCGTGAATCACACTTTTTATACCTGCAATCGGTTTTAGCTCGTTAAGAATCAGGGATACTTGCGTGGTATCTGCCACGTAAGCATAAATAGGCAGCTTAGCTAGAGCCTCCAGCTTAGCTTGGTGGCTAAGTGAGTTTTCATAGCCCACATACAGCCAGCCCCCAAACAAAACCAAGAGCATTAAGATAATGAGGAAGAATCTGGTTGTCATAGTTCCTATCCTTTTTGTAAATGAAAGACCATAGTAGTTTTATCCACGTTAACGCTATTAATAAGCTCCAGCCCGGCAATACCTGCTTCTGTTAACAGCTCTTGCCGACGGGAAACTGGGTACAATAACACTGCATGTTGCTTGATGTTTAGGTTACGCCAGCAAAAGGCAAGTAACTCGGGCATGGTACAATAAAGCTCTGTTCGGCAGATAGCTCTTTCCAGCTTGGGGCTAACCAATCCCTGTCCTGCTTTCTGCCAAGGTGGGTTGGAAACGATAAGGTCATACTTGTGCTTATCAGCATAGCTGCACAAATCAGCACACAGCAAGCGAACAGTCACCTTCAGGGCATCTGCATTGGCTTGGGCAAGGCTGTGTAAGGCAGCTTGTATCTCTAGTCCTGTGATGTCCCAATGGGGGTGAATAAGATTTAGCATAATACAGAGAATTCCGCTGCCGCTGCCTGCCTCAAGAACTCTAAGTTTAGAATCACCAAAGTTAGTGGTGATATATTCATATAGTGCCGCCGTGGCAGAAGTAACACCCAAAGCCGAGCTGTTTTGAAGAATGGTTCTGGGTTCTTGAGCTACTATTTCTGGTAAGGTAACAGCTTTTAAGGTACTATTCATAGTCTATGAGAGTTCCAGCATTCGGGATATACTTTTTAATGCTCCCTCGGCAATGGCGGGATCCACTTTAACTAGATACTGATGATTTAGTAACGCCAGATAAACATGTTCCAGCGTAGTCCGCTTCATGTTTTTACAATTAGCTCGGGGTGATAAAGATACTATTTGTTTTTCCGGGTATAAGTGCTGAAGGTACTTAGTAAGCCCATTCTCTGTGGCAATAATAGCTTTGTCCCCGCTAACAATCCAGTTCATCATCCCGCCGGTACTTAGCACCAAATCGGCATGTTGCACAATGTCAGGATCACACTCGGGATGTGCCAAGAGGGTGTAATCGGGGTACTTGGCACGAATATCGAACACGTTTTGCTCGTAAAATCCCCATTGATGAACGGGGCAATAGCCATTCCAAGTGATAACTTGTCTTCCGGCTTGTTTGGCAGCCCAAGCACCGAGATTCTTATCCGGCACAAAGAGAATCGGCAAATCATCCGGTAAGGATTGCAGCACTTTCACAGCATTGGATGATGTGCAACAGATATCGCTTTCAGCTTTTACTTCCACACTGGAATTTACATAACAAACCACTGGCGAGCCAGGGTATTGTATTTTAAACTTCCTCAATTGCGTTACATTTATCATATCTGCCATAGGACAGCCGGCATCAACAGCCGGCAGTAGAATGTCTGATGTAGGGTTCAGTATGGCAGCGGTTTCTGCCATAAACTTTACTCCACAGAACACAATCGTAGGAGCCTTTAATTCTGCTGCCAGGATGGAAAGTTGCAAGGAATCGCCACGGTAATCTGCCAAATCCTGTATTTCCACCGCCTGATAGTTGTGTGCCAATATCAAGGCGTTCTGCTCTTGCTTTAGTACTTTAATCTTATCTATCAATTCTGTAAACATATAGTTCTCTTTAGTGTCCTGTATGTCCAAACCCACCATCTTGTCGCTCACTGGAACCCAATGTTTGGCTTTCCACCAGTTCAGGAATTACAACCGGGCAGAAAACAAGCTGGGCGATGCGCATTTGAGGCTGGATTTGGATATCTATTTTGCCTAAGTTGATAATAATCACTTTCACTTCGCCGCGGTAATCTGCATCAATCGTACCGGGGCTATTCAAAACGCCTAGGCTCTGCTTTAATGCCAGTCCGCTGCGGGGGCGTACTTGCCCTTCAAAACCAGTGGGTATCTCCAAAGCTATGCCGGTGGGAATAGCTGTAACTTCACCAGCGGCAAGCTTTATTGGCTCCGCTAAATCTGCAAAGAGATCAAAACCGGAGGCGTGAGGCGTCATGCGTTGAGGCACGAGTGCCGTAGAAGTTAAACGTTGAAATGCAAGCTTCATGATTTACGTGTTAAAAGGTGTTCGGCTAAGATATCCAGTTTCAGAGCTTTTTTCCCCAAGGGTGCTATTACATGCCTGGCTTTCTCGGTAAGTTCTGTGGCTTTATCACGGGATTCTTCCACGCCATAAACAGACGGGAAGGTAGCTTTTTGTACGCCGACATCCTTGCCAACGCTTTTGCCTAGTTCTTCCTGTGAGCCTTCGATATCAAGCAAATCGTCCACAATCTGGAACACCAAGCCTATTAGTCTGCCATATTCTTCTATTAAAGCAAGTTCGGCAGCAGGTGCGCCACCGGCTAATGCACCGAAGCGCAAACACAGGTTTATCAAGCGGGCTGTTTTATTCTCGTGGATGTAGTTCAGGGTCTTTTTATCCACCTTTTTGCCTTCTGATTCGATATCCACCATCTGTCCGGCAATAAGTCCTTTTATTCCCACCTCTCTGGCAAGTTCACGGATAAATTGTATGCGCAGATTAGCACTTATCTCTGCTAATGTAACCAGTTCAAATGCACTAACAAGCAGCGCATCTCCTGCTAGCAAGGCAACGCCTTCGCCAAATACGGCATGGCAGGATTTCTTGCCTCTGCGATATTCGTCGTCATCAATATCCGGCAGGTCATCATGGATTAGGGAAAAGGTATGTATCATCTCTATTGCCGCTGCAACGGGAGCAATCTTCTCCGCATCCTCGTTGTACATTTCAAAGGCAAGCAAAGTGAGGTAGGGGCGGAGTCTTTTCCCGCCAGCAAACACACTGTAACGTATGGCTTTATGGATATCCTTGGGATATTCATCTTTTCGGGGAAGGAACCTATCCAGAATAATATTTACCAGTTCCTGCTTTTCTTTCATGTCTTTTTTCAGCAGTATTTTTCTATCCATTGGTATCCTCCGTTGTTTTAGGGGATGGTATTGATGCGCTGAGCAGTTTAATCTTGGCTTCGGCTTCACCCAAGCGGCTTTGGCAGTGGTTCAAATAGGCAATACCCTCTTCGTAAAGCTTAAGCAATTCTTCCAGTTGCGCATCGCCACCGGAAAGGCGTTCAACAATGCTCTCCAGCTCTTTGAGTGCAAGTTCAAAGCTTAAGGAGCTAATGGTTTCTATATTCGTATTCACGCTTTTCTCTCCCGTTATCTAATTCACGCCTGTTTACAGGAGTTACAAGTTTTTGTCAATTAGAAATTGTAATAATCGCTAAAGCTTCGCCACGAAGCTTGACAAGATGGGCATAATTGGAAACAATCTCATTGCTAATCCCGCGAGATTGATGCTGAAATATAAGCACACCATCCAAGGGATACTTTAACCCTACAGAGCTTGCGAATTCCACTCTGGGCGAAAAAGGAATAAGCGATAGTGTTTGCCCCTGCTTGTTATGAAACTCTTCGGTTGCAGCAATGAAATACATAAGCTGCGTGGCTGTTTCTATCCGAATCATTGTCTGCATCTTATTATGCTGCAAAAGGTTCTGCACAATTGCCAGAACATGATCAAAACGTCCCTGCATATCGTTACAGATAATAAGCTCATCATAGCAAGCCATTTCCACGCAGCGGTAAATTGCCAGTTCGGTATCTGTTTCATTCTTTTCAGGGCTAAACTTTGCCAAGGGGATGTGTGAATAATGTTCTAAAAGTGCGGGATTTACGGAATCCAAATCACCGATTATGAGGTTCGGTGCAAGCCCCAGTTCGTGAATGCGCTCTAAGCCGCTATCAACGGCGACAATATGGTCTGTAGGTTTAATGTTTTCGTATCCAGATACAATCTGCTCAGGAGCATGGTTGGTAAAAAGAAATACGCGTTGGAGAGGCTTAGCGCATGGCATAGCCGGGTTCATCAATGCGGTTTAAATATGCAGTAGGATTTACTTTATCGTTAAAGTGGCGAACTTCGTAATGCAGGTGCGGACCTGTGGAAACCCCCGTATCACCCATAAGCCCTATTATCTGCCCCTTGTTTACTTCATCGCCAATTCTTACCAGATAGCTGTACAGATGCGCATAAAGCGTAAGATAACCCCCATTATGACTAATCATAATGCGTTTCCCGTATCCGCTATCAAAATCCAGTTTACTAACTATGCCATGTGCGGTGGCATACACGGGAGTTCCGGCTTGATTGGCAATATCTATCCCATAATGAAACTCAATCTGCTGCGATATAGGATGCACCCTCAAGCCCCAGCCATCAGAAATACGCCCAAAGCTAGGGTAAATTGAAGGCATGGAATCAGGAGGTATTTCACCCGACGCAAGGCTGGATAAATTTGGGATGGCTTTATAGGGATTATCCACATAGCCAAGGATTAAAGCCATTTTTTGCTCTAGATTAACGATTTGGTTCTTTAGTTTGGGGTCATAAGCAAAATCAGTTTGTTTGGCTTTTGCACCAATTGCATAAGAGGGATAGTCCTTTTCCAGAGGAGCTGTTTTTACCATCAATGTATCCAGCATAGTGTAAATAGAATCCACCGTGGTAGAGTAAAAATCTACTTTATTGCGAAGGGTGTTATTTTCAATTTCCAATTGCTCCAAACGTGCTGTCCGATGGGATAAACTTCCTGCCCAAATCAAGCTGATAACGCTGGCAACAAGCAACAAAACCAGACAAATAACAGCTACACCAAAGCCCCAGCGGGGTAGCGAGAAATAACGCTGCTCACCATCGGGAGTTATCTGATAGCTTATCTTAAGCTTGGGCTTGGGTAGGAAATCTTGAGACACTGTTACAATAATCCTTTATTAGCTTTCTTGGTGTTCTACGTGCAAGTTTTAAACCAATTACGAGGAAAAGTGGCATCCCGTAGGGGAATCGAACCCCTGTTGCGTGACTGAGAATCACGAGTCCTAGGCCACTAGACGAACGGGACATATGTGCTGCTATTTTCAAAAGTGGTAACACCGAAAAAGTGTGGCGACCCCTAGGGGAATCGAACCCCTCTTGCAAGAATGAAAATCTTGAGTCCTGACCGATAGACGAAGGGGTCGCAAACTGGTGATCCAGGGCAGGCTCGAACTGCCGACTCTCTGCTTAAAAGGCAGATACTCTACCTCTGAGTTACTGGACCATTTTTCGATTAAGTTTTGTCACCAAATTTGAGCGACGTGTTTCTGTCAAGTAAAAAGCTAAATTACTTGCTTGAATTGTCCTATCATTGCCCACCCATTGTCCATGTGGAGGGCAATGGGTGGGCAATGATAGGACAATTCAAGCAAGGACGGACGGGTTGGCTTACAATAACGCTACGACAAGTTTCGTGATAAGGCAGTAGAACTTTCACACAGCGGAATTGTGAGTTAAAGTGCCACGATAAAAGGTAATTCTGCCATGTTTTAATTCATAAATCGGCAAAATATGAGTTGGTGTGCTTTAATCGGAAGATACAGTCGCCGATTGTATAAATCAAAACTACCGCACAGCGGAATTGTGAGTTAAACGAAACACAGATATTGGAGTTCAAAGAGCCATTCCTATCATCAGACACATCAATAACTTATAGGCTCTTTGGACTTCAAAGCCAGAACAAGTGATGCTGAACATGACTGAAGCCTTGCCTTCGCTACCGATAATGAAAGTGTGTCCTGAAGTCCAGTGTACCGTTAAGTTATAGGTGGACATATGATTAGAAAAGGTACAAGGGACTCCAGACACAAATCGGCGATATGAACTCCAGATTCACATTAATTGTCCGTGGCCTATTCCTAAAAACGGGACTCAGGCTGTATTAGCTCATGATTATCTATCTAAGTTATAGCTTGTCTCTAGCCTATGTTATAATAAACTAAAAAAGCTACTCTTTCTCAGCGAGACGTCTGGATAGAACTGCCAGTGAGGCAAACATATCCACGTATTCCACGATAATATCGGCGGGGACTATTATCTTTTGGGGAGTAAAGTTCCAGATAGCCTTTATCCCACTATGCACCATAATATCGGCGATAAGCTGGGCTGATTCTGGAGGAACGGTAATAATCCCGATATGGATATTCTCTTTTAGTGCCATTGCGGTGAAATCAAGTGCAGAATGCACAGGAATACCATGCACAATTGTATTGATAAGCTCTGGGTTATTATCGAAGCCTGCCACTATAGATAAGCCTTTTTGGGCAAATTCCTGATAACCAAGCAGTGCCGAACCGAGATGTCCCACGCCCACCAGATAGCTAGGAGAGGTGTCGCTCCAGTTTAAGAGAGCCTCGATGGCAATATAAAGTTCATTAACCTTATAGCCACTTTTGGGGTTGCTCGCTACGTTCGTGAAGGAAATATCTTTGCGCACCAAAGTGGGATGCACATCGGCAAACACCGATATCTTGGTAGTTGATACTTCCTTTAATCCTGCATGTTTTAGTTGCCTCAGCACTTCCAAGTACTGAGGCAGGCGTTTGATTGTTGTTAAGGGTAGTTTTATCATGATAAGAACCTTATTCCACTGGGAAAGTGTTTATGAAGGTGGTTAAATGAAACGTTGAAAGAAGAGTTCCGATGATCATAGCTGTAACCATAACCAGCTTGAAGTAATCCTGGGCTTTCAGCATGCTTACCAGCTCTGGATTGCGGGATAGGTAAGCGGAAGCGGCATAGAACTCTTCGCCAATTAAAGTGTAATCGCAGGTAGTAATAAAGAAAGGAATCTGGGTGATGGCATCTGTAGCGGCAATCTGAATAGATCCTGCTTGATTACCGGTTTCTGTGAGAAGAAGAGCTTCAGCATTGAAATAGCCCATGTAGAATATCGTTGCCACGCGTTCACGCACAGTAATACCATTTACACCCGCACAGAAGGGGAATTGATCACCTGAAACGTAGAAGATGTCATTCTGGTCAAATGCATCGCTACGCCCCACTTCACTGTATGCACTCTGCACAATTTCCTGTGCCATAGGTAAAACGAGATAATCACAGTGCGGAGAAACAAGGCGGATATCAAACTCTGCCGCTTTCTTGGCTATCTGGCTTAGAATCATCATGGAGGCAATAGTGCAAACATCACCAAGTGTGCCCCAGCCAGGTACAAACATAAGGGGTCTGCCCATTTCTGTGGCTCTGCCAATGGCGTTGTCAATTTCGTGAAGCCCTGCTATTGGTCTGATATACACTTCTTTCCTACGCGTGTGGTAGATGGCAAAAACAAGCAAAAGACAAAAAAGCAGCGTTGTAGCAAGGGTCATAATCTTGGTGCTATCAAACCATTCACTGTGCGGGAAGAAATAGGTTTTGCCGGATTTATCTTTGTAGATATCTGTAATCACCAAGGCACCTTCGCCATCAGTTTTCAGTATCCGGTAAGAATAACTGCGCTGATTGATAAAATGTGTGGAAAGCATAATTTTAAGCCATTGTCTATCTGATTTGGCTTTAAGGGCTTTTATGTATGTGGGGTGATTTGTGATAAAGTTATAGTTCCCTTCCACATATTGTAATTGCTCAGTTAGAGAATCCGGGGCTGCACCATTGGGATATGCACTTATAGCTATCTTCAGCTTGGCTATTTCATCTTCCTGAGCAGCTATTTCCTGGTTAAACTTCTCCCTGAACAAAGGCACAGAAAAACTATAGCCACTATCAGCCAGCGCAGCAACTGGTATTTGAGGGCTTATTACTAACTGCTTCGTCTTGGAGTCATAACCTGTTATTTGCTGATACAAGACATCTTCGTAGGGGATGCTATGATCGTAAGCCCTGGCTATAGCATTAGTCCGATTCCCAAACATGTAATCCGGATCAAATACGGTTCTGGTCATTACGTCAATATATTCATTACTGATGGGATCACCGCTTAAGAACAGCTCCTCACCCTTGAATAGCTTGTTAACAGGGTCATACACAATTCTTTGTTCCGTATAGTCCGAATCGTAAGTCTTGCTGCCAACAGTCTCCATTGCAATCTGCAAACGCATTTCTGTAAGCCCGATGTATTCTTGAGGGAGTTTAATATCGATAGATTTATCAACGAAGAACTCGTTTTTCTCGCCAATCTTTTTACCATCGTGGCTTAAAAATGTGAATCGAAGCTTACTTATCTTGTAGTGCTCGTTATCGGCAAGCTCATAATTTACTCTAATAGCCTTTTTGGCATGGTTTGTGAAACTCGCACTAACCATATATGCTACTGGCTTACTTATGGAGACGATAAGATTGTCGCCCTTATCGTTCTTTTTGTCGATGATAGTAAAGCCGGGCTTGGCTGGAAGCTCTGAAGAATTAATAATCCTAAATTTACTAGCCGGGGTTGCTGCCATCTGTCCCGCATAGTCACTGTAGGAAAGTACGGGAGTGTAAGCTTCCATGTTTTGCGGGAGAGAGATGCCTTCAGCCTTAGTATCTACTTGAGTGTAAAGAGTGCCGGGTCCATAATAATGTGGGAGCTGGAATAATTGGATTGCACTCTGTTGCCAGTTTTCAGGCAAAGGACTGCCGGTATCGGCAATAAGGCTATGGGGGATTAACCATCCTTCCCACATATCAATATCAGGATTGGACACAGAAGGTACCCACTCAAAATTGAATAACCCTGTATCCTGAACATAGGTGCTGTTTAAGATTGCTTTATCATCGGGGGGATTATCTTCGGGGCGTATTGTTTGGATATCGGCGTATGGCAATATCTTGCCTTGTTCATTAACCCCAAGTACGGTATAATAATAATCTTGCTCTGGGACAGGGCTGGCAAAGATGTATTCGAACTGAAACATTTTAATACCAGTACGAATATCTTCCTTATCCTTCAAAGGAACTGCTTTCTTGTATAGCTTGTTGTTTTTAATTCCACCCACAAAAGAGTAGCGTCCAATAAGTGAACCAAGTAATTTGGGGTCTTGTGGGAATTTCTGGTATAAGGGGCTGTTCGCTGCTTGCTGTTTTTCTTTTTTTGCTTTAGTGGGTGAGCTTTCAAATTCTATTAAGGGTTGGTCTCCGCGGTCGTAGTAAAATAGTTCCGGAGCTAAAACACCAGTTTTGGGGTCCACTTCCATACTGCTTAGCAGAAATAGGCTGTCAGGCGATACACCACGATAAACGTTGTATTTAATAATCCTGTGAGATTTATCAAGTGGTTTCCATTTCAAGATAATGCCGGCACCATCGTCGTTAGGCATATCTTCGGCAGTAAACTGAGCAATCTTTCCTTTTATCGTTTCGGGCTTGGCTTGATCTGTGCTAAGTAAACCCAAAGCAACAAGTAAGATAACACTAAGGATAAGTAGAGCTTTCTTCATTTCTTTATTCCTTTGGAAAACCGGTTTAACAGAGCAGCGTTACGAAACTGCGAACTGCTAAACCGGCAATCCAAAATAGGTTTACTTCAGCAAGCCAAAGACATCATTCACCAGGAACTGGATACGCCCAATTAGCAGAGATATACGAGCCATAACGGTTAACCCGAAAGAGGCTCCAAAACCAATCATCATATACCACTTGCCAACATTTACAAACTTACCGTAGGTGCCGCTATGAGCTTTGGAGAAGAAGAAATATAGCAGCACGGCAATTGTGCCGAAGAAAATGAGGAAAAGGTTCACAGTTTCAAGAGGAACCATTCCTTGGCGCATTTGCACTAGTATCGATGCATGGATTCCCAATGGCACACCCATTCCAATAGACATCATGGAAAAGGCGATAGGATATCTTGATAACCAACCCAGCTTCCGTGAAAAACGGAAGAGATACAGCATACCCAGAATGGCGGGAATAATGAGGATGAAATTGTGCTTCAAAACAATCGGTTGCCACACGAAAGGAACAAAGATACGTTCGAAGGTAAACACTAAGCCGTAACCCAGAGAAATACCCACAAGCAACTGTTCGGACATTTGGTAGAAGGGGTTATCCTTGTATAGGAAAGAGAAAATGCACAGGGTGAAGAATGCACCCACCAGATTACTCATTAATTCAAAAGACATTGTTTCCTCCCCTTAAACCTTCGCCGCTTTGGCTTTTTGGATGAAGTAACCTACGTTACCAAGAATGATAAATAAGATTATCATGATGTGCGCAACTGACTGCGCATTCATCCCTATGCGGGCAACCTTGAACTTGTATATTGTATTGCGAGTCATTCTATTTATATCGGCAAAGGCTATTTCACCCATTTGGTTCCTAAGTTCGGGAGTGATTTTAGTAACATCAACAACAACATTATTGCCTTCTTGGGTTTTCAGGTTGTTGAATATTGCAGCCTGTTCTGGATACTTAGCAACGAAACTTGCATAATCCTCGGGAGTGAACACCGCTTTAGTTTGAGTAGTAATTTTTATCAGCTTCTGTGTGCTTACGTCATTCAGGATTTCTTTGCCGAAGGGACGTCCCGGAAGCATCTTATAACCATTGGCATCTGTCTTTATTGAATAATCTCGTCCCGGCTCACGATAAGCCGCAAACACATCCACTAGTTTCTCATATTCAGCAGCTCCCTTAAGACCAGTAAGCATGCCGATAAGCTGCCCAGATTGAAGATAAGGATACATGTCGGCAGCCATAACAGCGGTTACGCCTACGGCAACATTCAGCCCAAACTTGGGGCGGGCATATGTAAACCATGCACCACCGGCTGCGCTGCCTGAGAATTCCACCACGAGGTTCATTTCGTTATAATTGGTGATTCCATTCATTATAGCAAGGCTTTCCAGTTTTCTACCTTCAGCATCAGTGCTAATGGTAGTGGCAATATTATCGCCCATACCAAGAATCATGGCAAGTGGCTGAGGTTTGAAACCGAAGTTACAATAATCCACACCGCTTTTAATATCAGGGTATTCTTCTTTCACATTGTTAAGAGCGAAATCGATAATCGGGGCGGAAGTGGGATACCAAGTTAAGACAAATACTTTTACGTTCCGCTCGAAACAGTGCCTCAGAATAGCAACCTCCATGGGATATAGCTCCGGCATGGTGGAGGCATCATGAATTATGCTAAGTAAGATGGCACGGTCTTGGCGTCCAGCAAAGGAATCTATCATTTGGTACAGATTTTCCGTGGGTGGAGAAGTAACGTTATCCGAATTATAGGGTATCATCAGGGGAATGATGATTGCCAAGGCAACCACAATGTAGATGTAGCGGCGGTCAAGCTTTTGTATGCGTTCAAAAAAGTTCATTTTCATCTCTCCTTATCAATCCCCGCCACCCAGATAGGAGCGTTCAATACCAAGCAGTATCTTCAAAGAAGTAGCAACCGAGCCAAGCCCTACTCCCAATCCTATGCCGCGTTTGGAGGCAAGATTTGGGACATCCAGAATCCATTGCGAAATTGAGGGTAAGTGTTTGGATAGCTTCACTCCCAAGGGAACTTGGGCAAGCATCACGACAATTGCCGCCACCAACAAGACGGTAGCTTCCATGGAACGGGCTCGAAACGCTTTATACGCAGCGGAAGCCATGTAAAAAGCTAGTAGCGAGAACATCGTAGCACTCATGGGCATCTGCATATTCTCGAACATCCACATCAGCAGACCACCTTTTTGGCTGCCGCCTATTAAACCTGCAAGAGCAGTAATAACAAACCCGGCAAAGAAGAAATAGCTGAATTGCCACTTGGGTGCCCGGCGCTTTATTTTGCTGCTGTGCATCATAGATAAACTGATGATACCAAGCAAGGCTGCAAATGGTGCAGAAGCATAGCTCCACGGGACGTAGAACTTGTTATAGAAATCATCCTGGAGAAACTTGTGGGGGCTGAATGCGTATGCCACAAAGATAAGTCCACCAAATATTACGATGAAGAGTGGTATTGTCTTTTTCATTTAAGCCTCATTTATTTAAGCGGTAAGAGTTCATTTAAACCAGTAATATGGAACGTGGAAAGCACGGCACCCACAATCATTATCGAAAGGATAAAGAACTTGAAATAGTCCTGTGCCTTAAGTGTCCCTAGTAACATTGGCTCACGGTTTAGATAGGCAGAAGCGGCATATAGCTCTTCGCCAATCAAAGTGTAATCGCAAGTGGTAATAAAGAATGGAATCTGAGTGACGGCATCGGAACCGGCAATTTGTACCGCACCAACCGAGTTTCCTGTCTCGGTCATCAACAGCGCTTCTGCTGCAAAGTAACCAAGGAAGAAATTAGTAGCCATGCGTTCACGAATCATAATTCCGTTTACACCTGCGACATAAGCAAACTGAGCATTGGTTAAATAGAACACACTGTTTTTATCGAATGTGTCGGGTCTGCCGACAGAATAATGCGCTTCGCGGACTATTTCCTGAGCAATAGGCAGCAGGATATAATCGTAACACGGCACGATTAGCTTTGTATCATATTCCGCAGCACGTTTTGCTACCAGCCCCAAGATACCCAAAGAAGCAATCGTGGCTACATCAGTCATACCGCCGATTCCCATGCAATATAGCATCGGGCGTCCCATTTCTGTTGCTCTACCGATAGCATTATCTATCTCCTGAATACCTGCAATCGGGCGGATGTAGAGGTCTTTGCCGCGTTTGGCAAGATTAACGAATATTAACACCATAGTTGCAAAAAGCAGGGTAGCAAACAGGGTGGCAAACTTATTCGTGTCGAACCACTCTGAAGCAGGTTTCATATAACGAATCTCGTCACCGTCTTTGGGAATCTCACCCTCAACAAACAAACCCCGTCCGTCAGTTTTTACTACTTGATATGTGTTATATCGGCTGTAATCTTCACGTACACTGGCTATGTATCTCATTCTGCGGTATGCATTTTTTATGGCATTAGCATGTAACAGCTTATCATTTTCGCTATATGCTGCAAGCTGTTTTTCCACTCTTTCTATTTGTGCATCTACTTGAGGTGCGTCGTCTAAAGCTTTAGTGGCTTTCAGCTCCGCTAGCTTTGCTTTCAGTTCGTCAACCTTGTCTTTGGCTTGCCTAATGCCTACAGCGGGGAACAAGCTGGTCTCAATTCTGGTTTCGTTATTCCTGTCATACACTAGGTCAAGATCGGCAGAAAGAAGGGCAAGCGGAGTTTTAATATCGCCACTTTTCAATTTCCTGGCTTTACGCTCCATCCCCTTGTTTCCCTGTATCACCGTGATCAGCGAATCACCTTTGGCAAAACTGAAACCATAAACAGGCTTTTGCAGCACACTGGGATAGGAGATAGTTACATCCAGGCTGTTATCATAAGAGGTGTTACGTTTCACAAGGCTCAGATTTGGAGATGAGACAGTCTTGCGATATACCACATTGCTTATTGTGGACACATCTCTTCCGTTACGGTATAGTTCCTTGGTAGGCATAATAGTCATCATGGCGGGATCAAACATCAAGTCCTGTTCCAGCATATAATTTTTAGGTATCGCCGGTTTACCTTCCATGGTGATTCTAACTCTGATGCCCTTCTTGTAATCATAGCCTTGGGGCATGTTCAAAACAATTTTATCGTTTTGATAGAATTCTTTAATCTTGGCAAAAGACTTACTTTCACCAGTTTTAAAGAATTCAAAATAGAGGTTATCAACTTTCTGGGTTTCAGTCTTGTTAAGTTGATAGTTCACCCTTAGTTTAGAGAATTCCGAATCTAGAGCTGTGGTTTTAACCACAAAGCAAATGGGAGCATCCCATGTTACGGTTAGACGGTCTCCCTTGTCGTTGGGTTTATCTTCAACCGAGAAAGTAGGAACAGGGGGCAGTTCATTGCTTAGCTTTTGGCGAGGAACGGATAGTTTTGAAAAGCTGCTAAAGCCATCGTAATCCATCAGCTCGATACTGTAACGAGCATTCTCAAATGCAGCAACAGCTTCATCAGAAGGAAGGGTGATAGCGCTATAGTTTTTCAAGGTTCCGCTGCCTACTCCGCCCTCAGCTACAACAGTGGTTTTCCCTTGCATAGCTTCGGGATTTTGCCTCATCGCTGCCCACAAAGTGTCATTCATTGCAGGAACCTGATGAATTCTGTATTGAGCTATATCATCTTTGTAAAGCGGATAATCCCATTCGAATTGGGCAGTTTTAGTGTCCTTCAAAACAACACTATAAAGAGCAGGAGAGGGATCGGGAGGATTGGGAACAGGAGTTCCAGAGGTGATTTCCGCAGGTTTCTGGTATTTATTCCGCTCATTAACCGCTACTACCGTATAGTAATATTTCTCTCCGGGTTTAAGGAAACACAACACGGTCTGCTGGTTGTCCTTCAGCCCTGCGTAGGTATCTCCCGTTTCGGGCAGTTTACCATCAGCATCGGCAGTTTCTGGCTTATCAGTAGTAAACTGCTTACTTGAATAGTAATATTTACTCTTGTCCACCAATGATAGCAGGGAGAATTTATCTGCCATACCAGCAAGAAAAGGGATATCACGAGGTAACTTTCTATAAAGTGGGCTCTTCGCATCTTGTTGCCTTTCCTTCTTTAAGTGGCGAGGAGAGGCAATGTCTATGAATTCACTACCGGCATTATCGTAATAAAACATTTCATCCGAGGCAACCCCACTTTTTACGTTTACAGGGATAGCATCTAGGAAGAAAAGCATATCCGGAGAAACTCCACGGTAGATACGATACTCAATTATTCTTTTAGTGCGTTCCAACGGCTTCCAGGATAGCACTAAACCGCTTCCATCATCGGCTTGTACGTCTTGAACCTGAAAGTTTTCTACCACATATTGATCTTTGCTAATCTGTTTTTGGGCAATAATCACAGTTGTAAGCACTGTGAAAGCCACAAGCAGCATCAAGATCAAGCAACGTCTGTCCAACCTCATACGCAATAACTCCTATTATAGGTACATATTTCTTAAAATATTAGCATCTGTCCAAAGGCTGCAAATGTGCCTATTATGTCAATCTCTTTTTTATCTGACTAGTTTTGGGCGGCTAACAGGGAACTATTTCTAATAGCCAATCTTCTCAAAATTATCGGAATCCCTTTATTAGTATTATGGAAGATAAATCTGTGAAATCGGGATGGAATTGCAGTTATCTTTACAAAGAGAAACAGAAAGAAACAGTGTTGAGCATAACACTCATGCTGCTAAACCTATTCTTTATGTTATAGAGTCAGTTAATGTAAGGGGACATTTAGGGGGCTGTTGCCCATAATGCTGCCCATGTAATCGGTAGTGTCTGCCGGCACAGCCTTACTCTTTTTAGCGGTAGATTTCATTTGCTCTCCGCTGGGCATAGCTTCGCTTAACGCCTTCATCCTTATGCGTAAAGAATCGGGCTCACTCTCATCAATAGGCTTAACTTTCACAACATCAGTGCTAACAGACGACGAATTATTAAAGAAATCGGGGGCTTTTAGCCAGCCTTGACGATGTGCATGAAGTAGGATTGAAGCTAGTATGATGGCAAATATCACAATGCCAACCATCCAAAGAAAGTTTGTGGAAAGCATTATTTTCTTGTCTTTTAAGGCTTTGCATGGGTGGAATTTGCATTTCACGGTTTCCGGCATCATAAGCCGGAACTCCTTCAAAACAGCGTCCAAATCCGCTTCCAAATAGCGAGCATAGTTATAAACCAATGCTTTGGCTATCCCGTAATCCCCCAGATCAAAGAAACGGTTCTCTTCGATGCAGCGAACAATCTCTTCCCGAATGCGGATATCTTCCCACACTTTCCGATAACTAATATCCCGCTGAAGACGTAAATCCAGAAAATACTTGCCTAAGCTTTCCATAGATACTCTCCTGTAAAGACTGTTGCCACTGTCCCGATAAGGATATATGTATCTCCCTGCAATTCAATATGTACAAAGCCGCCGGGCATATTTACTTTAACCGGAGATTGGAGAGCGCCGTTAACAATTCCACTGCACACGCATGATGTAGCTCCCGTTCCACAGGCAAGAGTTGCTCCACAGGCATGCTCCCAGATTTTAATCTCTATCTCGTGAGAGTTTACGACATGAGCAAAATGAGCATTGACAGGCTGCGGAAAGCCACTATGCTTTTCCAGAATACTCCCATACTTCATATGTGGTTGCCCGGACATATCATCCTGCCACACCACATAATGCAAATTGCCAACATCAACCAAATCACCCACAAAGCCCTCTGCTGGATACCCTTTCTTTATCATCAGCGGGATACCCATATTAACGGCGATATCGCCCCCATGAGAGGCTATTGAGATTTGTTTGACACCAGAGTCGGTTTGGATAGAAAAGCTGTCTAAAAGCAGTTTCTGGTACATTAATAAGGATACGCAGCGCAAAGCAGAGCCGCACATCTCGGCACGCGAACCATCAGCATTGAAGATAATCATTCTGGCATTGGCTTCAGGGCAGGGCAAAAGGAGAACTAAGCCATCTGCGCCAATGCCTGTGTGTGCTTTACATACATCGGTTGCCAGCGAGGGGAAATCAAGCTCGGGCAGAGGGCACACAAAGGCATCCAGAATAACAAAATCGTTACCCTGAGCGTGCATTTTAACAAAGGGGATTATCATAATATACTGGAAATCATTTCAGAAAAACTGTAGAAACCAGGATTATCCTTCACCCACAGTGCCGCTTGCAGTGCGCCATAAGCAAAACCGCTTCGGGAACGCACCCGATGCGTAAGTTCTATAGTATCGGCTTCGCAATCAAAACCAACGGTATGGGTGCCAGGGATGTTCCCGCTGCGCACACTAGCAAAATGTAATTCGTGCGGCTCAATACGACGCTTGCAGGTGTCGAACAAGGTGTCCGTTTTCTTGCTACTATTGGCGATGATTATTTTGGCAAGTTCGATGGCAGTACCGGAGGGGCTGTCTGCTTTTTGGTTGTGGTGCAGCTCCATTCCATACACGTCGTATAAATCAAAGCGATCAATGTATTTAACCGCATCTGTAACTATCCTGCTGAATAAGTTCATACCAATTGAGAAGTTTGCACCATGAATAAACCCGATTCCAGATTTTAGCACCAAAGCATGGATCTCTTCATAAGCACCATTCCAGCCAGTAGTTCCAACCACGAGCGGTTTCTTTAGGGCAAGCACTTTGCGGATATTATCCGTAACTATAGAGGGGTGGCTAAAATCTATACACACATCCGCTTCCGCAAGGTTTTGGGCGTTTATTTCGCTAAAGCAATCTGGCAAATTTGGGTCTATACAGCTTACAATTTCGCAGCCTTTTTCGGCAGCTAATCCGGCAATCATCTTGCCCATTTTACCATATCCGATTAAAGCAATACGGGTACTCATATTATGCTTCCGAATATTGACGGATCATTTCCTCTACAAACTCCACCCCTTGGTGAAGCTGATCGACCTTAATGTCTTCTGCCACGGTGTGAACCCTGTTCATTCCCGTACCCACAATAATCATCTGTAGTTGCGGCGTATTTAGGATATTGGCATCGGAACCACCGCCGCCTTTTCCGGTTGTAAAAGGAATATCCAATTGGCGCAATGCCGATTGAGCCAGTTTCACCACTCCTGCATCTTCAGGAATAGAGAAGGCATCGTATTCTGTTTCCATTACAAACCTGAAATCTGCTTTGCCGATTTCATTATCGTAGCGGGCTACAGTGCGCTCTACTGCATGACGGATATCCGCACAAACCTGAGCAAGCTTATGCTTGTTATGGCTACGTGCTTCGCCTTTAATGGTTACTTGGTTGGGCACAATATTAGTGGCAGAGCCGCCGATTATCTTGCCAATGTTACAAGTGGTTTCAAAATCAATCCTGCCCATCGGCATGGCGACTATTGCTTCAGAGGCTATTTTTATGGCATTCAAGCCTTTTTCTGGTTCAACTCCTGCGTGTGATTCTTTGCCGTAGATAGTAATGATAAACGAATTCTGCGATGGTGCTCCGATGGTTAATTCCCCTACCTGTTGACCATCGAAGGCATAACCAAAATCTGCTTTAATTTTAGACTTGTTAAAGCATTTAGCTCCAATAAGACCGATTTCTTCGGAAATAGTGAATAATATCTCTATTGGGGCATGGTCTATTCCCGAATCAATCACACGTTTGATGGCGATTATTATTTCTGCGATACCAGATTTATCATCACCGCCCAGAATAGTGGTTCCATCTGTGAAGATACGTCCGTTTTCTATCTTGGCTTTAATCCCGTTTCCAGGGGTTACGGTATCACAATGTGCACAAAACAGCAGAGGTTTCTTAGCGATGTTTCCAGGTATGTATGCGTATAAGTTACCTGCATTGCCATCGCTATGTTTATGTCCGTTGTCTTCTTCAACAGTTGCACCCAATTCTTCCAAATCTAGTTTCAAGACATCTACCATAGCGCGTTCATTCTTAGATTCGCTATCGATTGCTACCAAGCGAAGAAAATAGCTGATTACGTCATCTTGCATTGCTGATCCCCTTTACAATATATTCAACAAAAACACCATATCAAGATGCCATAATTCTGTCAATTTATTCTCGAAACCAGATACTTTTTTTAGTTCTTTCTTCGTTGCTTATCTGCCTTATCCCGCCCTTAACTATCCGTTAACTATCCCATATCGTGATACGGGATAGTTAACGGATATTGTACACCTGCAAACGGGAACCTAGCAAGAGTCTTCCCACTGGAACAGCGTCCTGCGCTACATATTTTGCTAATCTTACCCAGATATATCACATTGTGGGCGAATGTTTAAAAGAATTCTTGTGGTTTTTCGGAGCTACAGGGCGTCTCGCCTGTACTGGAATTGCAGGCATCTTGCCTGCTTAGGTTTAACGTAGGCGAGATATATGCAGCTCCTAGAAATACCACTAACCCGCTGGATATGAAGGAGAACTAGTATGTTAGTAAAGAAAATGTGGGCATGGAATTAAATCCACACCCACCCAATACTGGTTTAATGTTTACCAAGCTCTGATGCTTATCTCTACAAACCGAACCATCCGCTTGATTTAACTGCTACCTGGCGGACATTGGCAACCTTGAAAACATATTCATAATTAATAGCTACGCCATCGATATTTATAGGAAGAACCAGCTTTAGTTCCTTGCCATTGTAACGAACAGCAGAGGCGTAATCTGTAGGTAATAGCGGAGTGCGGGTGTAAATGCCAAGCACTGCGGAAAGACTTACATGATCTGCAGAATAGATTGTAGTAACGAGATTTCCACGAGAGCTAACAACACTGGGAACCTGGGCTTTGTCCTTATCCACGTCTTTGGTTGTAGCAGGCAGCAACCGATGTCCAATATTGTCGTAATCCAGATATTGTCCCTTATCCCAATCGATGGTGATGCTTTTATCGGAAGCATTGTAAAGAGTTAGCTCAAAGCCATTTTCACTTGCGCTCCAGATGGTGCGCATAAGGTCATCTTCATAACGGAAACGCAGTTTATCCACTAAGGTAGTATCGGCAACGGGGGATTTATACTTACCCTGTGAATCGTCCGAACGGGATACTTTGGTAAGAGCGATATCATATTTGGTAACCATTTTTGGGGCTGCGCCCTCAGAATTTGAGGCGCAGGCAGTTATAGCCAACAAGATGACAGCAAGCGAAATAATAATAAGGTTTTTCATGTTTTCTCCAATATCGTGTTTATGTAAGGCACTGTGTGGGATAATAGTCTATTTTGTCAAGCTGATTGTTGTTTCTCACATCCCCCCGTTTTTACAACAGGGAATGATAAGCTGTTCCCCTTCCTGCCATTTTCCTTTGTAGGGATTGATATTGTACCTTGTCACAGAGCTAAAACAAGTCTCCAGTAGCATGGATAATC
>JAQUJJ010000032.1 GCA_028681035.1 Candidatus Cloacimonadota bacterium
GTAAAAGTAAAGGTAAGACCTTCTGCAGGAAACACAGTTGCGTTTAATGTGCAAGTTGAATTATTTGCAGTTCCTGATGTAGTTTCACTCCAATCTGTGGTAGTGGTGCGGTTATTGAATTCGGCATTAGAAGCACCTCTTAAGCCCACCTGAATGGTGTGAAGAGATGTGCTGTTAAAGGGATTTAAAATACCATAAACAAATTGAACATTGTTACCATTTTCATGAAACTGAATCTGGAAATTTAGGTCATCACTCGCTGTGGCAGTTGGAGCGCGGCGCCAATGTTTCCACTGGACTGTGAACACGCGGTTCGGAGCAGTTCCACTGGATAAAGACATCAATTCACCATCAGCTTTGGATTTGATATCTTTGCATAGAGCGGCAACGATATTATTGGTTCCGTTTGTAGAACTAATAGCAACAGTGCTGGTGGCAACATTATCGCCAAAAGCAATAAAGCCGTTGGAAGCAATGCTGATTGTGGTGTAGCTCACCCCATCGTAGGTGAAGGTGAAACCTAATGGTAAGGCTAAAAAACTTTCGTTGTCATTTGCGCTTGTCCCGTGGACAGTTCCTCCGCTGATAGCAGTGTATGTTCCCGTCGTGGAAGCAAACGAATATTCGCTCACTATTGCCCATGCGCCGAGGGTTACTGCTGTAAAGATCAGCAGAAGAAGGAGTTTGTAAAGTTGTGCTTTCATAGCATCTCCTTTTCTTGTAATTACTTAATTTTGATTCCTAAAAATAACAGTATTAGCGTAGCGACACATTACGCCAACGCACTAATCCACACACTACGGAACACAGAAATTATGTCAAGCAAAACTTGTTTGATTCTAAGGATATCACAGGCAAGAATGCTCTAATTCACAATTATTCTAAACAAAAGCCATGCGGCATCCTTATCAAAACTACAATAGAATCCCATCAGGTATGTTACTAAATGGGAAGATATAAATATTATGCTGGACACGCATTTAACAATAGTAAAAGTGGTTTCTACAAGATAAACAACAGGAGATGAAGATGATAGCAGTAAACGAGTATTTTGGTGGCAAAGTAATATCCATAGCTTTGAACAATGAAAGCGGAAAATGTACCGTGGGTGTGATGGATATTGGCGAATATGAATTTGGAACTTCTACAATTGAATACATGACTGTGGTTTCGGGTGCATTGAATGCCCTGCTGCCGGGGGCAACACAGTGGAAGGTATATCCTGCCGGCGAAACATTTATCGTGGCGGCAAACACCAAGTTCCAGCTTAAGGTTGCAGAGCAGACAGCATATTTGTGCTTATACAAATAACCGCAGGTAAGTCCCTGCGGTTAGGAATAATAAACCTTATATTCTAAGCTCTGAGGCTGGTATTTCCCAGCGGGAAAGGTCGTGATCTAATAGTAGTATTCCGTCACGCTCCTTCAGTCGAGAATAGATTAGCTTTTTGGCAGCATAAGTATCCTTACGTGCGATATCGTAGGCGGAGGTTATTGCGGGAGAGGTGTGGAAATAAGTGGGGACAATATCTCCTGCATAGATGTAAAAGCCTTCTGGTAAATCTACTTGCACAATTTGGCTGCCAACGCTATGTCCGCCAACTCCAATCAGGGTGATTCCTGGGGCAATTTCACACTCGCCATCTATCAATTCAATAGTGCCGCTGCTTTCCAATAAACTTAGCTGGTGCTTAAAGTTGTAAGCTGCATGGTTTAAGCCATCGGGGTTTTTTGCCATTTCCCATTCGGATTTTTGAATCCAGTGGGTAGCTTTGGGAAAGGTGAGTGCATCTGTGTTGCCAAAACTGGTTGCGATACCTCCGGCATGGTCGAAATGCAGATGCGTCATAACCACATCGGTGAGATCAATATCGTTTAGCCCAAGTTCACTTAAGGCAAAGGGCAGCATGAACTCTGAGGGTTGGTAAATCTCAATTTGCTTAGGTGACAGTCTGTTACCTAAGCCGGTATCCACCAGAATGTTCCGTCCGGGGATCATAATTAGTAAGAGATTCAAATTCATTCTCTGGCGACGGAGCTTGTCCACTTGGATATGTTTGCTCCAAATTGCCCAGGGCATAACTCCCATGAAGGCACCACCATCAGACCAATAATGTCCGGCGTTAACTTTATGGATGGATTTCATACTTACTCGCTGCTTTCTGGTTTGGGGGGGCGGCGGCGTTGTCTGGTGGGACGTGGCGCAGTGGGTTTAGTTGGTTGTTCTGTAGTTTTCTCGGTTTCTGGCTTGGATTTGGAAGTCTTGTTAGCAGCGGTTTTGAAAGGGTAATCAGCATCTGTGCCGTCGGGTATTGCTGGTTTTGTTGTCTTCTGCGGGCGAGGTGGTCTAGCATTTCGCAGCTTTGGCACAGCAGAGTTCTTTTTATCTTTGCTGTCTGCTGCCGCTGGCTTTCCTTTCTCAACGTTACCTTGTGAAAGAACTTCCTTCTCGCTTTGTTTGGCTGAAAATATTACGATACGTTTCTTTTCGCCTTCGCCGATAGTAAGCGTGCGTAAGCCTTTGTCACGTTCCACATGACGGTGAATAATGCGACGCTCTCCGGCACTCATTGGCTCTAGAGTAAGGGCTTTGCCATGAGCTTTGATTTTGGATATCTGGGGCAAAAACTGCCGGAAGAAATAGTCTTCCCTGCGTTCACGGTAACCATCTGCATCGAGGTAGATTTTATCTATCTTCCGGTCGTATTCAAATACGCGATTTACCAGGAACTGGATGCTTTCCAGCATATTTCCATTTTTACCAATCAGGAAACCCGTGTCTTTACAGCCATTGATTTCCAGGTACAATGTTTTGCCTTCCAGCTTGGTGGTGATAGAATCGAAACCCAAGCTCATTTTGGTAAGCAGGCTGATAGCAAATAATTTAGCACGATCTGCCGTGTCTGGCAGTTGAAAGCGCACTAAGGCGGTTTTGTTGGCGAAAAGTCCGAAGATGCCATTACTTGGTTTCTTCAAGATTTCGTATTTAAGTTCCCAATCGCGGATAGTGTTTTCTTTACGGAAAGCAGCAATGATATCTTCAATGCAGGTTCCGCTTTTATCTATAATTGTCATAGATTTTCCTTGTTTTTAAAGTGTTTATTAAGATAGTACTGATGGATTATGGAAAGAATATTAAAAGCCGTCCAATAAAGTACTAATCCTGCTGGCATACCTTTGAAGATGAAGAACATCATAATCGGCATCATCCAGGTCATCATCTTCTGCTGAGATTGCATCGCTTTTTGCTTGTCGTCCATTTGAGAATCGTCCATTTTAGCGGGACGCATCATAAGAGATTGGACTATCATGAACAAGCCCATGACGATAGGCAGAACCAGGTAAGGATCAGGCTCGGAGAGGTCTTTCAACCAAAAGACGAATGAGGCATTGCGCATATCAATTGAGTAGCGCAGAACATTGTAAAGCGGGATAATAATGGGGAATTGAATAAGCAGGGGCAAACAACCTGCCAAAGGACTAGTGTTATTATCCTTATAGAGCTTGCTCATTTCTTGCTGTTGCTTTACTTTGTCGTTAGCGTAAAGTTTCTGGATCTGTTGAATTTGGGGCTGAAGTTGTTGCTGCTTAAAGCCATGTTCCATCTGTTTATGCGTTAAGGGGTATAAAAGAAACTTCATGGTTAACGCAAATATCAGCAGCACGGCACCGTAGTTTTTAACATAGCGATGGAGAAGCTTCAGATACCAGGCAAAGATGTTAGCAAGCCAACGCAACCAGCTTACTCCGCGCTCTGGAATGTTATCCATCTGTCTGCCGTATTGCTTCAATAACTCATAATCAGCAGGACCGGCATAGATGATGAAGCTCTGACGCCAGCTTTGTTTGGCATCGGCTTGGCGTGAATCGATAGTAAAGAAGGGATTGCCGGTAGCTTTGTTGACACCGGTACTAAAATTCCGCATTAGGCTTGGTTCTTTTTCCTTAAGCGCAATAGTAAAATACTTACTGCGTAAGGCTGCCCAAGAGAAATTGTTGAACGAGCCATTGGGCTGAGCTTTCTTAAACTTGGAAAGGCTGGTTTTTTGTATCTGATTATCGGCATACATCAGAAACTTGTAGTCCTGAGCTTTGCTCTTGTTAATTCTTTCCGTATCGGCAATACCGGAAGAAAAATCAAGCTCTATGCCGTTCATGGCTTGGATACCGCTTACTGCAACACTAAGGGCGATACCATATTGATTGTCTAAGGAAAAGCGTTTTTCTACTTGTGGAGTGGCTGCATCTCCCAGATAGAAACTTACATACGATGAGTCAGGTGATATGTTGTACTGAAAAACTGTTTGTGAAAGGTTGGTTTCACTTCCTGGATGGATTAGTTTCAAATCTGCCATAGAGTTATCTGCGGGGATTAAGCTAACCGGGTTCTTGTCATGAGTTAGGAACTTATTCAGCTCCACTTGCTGGATGTTACCTCCCTTTGTGTTGAAACTTACGGTCATTAATTCATTAGAAAGCTGTAGTGTCTCTGGTGCTGTAGTGCTTACAAAAAGGCTATCTGGCAGAGGTGTCAAAACAATGCTATCAACAGGAACAACCGCAGGTTCAGTAGCTACGGGAGCAGGGCTTTCTTTTACTGCTTGAAGCTGTTTCTGTTGTTCTAGTTGCTGAGGTTTCCATACAAATTGACTGAATACCAAGTAGAGGATAATCATCAGTAAAATTGCGGTTAGGGTTCGTTTATCCATAAAAATCCTCCTTAGGGAAGGGGGTCGTAACCGCCCTTATTAAAGGGGTTACAACGAACTACACGCCAAACGGTTAAATAAGTAGCTTTAATAAAGTTATACTTCTTGAAAGCTTCGAAACCATATCGGCTGCAAGTCGGTTCGAACCGACAGCTTCTTGGCAGGTAAGGCGATATAGCTATTTGGTATAGCCTGATAATGCCTAAAAAAAGCAGGTTTGGTAAACGCAGAATGAAGTTCATGTGCAAGTGCGTTTATTCAATAATGCAACAAGCGTGGTAAGTTGATCGCTCAAAGCTTGCCATGAAAGCTCTCCAGCTCCGTTTCTCGCACTAATCACAAGCTTGAACCCATCTGGTAAGCGGGTAATATTGTCGCCAATCCAAGCTTTGATTCTGCGTTTAAGCAAGTTCCTCCGCACAGCATTGCCAACCTTACGGCTAATTGTGATACCCACTGCTGTTTCACCAATTTGGTTAAAACCTGGAACATAGAAGTATGCCGTCCGAAGCTGAAAATCGGGGTTTCTGAATTCGGTGTACTCAGCGTGAGATGTGATCCACCGCACCATAAGCTCATACGCTTAAGGTTTTTCTCCCTTTTGCTCTACGACGTGCCAAGACCTTGCGACCATTCTTGGTTGCCATGCGGCTGCGGAAGCCATGTGTGCTCTTACGGGGTCTGTTATGGGGTTGATAAGTACGTTTCATTTTAGTCTATCTCCTTGAATATATGCGTAATTATGTACAGAAAGCCATAAATTTGTAAGGGCAGGGAATGTCAAGATGTTTTTCTGGTGATTTATCCCTATTTCATCAAAGACTGTTCAAATTTCAGTAGGATATTTAGTCGGTGAGAGCTACGCAGGCGAGATTTATATGATGAAGACAGAAATCAGCGGCGTCCTTGCTTGAATTGCCCTATCATTGCCCACTCATTGTCCATGACAAGGGGAATGAGTGGGCAATGATAGGGCAATTCAAGCAGGCTACTTCATCAGTTGTAACATGCCAAAAAAGTGGCAGATACTACCACCGAGGACAAACAAATGCCAAACACTATGGTGGTATGGCAAACGCTTTGCTGCGTAGAATATTATACCAAGCGTATAAGCTAAACCGCCTATTAACATCCAGATAAGAAAGGAAGATGGAGCAGCGTGAAGAAGAGGCTTAATGGCGATAACAACTATCCAACCCATGATTATGTAAATTGCGATGGATGCGGTTTTCAGCTTTCCCATGGCAAAAATCTTAAGGGATATTCCCGCAAGAGCCAAGCCCCAGATAATCCCGAATAAAGTCCATCCCCAGCCGCCTCGCATAGTACCTATAGTGATGGGAGTGTAGGTACCGGCAATCAGCAAGAAAATGGAGGAATGGTCTAAGATACGGAAAAAGCGTTTCATCTTTGGTTGGGGAAAACTGTGGTAAAGTGTGGAGGCAAGGTACAAAGTTATCATAGTGGCACCATAGATGCAGAAGGACACAACCTTCCAAGTGTCGCTGCGGTGCGCAGCAAAAACAACCAGGATTACGAGTGCCGCAACAGATAGCCCAACTCCTATTCCATGAGTTATAGCATTTGCTATTTCCTCTCCCATGCTTTGGCGGGGGCTTAGCGGAATGCGGTCTAAGAAGCTTGGTTTGGAGTTATTCATTATTTTCCTTGTTAGCTATGATACAGCCGCACTATTTCTTCTTCTACTATCTCTGGCACCATGCCTTTGATACTCTCGTTTCTTGCAATAAGGCGTCTAATTTCAGTTGAAGAAATGGGAGACCTGACAATTGGTAATTCAATAGCGTTAATCCCGTGCAAGTTAATATCTTGAACCTCGTACCCTGGACGGGGAAGGATAAGAAAAAGCAAGTTTGCCGCTAACCAAGGGAAGTCATACCACTTTTCAAGTTTGGCTAGATTATCGGCACCAATGATGAACACAAAGCGAGTTTGGGGGCTTTCAGCGAAAAGTTTTTGCATAAGGTGGGCAGTATATCCGCTACCTGTTTCATCTGCTGTGGATATGGCAAATCGAGGCTCAGAGGCAATTACTGATTCAACAAGCATAAATCGTTTAGCATAGTTAAGAACGATTTTGTCCGCTTTAAAATGGTGATTACCACTCGGAACGAACAACACACATGCAACCTTGGTTAGTGACAGCACCTGATTGGCTATATGCAAATGTCCCGAATGAATGGGATCGAAACTGCCTCCCAAGACGGCAGTGCAGCCTTCAAGCACACTAAGATTCATTATTTGAAGCGGCGGGACAGCCGTTTTGCCTCTTTTGAATTAGGATAGCGAGATAGCAGGCGGTCGTAGCTTTGCTTAGCTTTTTCACTATTCTTTTGGTGCAGGTGAAGTTTAGCAGAATAGTACAAAGACTGGCGATCAAGTTCGTCGGTATTCCCGAGGGCAATAAGCTCATCAAAATACATCAGTGCAGCACTGTAATCCTTCATCTTGTAATGAATATATCCGTTCAGATACTTCTTTTCCAGAAGCTTATACTGGGCTTTGCGGATATAATCCAAGGCAGCAGAATAGCGTGGATCAGAGGGGAACTTTTCTATAAAAATGTAGAAGGCTTCTATGCTGGCGATAGTTTCATTTTGGTCGTACTGCGGAGAAAGTGATTCCTCAAATAAACTTGCACCAACTTGGAAGTAGGCATTGCTTACATCTGGATGATCTGGGAAGGAGCTAATGAATTGCTCATATTTGCTTTGAGCATCGGCAAATTTGTTTATCGCAAAATAGCAATCAGCCTGCCTGAGGTTTGCGTATGCAGTGGATGCGGACTTACGTTCAAAGGATATTTCATCATATAGAATGGCAGCACGAGCATATTTACCCTTGGCATATAGTTCATCCGCTGTCTTAAGTCTTACTTCTGTAGAAAGCTGTGTTTTGTTGCGGCTACACGCTGTGAAGCCAAGCATTAGTATCAATAGGGCAATAATAAATCGATGCATTAATGTTCCTTTAATCATAATTCCAGAGAAGAAAGATCATAGAGCCTATGGCGGCTGCGGCTACCAATGGTTCAAACCAACGTAAACGCAAATTAGAAACTTCGCTATCAGGGGAATCAAGCCGACTGAAATCATATGCTGAGATTTTAATCAGCCGTAGGTCGGGTAAATGAATTTGCTTAGTTTCGAAACTATAAACAGGTTGGCGTGTGCTATGATACGAGAAAAAGCTCTTTTCAATCTTTTCCTGCCACTTAACACTCAAGTTCACTTGTACCAGTACAGCATTAGTGATACCATAATCTGGTAAGTTAATGTGTCCTAAGCTATTGTCTGCTAATTCTAAAGAGTATTCGGGAATCTGGAGGGCATTAGGATTGTCTCTAAGATCAGCACCCCGGCTAAGCAAGATTCTTGATAGGTCTTGGATAAGGGGAGCAGTCCATTCTCCAGCGCGAAGGTCTAGGAATATTGGCTCATCGGTCTGTATCTCTTTGGCTATCTCACTGGCAATAATCTCAGCTTCTTTAGCAGCTTTTATACTCCAAGTTGGGAGGCATAAACACAAAAAGATGCAGACCGAGAGCAGGTATTTGAACATTTACTACTTAATTTGCTTTAAAAACTTATCCACTAAGTCCATTCGCCGATACTTAGGATAAGCGGTTCTAATACTTTCAATTTCTTGGCGACCGGCGTCCGGATTGCCCATATACCAATAACATAAGCCAACTTTAAGCTGAGAATCCGCTGCTTTCCATGAATCAGGGTAGCGGGAAACCACATTTTGAAATTCACGTAAGGCATTGGTAAAATCACCCTCGGCGTAATAGTTTTCCCCTGTCCAGTATAAGGCATTGCCAAGATAATCACTATTGGGATATTTGCCAATAAAGTCGGCAAGCAGCTCACGGGAAAGCTTGTGATTACCCTTGTCGTATTGTTTTCTCGCAGCCTCGTATTCTGGAATCTCACCTTCTTTTGTGTTACTTATGGTTTTGTTAACCTCAGCTTTTTGCTTGGCAGAAGGCAGAGTTTCCACTTTTTGCTGCAAACGTTCAAGCTCAGCTTTATTTGTAGCATTTACAGCTTTCTGTTTGGTTTCAAGCTCGTCGATGCGTTTGCGAAGGGTTTCAATGCTGCCACTGTATTCTGTTGTACCGGTGGAGCTGCTTTCCTTTCCCATAGAAGTCCGCAAATCTGCGATGTTCTTTTCAAGCGTAGCTATTTGTTCCTTAAGAGCTTTATTGCTTGCTCCCACACTCTTGGTAAGCTGGGCAATATCTTGTGACACAGCGGGAGTGGCAGTGTTGTTATTGGTATTGGCACCAATGCGATCGGCAAAACCTTCCAAGATATCATCGTTATCTGCCTGAAGATTTACAAAATCATCACGCATAGACTTTTGTTCCTGCGCCATATCTGCTACTGTCTCCAAAAGATAAGCTACGTCGTCATTTACCTGTTGGAAGTTCGTATTTTGGAATTCAGACATGGCTTTTACTTCGGCAAACAGAGAATCAATGGTTACTGTGGAATAACCTGTAGATCTACGACTTTGCATAATTTCTTTACGAAGAACGATAAGCTCGGTATTTTGTTCATCAAAGCTTCTTTCCAGTTGAAGCACTTTTTGCTTCTGTTCTTGGAAAGGTTTGTTGGACACACAGCCTGCAAGAAGGATAAATACTACTGCGAGGGTAAGTATCTGTTTCATAAGACTCTCCTTTACTAGGTTACTTAGCGATTAAGAAGCTTTTATAAGCTTTATAGGTGGAATATAGGTCTGCTTTGGAGCAAAGCTCGTACAAAGAGTGCATTCCCATCAAGCCCACTCCACAATCTATCACTTCGGCGCCTTGGTTAGCTAAGATATAAGCTATGGTCCCACCACCGCCTTCATCTACTTTCCCAAGCTCGCCTGTTTGCCAGAATACCTTTGCATCTGTAAAGATTTTTACTATTTTGGCATTGAATTCAGCATTGGCATCGTTACAGCCATATTTGCCTCCACTGCCAGTGAATTTTGAAATACCAATACCATAATTAAAAGCCACAGCATTCTGCTTTTCATGTACTCCGGGGAAGTTCGGGTCTATTGCGGCGGTAACATCGGCACTAAGTATCTGAGCGTTCATAAAGGCTTTACGGAGATTGGCACTACTGTTGTTTTCTCCGTTATGCTCCATAATGCTGCCGATAAAGTCCTTAATAAACACACTGTGCGCACCTGTGTTGCCTTGGCTGCCGACTTCTTCCTTATCGGAGAAATAAACCACCATTGTACGCTTGGGTTTGTTTTCCAGGTTGTCGAATAACGCTTTCATGCCGGTATAGGCACAAATACGATCATCTTGACCATAACCCACCACCATGCTGCTATCAAAACCTGCATCACGGGCTTTTACTGCGGGCACAAGTTCCAGTTCCGCTGAAATGAAATCAATTTCAGTAATGCCGTATTTGTCGTTCAACATCTTCAATGCATAGGATTTTAATGCTTCCTTGTCCTCGCCCATCGGGGCTTGCATTCCGCTGAATATGAGATTCATTTTATTGCCATCGAAAGCATCAGTAAGGTTCTTCGTGTATTGTTCCTTGCGCGCCAGGTGAGGTAATAAATCCGGGATAATAAACACCGGTTCATCATCACGTTCGCCGATACTGATATCTAGCTTACTGCCGTCTTTCTTAATCACTATACCATGCAGAGCAAGGGGAGTAGAAAGCCACTGATACTTCTTTATTCCACCATAGTAATGCGTACGCATACAAGCCATGGCACTAGTGCTATCTTCATAAAGAGGGTTCTGCTTCAGGTCTATTCTGGGCGAATCGATATGTGCAGCCACCATATTAAAGCCGTTGGCTATAGGCTCAGTTCCGATAACTGCCATAGCAATGGTTTTATTCCGAAATATGGTATAAACCTTAGAGCTGCCTTTTTTGCCGATGGCACTGAACTTGTGTTTCTTTAATAACGTTTCGGTATAAGCAATGGTTTCACGAACAGTTTTGGCTTCGTTTAAGAAACCCTTGTAAGCTTCTGCAAATGCAAAAGCTGCCTTTTGTTCCGCTATTGGTGCTTCTTTCCAGAAGTTCTTACGTTCGTAAGACAAAGCGGATGGGGTGCTTTCTTTCTTCTTCATTGATTCTCCATATTTATCTTATATCTATTATCTTTAAATGTCTTTCGCCCATGGGTGCATTTACCACAGCTATATCGCCCACCTTTTTCCCTAAAAGAGCTTTTCCGATAGGCGAGACAACTGATACTGCCATTACATCGTCTTCTATAGAATAGTTTAGTTCTTCCGCTCCGACCACATGATAGCAGATGCGTTCATCGTTGGTGATATCATCGGCAACGCAGTAGCTGCCGAAGCGAAGCACGTCTTTGGGGAAACTTTCGGTATCTATAACTTTAAGCTGTGCACTGCGTCTGCGCAGGTAGTCTATTTCGCTATCTATGGAGCGTTGTCGCTCTTTCCCGGCTTTGTATTCGGCGTTTTCGCTAAGGTCTCCGAATTCCCTGGCTGTAGCTATTTGTTTTATAACTTCTGGGCGTTCGTTAGTCATAAGGTGATGGATTCGCTTTTGCAGCTTTTCCATACCGGGTTTGGTGATGAATACACTCAGATCCAAAGCTATACGCCTTTCTTCTTAAGCAGGATTTTATAAGCAGAAGTAGCGGCTTTTTTAAGGCGCGCATTCCCGCTGTGTGTCCAAAGTTCTATTGGTTCTTCAATTTGGGGGAGGTAGTCTGTAACAGTTGCGCAGAGTAGCTCCACGATTTGCGGGTCGCGACTACTGCCATAATCTTCCCATACTTTGAGGTAATATTCAGGGCTTTGTTTAGCAACTGCTTTCAGCATCAGCACATGGCTGGGCATAGCTTCACCCAAAGGATAGCTCCACTGGCGTGAAAAGTGCTCCATGATAGTGGGAATAAGGTCTTCACGTTTTTTAAGCAGCTTAACCAACAATCCCAATCCATTTTTGCGGAGTATCTCAACATCACTGTTGCTATATCCGTAAGCCATGTCCAGATATTTCTCAGGAGATTTGCGTAACAATGGCAGCATAACCTTATCCAGCAAAGTAAGCATTTCGCTGTTATCCGCATGGGCAAGAGCTTCTTCAAAAAGGGGCAGATAAACAGCAGGTTTCTTATGCAAAAGCTTACTCATAATATGAGAAAAAGCGGTTTTGCCATATCCCCCTTTTTTAAGCCAAAGTTTCTGAAAAAAGGGAAGATATTGCTCGTGAGTTTTACCTATTTTTTGCACCATAGCTCCTGCCACATAGTTAATAACCTCAGCAGGAATCTTGCCATTGACCCTTTCGGGATAAGCGTTGAAGATGATTTCGAAATCATAATCGCCTTTGGGGAGTTTATTTTTAAGGTAATCCTCCGTATCCATGTTTAGCCTTTCTTTCCAGTCAATGGTAAGCATCTATATCTCCTATTTTAATCTATTATCTTATTTCATTAAATGACATTGCCAAACATGTCCCCCAAACTGTCAATGAAAAAAATAAGCTTAGAGCTTGCAAGCTCCAGTTTATCCTCGCAAGTACAGAAAACTGGCAGACATTAGATCAGCTTACACAAATATCGCTGCAAGCATATGGTTCTAATTTAACAAAGAGTAAAAGAGTTAAGGAGTAAAAAGAGAGAAATGTGGTGAGCTGTCCTGAAAATAGTGGGTCTGTTTTTTAGTTTCTCTATATCTGTCGCTGTAGTCCTTGCTGCCCGTGGTTATATGCTTAGCTAAGGTTAGTTTCTGCAGCAACGACTCCAGACTAAATGCTATCTTCTCTTTTACTCTTTTACTCTTTGTTAAATAACTAATTATCAATGCCTTCTCACACATTATCGTCACAACACCTTCACTTTATAACTTTGTTACTTCATCTCTCTAGCACTTCCGCACTATAAACGAATATTAAACACTCCCAATACCGATATCATGAGATAGTAAGCTACAATCGTGAGGGAGCAGGATAGCGTCATTGCCCATCCGAAATCCAGCTTTTTCAGTAACATAGGCAGGCTGATAAACAGCACCAGCGAAGGGATAACCAGCCAAAAGATGGTAGTGGAAAGCTCCGAGACTTTCAGCTTGCTCTTGGTATCTATCCACAGCCACATCATCGCTAAAATGGACACAAGTGGCAGAGATACGAGAATCCCACCAATCAGGCTGGATTTCTTGGCTATCTCGCTGACAGTCACGATGATAAACAAGGTAACTATGGTTTTTATGATGTACTGTTTCATAGGTGTTTTCCTCATCCGTTTGATAAATATACTTTCACAAGTACAGGTCTTTTTGTCAAGCTGAATCGGGTTCATCTTAACAAAGAGTAAAAGAGCGAAAGAGAAAATACGATAACTTGCGAAATCGTAATAGAATACTTTGCTTTTCAGGATTGAACATCTTGCCGTCCTTGCTTGAATTGCCCTATCATTGCCCACTCATTGTCCATGTGGAGGGCAATGGGTGGGCAATGATAGGGCAATTCAAGCAAGGCAGGAGGCTTTTTGGGCTTACAATGATGCTGCCCAGATTTTGACTTACAATTACGCTGCAATCAGTTAAGAGACAAGCCAGAACAGCAATCACAGGGCGTAATTGTGAGTTAAAATGATTGCAGTATGCGGCAAGAGTAGTCCTTTTTTTAATTCATACAGCGGCGAGCTTGTAAACATCACCCTTTTTTACGAAAGTATAGTCGGCACTTTAAAAGTCAAAAGCTCCAGATTTTCAGACAAGCACCACAATAGGTAAAAAAGTTCTTGACTAATATTTGGGTTTTATATCTAATGCTCCGTAGATGAAACAAGAGCTTATTTAGATTAAGGAAGTGAACATGATTAGAAATCTACAGCTTATTACTAGCCACTCGCAGATGAAGGAACTGGGTAGCTACCTAAAGTTCAACATATTAAAAGAACTAATCAAAGCACCCGCAACCTGCCAACAATTATCAGATCTTTTTGACCATAGCAAACAAAAAGTCCACTATAATTTGACTCAAATGGTGGCAGAAGGTCTGTTAGAAGTAGCCGACGAGGCTTTTGGCAACAATCGCGAAGTATATTACCGTGCCACCGCCAAGAGCTATGTGTTAGATTTTGCCATCGGGCTAGAAGCCAATGAACACGTTCTGGACAGCAGGGCGATAATCGGTGGCATCCTAGAACAAGAACACAGTGTAAGCCTTTCTAAGATTGCAGCCAAGCTGATAGACCAATCCTTTGGCATGGTAAAGGGAGAACGCTTACTGATTGTAAGTGGGAAGTTTAACTTTCCTTTGGTAGAGTACCTGTTGCAAGAAGCTGGAAGCAGAGGAATAAATGTTTCCCTAATATACCAGGATCAAGAGCATCTTAGGGCGAAATATGAAGAATATTCTCTGTCTGCATTCAAAGCAGATTATGAAGAAATGAACCGCCTGCTTAAGATATCCGATGTCTATTTGAACTTAAACGGCGAATCCCGCTCGATTCAGCTACGCGATCCGGAAAAGATTATCCTGCGCAATCGCCAATTGGAAAAAAGTAAGAAGATTATCCAAGATAAGCATATCCGCGTGGCAATGATGCCCGGGATGTTGCACGATACTTTGTCCGAGAAGGCTATAGAAAGCGAGCTACAGTTTTGGCAAGCTTTGGATATAGACTATCCTCGGCTGTGCAAACATACTATCGGGATATGCAAGGAATACTCTGCCAAAGAGACACTGGAGATTGCCACTGAAGAAGCAATTCTGCATTTCGAGGCACAGAGGTTTTTGGCAGAATGTGGTTCCTTTGGTTCCAATGAGTTCCAATCGCCGGTAATAAACCTTCCTGGAGGCGAAATTCTAATTATCCCCAAACCGGGGACTGTTAATGGTAGCATCTGTGCCGACCGTGCATTTGCCTTTGGAGAAGAGATATTAAAACCCAATATTGAAATAAGCAACAATATGATAACCTCCTTTACTGCCGAAAAAGGAGAACAGCTAATCGCCAAGGCTATTGCTGCTGGTGGAGAAGATGGAAGAAAGGTAGCTCTTATCGGTCTTGGCACCAACGATAACATCAGCATGGGCGCTATAGATAACGCCCTAAAGCACAAAAGTAGCGGTTTTTTAACCGTGTTCTGGGGCGATAACCGTTCCTTGGGTGGCTCAGTTGCCGGCACACAGGAATGGTTCTTACAAGTGGAAAATCCCGTAATTAACTTTCAGAAGAAAAAGAGGACGCCATGAAAAAGTATTTTACCTTCCTAATTCTTCTTGCTTTCATGGTGCCAATGTTTGGACAGTGGCACGTGGACGAGAATTTTGATAACCTAACTACCCTGCCTGCGGGCTGGACAACTCGCGATGATGGAGATGGCAGCATTTGGCGCAATCTGAATAATGTTAGCCATGCTCATTCTGGAACACGGTCAGTTTTTGTGGATAATTATTTGCCTAATCAGAATAGCGATTGGCTGATTACTCCACATTTAACCATAGCAAGCGGAGATTCACTTAAGTTCTGGACACGGAGCTGGACAAGCACCGAAAACCTGAAAGTATATGTATCCACCACTGGAACCGCGGTAAGTAACTTTAATAACCAGATTTTAAACTTGCAAGGCATTGGCACTACATACCAAATGGCAAGCTACAATCTCTCAGCCTTTGCGGGAATGAACATCTATATCGGCTTTTTCTGGCAATGCTCGAACTATGCTATTCTGGTGGATGATATCCGCATCGGGCAGCCAATAGTAATAAGCCCAGAGCTAAACCTGCCCGCAAGCATCTCATTCATTCAGGGAGAAAGCTATAGCTTGGATTGCAGCCCCTATGTCGTGGCTACCGAACTAAGCTCTGCAAGCATTAGCTGGTTACCTACGGAGCATGTGAATGTAAGTAGCACTGGTTTGAACCTAAACTTTAGCAGCCCGGATTGGCACGGCGAAGAGAACATTGTGTTTACTATGCACGATGCGATAAGCGGTTTAAGTGCAACCGACACCATGCTAGTAACAGTAACCCCTATACCAGTAATAGATTTGGCTCTTATCAGTATCTCTTCTCCGCGTTTGGTGGAATATGTGAATGCTCCCTTTACTCCCAAAGTAATAATAAGTAACAATGGACTAAACCAATGGGACGATCAGGTGCTTATCCAATACACCTTGCGCAGTGCAGCAGGAACTACTATTGCCAATAGCGAAGTGTTCTATGGAGGAGCATTAACGCCCCAGCAAACGGCAGAGGTGCAATTCCCCGAACAAACGATAAGCGAAGCAGGCAGCTACCAAGCGACATTTACTATCAGTGCTGAAGATGGGAATCCTGCCAATAACAGTATTACACGTGCGTTTTCTGTAGTATTACGCATCAACGCCGGCGGACCTGATGCTTTTGGTTTCAGGTATCTGGATAGCACCACAGAAGGCGGACCAGTATTTGATTGGATAGATATAAGTGCCACAGGAACGTCCAGTATTATGTATGGCGTAAACCAATGGTATGGCGATGATAATTTCAGCGAGCCTATCCCCTTGGGATTTTCTTTCCCCTTCTACGGAAACAGCTACAGCGAAGCTTATGTGGACATAAACGGCGAAATCTTGCTGGCAACCAATAACTGGTATAACCATTACCCAAGCCAAGGCTGGGGTGGGGATGGAAACATGTTTAACTATATGTATCCCATACCAGGTTATACTCAGATGCCAGGCTTGATATCTGTGTATTGGGACGATCTGGAAGCAGACCAAGGCACTGGGAACGTATATTTCCAAAGCTTTGGGACAAGCCCCAATGCCTATACGGTAATCCAATGGCATAATTTGCGCTTCCGTGCGGGAACAGGTGCTACATCACTATTAGATTTTGAAGTTATCCTGTACGAAAACGGCGAAATAGTAATGCAATACAACCACACTGCCACAGGGCAAACCGGTGCTACCATCCCACATGAAAACGGAGCTAGCAGCACAGTAGCCCTGCAAAATGATAATGGCACGATTGGCTTATGCTACTTACGGGAAATTGTACAGAATAACACCTATATCGGTGTGGAACCGGCAGGGAATATGCTGTTCGACGGCTTGGCGATTCGTTTCTATAGTGGAACAGATCAGCAAGCTCCCATTATTACTCACTCTGCGCCGGGTAATACCTTTGAACCAAGCCCCGTGCTGAAGGCACGAGTGATAGACCAAAGCGCACTTAGTGCCGTAATCTTGATGTACAACACAGGCGCAGGCTGGCTTGAAGTGACAGGGACATCCACTGGTAATAACAACTACGAGTTCCAGATGCCTGCCTTGCCCTTGGGAAGCACACTTACTTATTACATTCAGGCTACAGATGTGCTAAACAATAGCAGCACCCTGCCAGATGAAGACTATCATAGCTTCGATATCCTTCCCCATGTTAACCGTAGTGTGCTGCTTGCATATAGCGGTTCTCAGGATTACCAACGTACTGAGCTTGCCGTTTACGAAACCCTGCTTGCCAACATGAATATCGCTTATGATAAGTATAACTGGGAAGAATACGATAGCTACAGCTTTTCCAGTAACTATTCCACGATAATCGCCTATGCTTCGGTAGGCAGCCAAAGTCCCAAAGCTCTCAATTTTGCCAGCGTGCTGATGAACTACCTGGATTCTGGCAGCATTACAGCCCCCAAGAACCTATTCTTTGCCTCCGATGGATGGGCATATAGCCAGAGTGGAACGCCCAACTCCAACACCATGAAACAGCTTCTAAATGGCTACCTTCGCACCGATTATATTGGTACAAGTTTAGGTGGTGGTTCGAATGGATTGGCAGGTCCCGAAAGCCTAAACTACCAAAATGGCACTATTCTGTGCTTGAATGGCTCTCCTATCGGTATCCCCGGTAACGAATACAACGTTTATGCCAACAGTCCCGATTGCCTATTTAAGAATGACGCAGTACCTGATTGGTATGCAGATATGGTTCCCTACCCCGAAATAGGCTCACAGAATGCCTTTGCCTTCGAGGATGGACCTGTGAACGGGCATGCTTATCTATATCACGGAGTATGTGCCACAAAAGTGGAGATACCAGTCTTCAAGGCTTTTTACTTTAGCTTCGATTTTAGCCAGTTAAGTAATATCAACCAACGGACGGCACTATTTACCGACCTCATGGATTGGTTCGGAGTGGTGCCATCTGCCATAGCCGAAGACAATAGCCCCAGCGTCCAAACAGCCCTAAAAGGGAACTATCCAAATCCCTTTAATCCCACCACTACCATCAGTTACACTATTGCAAACCCCGCACAGGTGCAACTATCGATATATAATGTTAAGGGACAGCGGGTTATCAGCCTGCTAAACAGCCAACAGCTAGCCGGAAATCACACCATTATCTGGGATGGTAAAGATGATAAAGGTTACGAAGTTGGCAGCGGTATATACTTCATCAAGTTGAGCGATGGCAAAGCTGTCGTCTCACGCAAGCTTACCCTAATTAAATAGGAGGAATTATGCTTAAAAAGCTCTCTATCGCCCTTATCGCCTTGTTTCTTGTGGCAACCCTCAGTGCAGGTGATTTCATCATCGACGCCGGCACTTCCGACAACAACAAAGTGCCGGTATATGGCTATAGCAACTACGGCTGGAGTAAGTTCTTTTACACCGCTACGGAAATGGCTGCCGCAGGTGTAACTGGCGATACCACGTTTACCAAAATTGCCTTTAAGGTTAGCGACCCAATTACCGATTACACCATGGATAACCAGAAAATCTATATCGGTGCTTTCTATGACAGCAGTTATGGAAGCACTTCATATCCAAACACTTCTTACTATACTAATGTCTATAATGGCTCTATTACCTTCAATGGACCTGGCTGGGTAGAGATTACCTTCCAAACCCCCTATAATTACTCTGCTTCCTGGGGTCTGGAAATCCTCTGGGAAAACCGTGATGGCAGCAGGATTGGCGGACCCCCCAAATTTTACTGCGAAAGCCTAAGTAATAGCTCAGTTTACAAAACCAATAGCAGCTCTTTCCCTACATCATCAGGGTCTAGATACAGCTACCACCCCAATGTTTGGTTCATCAGCCCTGCCACAGATGTCCCCAACCCCGCAGTAGCAGTTAGTCCTGTGGACAGTGCTACCGATGTAGGCGTAACTTCTAACCTAAGCTGGAATCACACTGGTGGTGATCCTGATGATTACCTGTTCTCTATGTGGACATTAGACCCTCTTACCTGGATAGAAAACGGGCTGGTAACTACAGCCACAAGCTATACTCCCGCCACTTATCTGGATTATGGCAAAACCTATTACTGGCGCGTAATCCCCCGCAATGAGTTCGGTTCGGCTATAGACTGTCCAAACTGGAGCTTTACCACGCTTGCCGACCCCTCTATAGCTACCTTCCCGTGGACGGAAACTTTCGATGGAACATCGTTCCCTCCGAACAGTGACTGGCTACGCAAGGGCGGCAATCTTGTTGATCCTATAGTGTTAGGAGGCAGTAGTATCTGGGAACAAGGTGATTGGTTAAACGTAGCTGGTACAGACAAAGCAGCCAAGATAAATGTATGGGCAACCATAAACGGTTGGTTAATAAGCCCGCTCTTCAATGTTAGCGATGCGGATACCTACCTAACTTTCGATCTCGCTTTCCTAAAATCCAATCAACCTCCCACGGGAACACCTCCAGCTTTAGATGGAGTTGATGACCGTTTTGCAGTATTAATCGGCGATGGCTTCACCTGGAGCACTGCAAACATCGTCCGTGAATGGAACAATACTGGCTCACCCTACGTGCTCAACAACATCAGTACAACTGGTGAAAAAGTAATCATCGCACTTAACGGGCACATAGGGCACATCCGTATTGCTCTCTTCGCAGGCTCTACCGTAGGTAATGCCGATAACGACTTCCTTGTCAATAACATGTATGTAGGAGCTTATCTGCCAGAACCCAGTGTAGATATCGCAGTGGGAACTTTGCCAGACACCTACACTCTATCCTGGAATGAAGTTTCCGGGGCAACGTCGTATGATGTTTATGAAGCCAATACTCCTTATGGAGATTGGAACTTTCTAGAAAACACCACAGGTTTTACTTATGAGGGCAGTACAACTACAAAAGCTTTCTACAAAGTGATAGCAAAAAACGATAGGTAAATACAGCCCTAAGTAAAAACAATGTCTCTCAGCCGGTTGAGCTAATGTTCAGCCGGTTTTCCTTTCCACTTGTTTCTTTTGGCTTACCAAGGTAGTTAACCGATTATCGCTTGACAATATATGCTCATAACGAAACCTGACGCTCTAAACTTAAATATAAGACCAAAGGTGGTGATTTGTTTGCCGACAGTCGTAGCTAAAGATAACGAGTCCTTCGATTTTTTACTGAAACGCTTCAAGAAGAAATGCGAAAAAGCTGCTATTCTTTCCGAGATAAAGAAAAACCAAGCTTACGAGAAACCTAGCGTAAAGAAAAAACGCGAAGCCAACGCTGCACGCCGCAAGATGCTTAAAATCCAGCGACGCATGCAACGTTACAATAAATAGCTTTCCTACCCCAGGAAAGGCACTATTGCACAAAACTTAGCTACAGGGATTCGTCCCTGTATGCTTTTTTATAGTCGGGAGATATCATGGGAATATTAGATTGGATTATCTTAGGCTTTCTGCTTTTATTTGCTATTTTAGGCTGGCGCAAGGGTGTTGCTGCTGCATTAATCCAGCTTTGCGCTTACGTAGCCACCTTCTTTTTGGCGGGGCACTATTTTCCGCTAGTCCAGCGCAGTCTGCTAATCAAGTATCATTTGGCGCGTGGCATAGCCACGGTAATCTCTATCGTGCTTATTTTAGTGCTGGTTGCGGTAGTTGTGAAGCTTACTATCTATGCTTGTAACCGCTTAATCTTTGCCGTTAAGCTCTCCAACATAAACAAAGCCATAGGCGCTGCGCTCGGTTTTGGGAATGGCTTGTTAGTAATCATCATCTTTATGGTTATGCTGGATTTTGTACCTTCCATCTCCACACCCTTGAAGAACGGAGAAACCCATCGGGTGTATGCAGGGATAGACGTGCTGAAGGAAGACTTATTTAGCAAGCTGAAACTTACTGAGCGGATGAAACTAATCAAGCTGCCTAAAATTAACAAAACCATCTACGCCGTCCCCGAAGATACACGGAATAAATGAGCTATCACAATCCTGATTTGGAATACGATGCGCTAATAAAGCAGCTTGTAAAGACTTGCCATAGCTCCTTGGGCTGTGCCATCGCCTCCGAACTGCATCCCCTCTCGGATATTGCTGCCATCCGCAAATCCCAAAGCTTGGTTGCTGAAGTGCAGGATTTGCTTACCAGAGGCTTAGAGTTTGATTTTGAACCACTAAGCGACCTGAATCCCCTTTTTGCGGATAGCCGCCATAGCCTGTTTGCTTACGAAGAGTTTACTGCTGTTTTTAATAATAACCACATTTCGGACGAAGTGCTGTCCCGCAGCGATTCCCTGCACGATTATCCCAATGTAAAAGCCATATTATTCAGGCTAACCGCTTTCCCGGAGCTTAACCGCCGCTACATTGAAATATTCGATTTCGAGGGCAATATCCTGGATACAGCCTCTCCGGAGCTGGCAAGCATCCGCAAACGTACGGGCATCCTGCGTGCCCGTATCCAGAAAACCATGCAGAGCATGCTGGGCGACACTCGCTATGAAAAGTTCCTGCAAGATAAGTTTGTAACACAGCGGGATGATCGCTATGTTCTTCCCTTCAAGGAAAGCTCCGTACCCTTCGTGGATGGCATCGTTCAGAGCCATTCGGGCAGTAAAGCCACGGTGTTTATAGAGCCTGTTTCCGTGATCCCTATGAATAACGAACTCCAGATGGTGAAGCAGGAAGAAAAGCAGGAAATCTACCGCATCTTTTCGCAATATACCACGCAAGTGAAAGCCGCACAACGCCAGATTCTACGCAATCAGGATAACTTAGCACTGCTTGATTTCCGCTTTGCCTGTGGACGCCTGTGCAAAAGTATGAATGCCGAAGTTCCGCAGATTGTTCCGCAGCCGATTGTTAATCTCAGTACTGCCCGCCATCCCTTGCTAATCCTGCGTTTAGGCAACCCTGCCAAGGTAATCCCCTTTAATATCGAGCTGGGTGAAGAGCATAAGCTGGTTATCCTCAGCGGACCCAATACCGGCGGTAAGACCGTCCTGATGAAGGCGGTTGGTTTAATCACGCTGATGGCGTTATCCGGGCTTCCTGTCCCTGTGGATGAAAGCAGTAAGATTGGTATGTTCAGCAATGTTTTTGCCGATATTGGGGACGACCAATCCATCGAAAACGCCCTCTCCACTTTTTCCTCGCACCTGGATAAAATTAGTAAAATGCTACATGGTGCCAGTACGGACAGCCTGATTTTGATAGATGAGATAGGCGCAGCAACAGATCCACAGCAAGGCTCTGCCTTAGCTCAAGCCATTCTGGAACGCTTTGCCGAGCTTGCCTGTCCGGGCATCGTTACCACCCACTACACTTCGCTAAAGATATTCGGCGAGCAGCATCCCAATTGTGTAAATGCTTCCATGCAGTTTGATCTGAAGAGCCTGCATCCCACTTACAAGTTTGTTCCGGGTTTTCCTGGCGATAGTTTTGCCATAGAAGTTGCCGCTTCTCTGGGCTTGGATAATCTGCTTATTGAGCGCGCCAAAGAGCTTTCCGGTAGCCAGAATCAGGATTTCACCAGTCTGCTAAAGAAGATGCAGGAAGAGAAGAAGAAACTGAGTGTGCAAACCTACCAGTTCGAGCTGAAGACCCGCAACCTGAGTGCGAAGATAGAAGAGCTGGAGAATAAGGAAGCGATTTGGGAAGCAGAGCTAAAGCAGAGACGGCAAAACCACCTGAAAGAGCTGCAAAAGGAACTGATTTCTCAACAGAAGATTTATGCCGCTGAGCTTAGTGAGCTTAAGAAACTTGACAAAAGCGAACGCAAATCACTTTCGGAAAGAAAATTGCATGAAGTAAATGTCAAGAGTGCCGAGCTTCAAACAGAACTGATCAGCAGTGGCTGCGAATCTCATAAACCCTTGCCAAATCCCAAACCGGGAGACCGGGTATGGTTGGCAAACTTTGATGCAGAGGCTGTGGTGGTATCCATCTCTGGCGATAGCGCAACCGTTGATATGAACGGCATCAGTTTTAAAACGCCAAGCGAGAGCCTGTACGCATCCAAAGCCGTTAATCGAGAAACTAAGACCGAAATCTTTATAAAAAGTACGGTTAGCCCCAAAGCTAAATTTGAGCTTAAACTGCTAGGACTAACCTTTGACGAAGCCCGACCCTTGATAGATGAATTCATTGACGATGCAGCATTTGCAGGTTTACACTCTTTACGCATTGTACATGGCAAGGGCACGGGCGTACTACGCAACAAGGTGCAGAGTTACCTTAAGCGCCGTAAAGGAATACTGGAAATAGGCACGCCGCCAATGAACGAAGGCGGTAGTGGCGTAACCGTGGTGAAGATTTAAATTATAAATTATGAGTTAAGAGTTAAGCCGAGTAGATACCATGTTATTTTAGGGCTGGATTCCCGCCTCCGCGGGAACGACAGCGTGTTCTTTACTTGTTGAAAGGTGCCTGAAAGCGTGTTCCTTGCTTATCCGAAGGGGGACCGATCGGGATCCGATCGGGATCTCATCGGGATTAATCAGGAGCAGGCCCTGTGCAGTCCACGTTTGAAACAGCAGCGGATGAGCAAGAAGAGACAAGGTGATGAAGTGACAAAGTAACAAGGTGAAGAAGTAACAAAGTAACAAGGTGAAGAAGTAACAAAGTAACAAGGTGAAGAAGTGACAAAGTAACAAGGTGATAAAGTGATGAAGTGCTGGCGTGTTTATAGCCGCCTCTTTCTCTCTTTTCCCTCTTTTCTCTTTTACTCTTTGTTAAATAAAAAAGAAGTGATGAAGTGACAAAGTAACAAGGTGATAAAGTGATGAAGTGCTGGCGTGTTTATAGCCGCCTCTTTCTCTCTTTTCCCTCTTTTTCTCTTTTACTCTTTGTTAAAAAAAAGAAGTGAAGAAGTGAAGAAGTGATGAAGTGAAAAAAGTGCGAAAGATGTGTATTGTAGCCGTCTCTTTCTCGCTTTTCCCTCTTTTACTCTTTTACTCTTTGTTAAACAAAAAGAAGTGATGAAATGGAACCAAGCTTAATAGACCAAATACGCCAAGCCAACGACATTGTGGATGTAGTGCAAAGCTACCTCCCGCTGAAGCACGTCGGTGCGAATTGGCGCGGAATTTGCCCCTTTCATAATGACACCAAGCCATCGCTATACGTAAGCCAACCCAAGCAAATATACAAGTGTTTTGCCTGTGGCAAGGCGGGCAACGTATTCGGTTTTGTGGGGGATTATGAGAAGCTAAGTTTCATAGAGACAGTAAAGAAGCTTGCCCAACGTGCTGGCATTGCCATCCCCGAATACGAACGCACCAAGACAGTATCCACCAAGCGCGAACAACTGATGCAAGTGTATAAATCCGCAGCGGATTTCTTTGCCGCCAACCTATTTGCGCATGGAGAGCATGTGCTGGAATACCTAAAAAAACGCTCTTTCTCCCCTGAGACAGCGAAGGAACTGCAACTTGGCTACGCACTTAACAGCGAAAAGGCACTGCTAAACCATCTGATGAAGGAAGGCTTGGGAGTTTCTCTGCTAAAGGAATCTGGCTTATTTGGAAATTACTCCGGTGGATTGTCCGACATGTTTCGCGATAGGCTTATCTTTCCCATTCACAACAGTTTTGGTGAAGTTATCGCCTTCGGAGGCAGGCTGCTGGAAGATAAACCCGGAGTGGGCAAATACTTCAACTCCCCCGGAACAGAGCTTTACACCAAGGGGAAAGAGCTATACGGCTTATTCAAAACCAAGTATAATCTCAGCAAAGCGGGAACCGCACTTGTCTGCGAAGGATACTTTGACTTTTTACGCTTGTACGAAAGCGGCTTCAACAATGCCGTTGCCAGCCTTGGGACTGCTTTAACCGAAGACCAGATATCCCTGCTAACCCGCTTTAGCAACAAGGCTACCATGCTATACGATGGTGATACAGCCGGCATCAAAGCCGCCGTGCGAAGTGGCTTGCTTTGCCTTTCCCGCGGGATGGAGATTAAGGTTGCGCTGCTGCCAAAAGATGAAGATCCCGATTCCCTTATCCTAAAACAGGGCAAAGAAGCTTTGCAGAGCTTACTGGATAGCGCACCTAATTTAATAAACTTTATGGCAACGGACAATCGCATTGAACAACCGACCGCAGAACGGATAGAGATAATTCTGGATGCCCTGCGCAATCTGAAAGACCAAATTAAACGCGAACTGCTGGTAAAAGATGTGTCCGAAGCCTTTGGTATCACGGAAAACGCACTTAATAGCAAGCTGCACCGCAGTAGCGCACCTGCATACGTGCAAACCACTCCCAACCAAAGCACAGCAAAAGATAGTGAAAGTTTTGAAGAGCGTCATGCGCTAATTTTAGCACTAAAAGACTACGATTCGTATAAACTACTTGCTAGCGAGATGGATGCGAGTTATTTTAATAATAGGCTCTATCTTGAAATCTTCTCATATTTGGTATCGCTTAGCCTAAGCGCCGGAACTTGGGAACCCGCTGCACTACTTGATAATATTGAAAATAAAGAAATAAAGGAAGGTTTGGCTGAACTTCTGTTCGAGGATTTACAGCAAATGCGCTTTGAAGATTGCCTAGTCGGGCTTCGCATCCGCAAAATCCAAAGAGACTTGGAAGAAATGGATCGCAGTATAATCAAAGACCCAGATAACCTGGAACTGCTCAAACAGAAAGAAAAGCTGAATCTTGCCTACAGACGCATGACCCGAAAGGTGGTCAACAAAGTCCTTTTTTGAAGTGCCTTGCAAGGAGCATTGATGATTACTTACAATGAGTATTTGAAGAAACTGGTGGAGCTGGGTAAAGAAACCGGCTATATCACCTTCAAACAGATTAACGACATTCTGCCCAGTAACCCCTTTTTCCTGGATAAAGTGGATGATATTATCTTCGATTTGTCCCAAGATGGCATCGAGATTATCGATGAAACAGAGAAAAGGATAACCAAGGGTGGGGCAGCAATTCGTAAACCAGCAGCACCCAAAAAGTTTAAGACTAAACGCTTTTATGACGACCCCGTGCGTATGTATCTGCGGGAGATGGGGCGTGTTCCGCTCTTAGACCGTGAAGGCGAAGTACGCGTAGCAAAGAAGATTGAAACCTACCAAAAGATGATAAACCAAAACGTGTTTCAATCTGGCAGCACCCTGCGCGAAATGTATAACTTTCTGCATCGCTACCGCGAAAGACGCGTACGCCTCGACCAGATATTCAAAGTGGATATCGGCACCTGGATAGATAAGAACCAAGATGTGAAGATAATAGATAAGTTCAAGGAAATCCTAAAAGATAACGAGATTAATCTGGATAAGGTAGGCGTGATACTGGATAATTGCGATTTCGATGAAACAGGCACCGCTAACCGTCAGGAAGAAATCGATGATATCCGCAATTTGATTATCAATACCTTCATGATTCTTGCCTATAACGACAAGCTGATTAAGCGCATGGTATATCGCATCCGCAGCCTCGTGGAACGTATCGAAGAAAGCTACGATAGCATCACGAACCTAACCAGAATAAAACGCTATACTATCGACGAGATTTGCACCTATGGACGTAGGGCGAAAAAGAGCGATGAGGATTTTGAGGAAGTGCAGGCGGAAACCGGCATGGACCCCAACATCTTTGTAGAAACTCTGCGTAAGATTAAAAACGCCCGCCGTAAAATCCGCCGTGTGGAGCTGGAAACCAAGATGACAGGCAGCGAACTTGTGTTCTTGCTGCGCGAGATTGACCGTGCCGAACGTAACAAAGAAAAAGCACAGAATGAGATGATAGAAGCCAATGTGCGCCTTGTTATCAGCATCGCCAAACGCTATAATAACCGCGGGCTGGAGTTTTTAGACCTTATTCAGGAAGGCAATACCGGCTTGATGCGCGCTGTGGAAAAGTATGACTATCGCAAAGGCTATAAGTTCAGCACCTACGCCACGTGGTGGATACGCCAGGCGATTACCCGCGCCATTGCAGACCAAGCCCGCACCATCCGCATCCCCGTGCACATGATAGAATCTATAAATAAGATAAACCGCACCAGCCGCCGCTTGATGCAGAAACTGGGACGCGACCCCTACCCTGAAGAGATTTCCGAGGTGCTGGACATCCCCGTGGAGAAGATTAAGAACATCCTTTCCATCAGCAAAGAGCCGGTTTCGCTGGATAAACCTATCGGGCATGATAGTGAGGATAGCATCCTGGGCGATTTTATCGAAGACCGCACCATTATCTCGCCGGAACGCCTTGCCGAACGTAGCCTGCTGAAAAAACAGGTGGATGAAGTGCTGAGAACCCTCACTACACGTGAAGAACGGGTTATACGTCTGCGCTTTGGCATAGATGATGGCTATCACCGCACCCTCGAGGAAGTGGGCAACATCTTCCAGGTTACCCGAGAACGAATCCGGCAGATTGAGGATAAAGCCCTAAAAAAACTGAGGCATCCAAGCCGTGCTGCCATCTTGCAGCAGTTCCTGGATAACTTTCATGTAAAATAAAGCACCAGTTATATCGAGTTATATTAAGCCATATAGAGCAAGCACTTAGCTTGCTCTTTTTTGGCTAACTTTCACGAAGATTGAGTTTAGCAGCGTCGGAGTGCTGCTAAACACCTTAGTTCCCAGATGCTAGTTTGCTTTGATATAAAATATCCCAGGGTTATTAACGGTGCAGATAAAGCAATTTCCCAGCACGGTAAATTCGTTGGCGTAGTTGTCACTAAAGCTGGTAACTCTTGTTAGTTCGTTTACTTGTCCGCTGGAGTTGCGATAGAAGAGCCGGGCATTGGGTATGGAGGCAATATCTTCGATGGGCAGATAGATGTATGGTTCTTGAGTAGCTCCCAGCACGTTATAGAAGCTTGGATAAAGTGTTGTCCCATCACTTTTAGTGAATTGCAATTGATAGGCAGCCAACAAGTTCGTGATTCCGGGGATAAAGCTGAGTTTCTCCAGCTTAATAACCGTCTTTTGAGGAACGGAAGAACCCAAAAAGAAACTTGGTAACACAAACTGAGCCTGATAAAGTGAGAGGTGCACATCTTGGCTTAGGCTGCTAACCGTATAAGGCACAGTGATGTGAGCAGTGTTTTCCGTGAACGAAGCATAGCTACCGTTGTAGGCAAGCGAAATGCCATTATAGCCGTTATCCACCATGAAATGCCAGGGATCAAAGCTGCTGCTTTCGCTGTAAGCATATAGGCGATAGGGATTGCTAACCCGTTCATAAAATAACATATTACGGCTGCGGCTACGCTTAAAAAACAGCATCGGCTGATATAGGACAAAATCTGCTTCATCAGCCGTACTTATCTCGTAAGCAGATGAGGAAGACACAAGTGTGTATTGGGTGCTAATCAGATTATATGGATCGGCAAGGGAAATGCTCTTGCTTATGCTAAACAAGGAGCTTTTGCCTGTTGCTGCATTGCCGTAAGTGTAGAAACGCAGGTCATCCAGCACAAAGGTCATAGTAGGATACACCATCAGGTTCATGGTATTGGGATAGCTGATGCCCGCTGTAATAAGGGTTCCCGGGTATTCGGGATAGATACTAAGCATCCCACTATCGATAATGTAAGTATTACTATCATAAGCTGTAGCGGCATGATACAGTTTCAGCCGTGGATAAGCAAGGTTGTTAAATAGCAACAGGTTGGGGCTTGTTCCTGCATAGGGTATGCTAAGGATAAAGCCTGTTGGTAGAGTGCTTTGCGCATCGTTGCCCTGATAGAAAGCAAAGCTCGATAAGGCTTGAGCAGAGCTAAGCGTCAAGGGTTCGCCGCTCATCCATGAATGTGAAGGCAGAGAGGGATTTAAGTTCAGCCGCAATTGGCTGTAGCCTCTTTTGTTACTATCGTTCCAGCTTACAATGCCATGTGCGCTTTGGATGTATTGTTTGCTTTTTAGGTAGGGAAAGATCAGTTGCGTTTGGTTCTCGCTAACACTGCCATACAGATAGGTAGCAGAGCTATTCACGCCCAGATACACGTAATCTCCCACTCTGCTGTAATGCTGTGCATCGTAAGTATCAGAGGGGCTTTTGTAAGTTATCACATCTTCACTGCTGCTGCGGACGAGGCTAAATAATCTGTCATTGGTAGTGCTGGGCAAGGTAGTGCGGAAGCCAAACTCCAGCCAGGCATCATCGGGCAGTGTTTTAAGAGCAGTGCCGGATTCTGTAAAGCTTATCTCAAACGCCTGATGTTCGCCACTGAGGGTAAATGGTTGACCTGAAAAGTAATCTTTAATGCTAGTGCTGATATTCGGGTTTAGTTTAAGATTCATCACGGTATTGGGCAGGTTCATGTTTTGCAGGTCGAACCACAATTCTTGCAAGAAAACCTGATTATAGCTGCCATCCAGCGGGATATTCAGCTCTGTCTGAGTGTCCAGAGGTCTAAGCCAGAAATACTTTCCGCTACCCTGCAGGAAACTGTGAAAGCCAGTATTGTCCAGAGACCAGTTTATTGCTCCCGAGCTGGGGTCTATTGCCTGCCAAGAGTATGCCATCGGCGGGGCAAGCTGCACCCATTGTTCTGCAAATAAACCCTTTCCACCATCCATCATTCTTAGGGTTGCAAGCTCTTCACCAACTGGATTAGCCGTTTGCAGGCTGGTAATTACTGATGTAAGCGCAGCATTGGGATACCAGTTTTGCAGCGCACTAAGCTCATTTGCGCTTAAAGCATTGCTCATGTTAAGCTCTATCTGTCCTGCTGCCTGGCAATAACTTGCGGGAAAGTTCACAGCAATTTGCCTGCCAATACTGCTATGCAGCAGGGCATGGGTAGCTTCTGTGTTTGTAAAGTTTAGGGCAGGGTTTTCTGTATCAGGCATATCATAAATGGCAAACTCATCGGTGCTGTATAGCGGGAAATAAGCCCTTTTGCTGCCGTAATACATTGGCTGGATAGAGCCTGCACTAAGGTAAGAAGAAAAGAGTATCATGTAAGCTGCGGAGCTTTGTTCCAGCTTGGTGTACACCATCCCCAAACGCTGGCTGGACGCCAAACTTATCTTTTGCCCGGAGCGCAACACTTCCATCTCATAAGTAGCACTTAGGGCTGTGGCACCATCTTGAATAACCAAGCTGTCTCTGGCTGCAAAGCTTTGCACCTTGCGGAAGTTAACCACATCCCCATAGTTTAGTAGCAGGTCTGCTATGGACGTTTTATCTATCAACAGATAACTATCGTCATTGGTGGATTTCACCAGATAATTGGCATAGCTTTCAATCTTGTTACCGGTAAGGTAATCTGCCGCAGAAAGGTTAGGAGGCAGCAGCAGGTCTTCGCGGTTATTACAGCCGCTAAGTATTAATAAGCAAAATAGCAAGCAGGAGCCTAGTTTTAGCAGTAAATCAGCTTTCATCAGTATCTCACCGTCAACGAAACATACCAAGCGGCATGGGCATCCTGATTGCTAACATAGATATAAGCTGACCAGCGTTTTAGGAAAGGAACCAACACTGATGCACCATAATAGTCGTTGGGTTCGTTGAAGGTATCTATAATTGTTCCGTTTGTATCCACCATCCAGCGATTATCGCCACTGCCATAATGCAGCCCCAGCGTTGTATTGTAAGGCAGAGCTTTGCTTATCATTATCTGTTGAGCGGTGCGGGTGCTATCTGTATTCACGCCTTCGTTATCCATATAAGAGTAATGATAGGCGTAATTAAAGCTCATATCCCGCCACAAAACCTCTGGCAGAAAGCTCACCTGTTGCAAGTCGAAACGCGGATAGTGGCTGTAAGAAGCCATAAACGCAGGACGCACTAAAAGCTTCTCCACGTGGATTTTGGGAGTAAGCTCCATACCATATTGCTGTGCGGGATAAACTCTTGCATCTGTTCCTTCCATCAAGCTGGCACCCAGCTTAATATCAATAGGCAAAAACTGCTTGCTGAGTGTGCCGGAGCTTAGGGAGCGGAAGTGTTTGTTATTCAGGCGAAAATCTTCGTAACCAATGTTCAACTGCCATGTTTTATAGCAGATACCTTGTCCTAAACTAATGGTACTCTTAGCATTTTCCGGTGCTGCATAAGCAATAGAAGTGCGAAAGCCTACTTTGGCTTTGGCAGCAGGTATTCCCGTAAGTGCTGATGTAGTATTGAGATGTTTACGATGGCGAAGGTAATCTCCCAAACCACTATAGGTATCAGCCAGCCCTTCCTGAGAAATTGCATTTGCCACATGGTTTCCGGGCTGCAACTGATATGCCTTAAGGTAGTAATAGCGCGCTTCGGGTAAGCGTTTACTTTTCAAAAGAGGGTAAGCACGATAATTGTAAAACTGAGGATTGCCGGGGTGTTTCCTTATCAATTTAGCTGATAGTGCCAAGCTTTGGGTCAGCTTTCCTTGGGCATTTTCCGCCCACAGTAAGCCTTCCCATGCAGATAGATTGTTCGGCTCTGCTAAAGTCAATTTGCGATATTGCTCCTCTGCCATCAAATAGTTACCCGCCATCATGTTATCGTAGGCAAGGATTAATAAATCTTGCATCAAAGGAGGTGCTCCACCTGCTCCTGCGCCAGAACTGGGAACCGGAGGCGCAGCCTGAGCTAACAGGGCAAGGGGCAACAGCAATGCCACTAAAAGCAAGATGCGCATATATTAGCCAAGTAGCTTTGCGTATTCTTTCACAATCAAGGATTCGGGAAAATATTTCTTTAGTAAAACATAGTGTTTACGGGCGTTCTCGGTATCTTTAGAAAGATAGAGGTTGTTTACCAGATATCCGCGGATTTCCATATCCCAAGGCGTAATCCTGATGATGGACAGGTAATAACTTGCAGCACCGGCATAATCCTGCTTCATATAGGCTGCATAGGCTGCTTTACCAAGGATTACAGTGCTCTGAGGGTAGCTCCTTAATATCTGGTCTGCTAGTTCATGTGCATCATTCCATTCCCCTAGGGCAAGCTGACAGTTCACGATTCCGGTTTGGGCATCTAGAGTGTGGGCAATGGTATTAGACTTTTTGTAGCTTTTTATCGCATCGTTATACCTGCCCAGAAGGTATTGCAGCCAGCCGATGCGAAGTTGATAAAAATCGTCATTGGTGTCGGTTGCCGCGATCTCTTCCATAATCTGCAAGGCGCGGGTATAATTCTTTGCGGTTTCGGCATTGTAGGAATCCGTAATCGTGGATTTACCCACTCCCAGCATAATCCCCGAAAGCAGGCATAGTATCATAATAATAATTGTGGTCTTCATCTCTATCTCCTCTGTTAATTACGAAATACAGCCAATGGTGTCATTCTCGCGGAGGCGAGAATCCAGCCCTAATTGGCATTGTTTTAACAATGTATAATCTGGTTCATCTTCCTTGCTTATCCGAAGCCGGTTAGATGCTGTACTGAAGGGGATCTGATCGGGATGCAACCCGATGAGATCCCGATCAGATCCCGATCGGCTCTCTTTCGGATAAGCAAGCAAGGGGCGGGTGAGTTTCATTTATTTAGTTTCGCCTTTGGCTTCCAGGAGCAGGCGTTTTTTCCGAAACAAGGTTATCTCGCTGATGCCTTTGTATTTATCTATTTTAACTGTGCCGCTGAAACTGTGAAACTTTATGCCCAGAATATGATAC
>JAQUJJ010000154.1 GCA_028681035.1 Candidatus Cloacimonadota bacterium
GCATCCCAAAGGATCAGAGACACACAGGCTGAGCTACGTCTGAATCTCACTCAGCAAACATCCACTGCACTTGCTATCACTGAACTGGATTTTATCCCTGATGCTGATCAAGAATTAGTCAAGATTGAACGTATACAGCAGAGAGTAGAGAAGGCAAAGCGCAGACTACAATCAGTCCAAGACACCTGCAAAGCCATCGCACATGAAAATGCAAAAATAAAACGACTGTTTCCAGAATCAGCCTTGAAGGATATAGAGAAAGCGGAAACAATCATCCGGCGAAGGGATGGGTACAAATCCAAGATAGCACACATGTCCTCTCTGTCACGTGGAGTAATGGAATGTGAACGTACCCTTAAAAACAGAATCCAATTCCCAGTAAATAAGGCCGAATCACTTATAGACAACATCAAAAAGAATTCCATTGCAGCACAGAAAATCAAAGAATGTGTAGCGTACCTCAGCGAACATACGCACACAGTAGAACTTCTGGATAAGATCATATCCAACAATAAGCACAGACTCAGTTCTATTAAAGTGTGTCCTACTTGTGAGCGTCCATTATGAGTAAATATCTAGTAGCATCTTCTGATTGGCATCTCAGCAGAAAGTGCCCTGTTTCACGCATTGATGGAAAGTTATACTTTCTGCATGGGATTGCTAAGGTGGAACATCTAGTGGACATTGCAAATAAGTACAAGGCTCCTTTGATTGTTGCCGGAGATATATGGGATACTTTGGATGTCACTCCGCTTATGATCAATACTCTCTCTGATACGTTACGTGGGTGTGAACATGGTGTTTTCAGTGTCGCTGGACAACACGATCAGGATCACAGATTGCTCATCCGTACATGTCCCTATCTAACATTGGCGCGTACAGGAGCAATCTCACATCTTGATAGACGCAATACCATGGGGCTATTCGGTTTATCTTATGGAGATACCAAACCACTACCCACCACTGCCGATCCAACCGCACTCGTAGTGCACCGGACAATAACCAAGGGGAAACCTCCGTTCTTTCTCAAAGATGGAGTATCCGCTGCATTCATGCTGAATCAATACAAAGATTTCAGAATTATTATCTCTGGGGATTATCATGTTCCATTCACATACAGAGCAAACGGGCAACTGCTTGTAAACTGCGGATGTCTGATGCGTAAGGATAGATCCCAAGTGGATTATATTCCACGCGGATTCGTGATAGACTGCGACACTCTAGCGGTGAAAGCTATTCCACTTACTATCAAAAGAAAACAAGAAGTATTCAACCTTGCAACCATCGACTCAACAGATGCTGTGGACGGTAATGTTTTTGATATGAATTTGGATAAAGTAATTGCACAACTGCAAAATGAGCATATTCGTCCAAGTTTCAGAAATATTGCACTCACAATGGCACGTAATGCAGATCTATCTGATTCAGAAATGGATCTTATGCAATCAATCCTAAAGGCAGGGGAGTAGCACAGGCATGAACAGCGCACAGGAATTCGAGAAAATTAAACAGGTGATAGCCCATGATTTGGAAGAACAGCACAAAGCAAAGGGCAGGATTTCACTTCTGCGAGAGGAACTGAAAAAACTTGGATTAGGATCAAAAGCCGAAGCTGAAGCGGAATTGGCACGATTACGCGAAGCAATCAATAAAGATCAGGAAGAATTGGATATCCTGTTGACAGCGTTCAAGGAGAAGTATGGAACCAGACTACAGAGCCTTGGTAGATAGTTGTAAGTATGCATTGGAAAGCAAAAAGCGGGAGGAAATAACACTCAAGAAAAATGCAACTGATATCCAGAACAGGCTGTCTTCTTTGAAGAAGATCCATACCATCTTTAAAGAAGCGGCAGTGATGTCTCAAGATTTTCTCTCTGAATATATCCAAAACATAGTAACTGATTCGTTAAAAGTCGTGTTTCCAGACCATGATACTAAGTTTAATCTTGATTTTGTGACTACACGTGACACGCAATGTATTCCATCGCTTGAAGTTGATGGGCGTAAAATAAGCATGTTTGACAGTGATGGATATGGGGCACTTGATATTGTGTCAATTTCATTGCGTGCTGCATATATTATACTTGAAGGTTCTGAGAAATTGCTTATACTAGACGAACCTTTTAGAAACCTGTCACTAGACAGACATGAGCTTGCTGCTAGGATGTTACAGGGATTAAGTCACAAACTTGGAATACAGATCATAATCAACACACATTTAACGCATATCACAGATTTTGCGGATGCTGTAATTCGTGTTGAATATGATCACAAACATAAACGCAGCATCGTAAGGAACGAACATGAAACTGTTTTGGAAGAGAGGGGATATAAAAAAGACACAGTTCCGAGCAGAGGCAAACGATTTAAAAGCAAGCGTCCTGATATGTGATAAAAATGGGAGACTTTCCTGCAATGGGGAGAAGGTATCATGTCCCCATTGCAGACCACATCAGCACATAGCGGGTGTATGCAATTCAGGACTACCTTGTGCAATATTGGATAGCACAGGGCAAACCATTCCAACATGTGTGAGATATAGCAAATGACAGACTACAAAGGAAATAAAATACTGATCAATGGATTGATGAAGGATATCAGTGGACTTATTAATGGAACTGATTGGAACATCCTGTTTCCTAGTCCAACGGTGACTGCCACGTATGTTGAAGTCCATGCCTTGCTCGTCAATGCGATGAAAAAATTGGGGAAGATCCATAACACATTTACGGAGGAAGACAAGAATGGCTAAGACTAAAATCATAAAGAGCATAAACATTATTCTCAATTTATCAGTGAAAGAGGCTACTTTTTTACGCAACTTATGCCAGAACGCAGTTCTTGATGTTGAAGATGAAGGCATGTATAAATGCAGAGAGGATATATTCACTGCATTGGATACTGCTCTGCGAGATGGAAATTCCACTGGCTACATCAATGGTCCTCGGGACTAGATAAAATGTCAAAAGCAACCAATCAGACGCTACTACTGCTATCCATGGTTCATGGGGCCACAAAACTGCTAATCCAAGATGGTTTTGATCGTGATGAGTCTGTGGGTGCTACATTGCTATATGCTGATGAACTATCCCAGCAAGTAATTCACGATTACAAAGCATCTGGCAATGAGCAAAAGAACTTCAAAGTTATCAAGGCGTATTTGGATACTTGGAAATCCATGATTGACGAACCTTCCATAAATTGGCCACCTGTCGTTTTGATTACCATGGCGCAGAATATCATGGAAGATCTTCTCAGTGTTATAAAAAATCCAATAGCTCTGGATTCAATGACACCATTGGCAGAGTGCATTCGAGCATTGGCTAAAAACATAGAAGTGAAATCAACGGAAGATGAGTTTACGTTTATCTTCCAAGCTGACGCGCTTCTCCGTAAGATGTATGATATTATTGAATTCCCTTATAGGAGCTAGGATGTTCAAACGTAAATCACGTGCATTCGTATGCAAGATTTGTGGAAAAGACTTTCATAAAGAGGGACAGCTTAAACGACATGTGAGAGATGCACATGAAGCAACAGGAACTGTGTGTAAGTTGGTAGCTGCTCCCGCACAAGAACAACAGGAGGCATGCAAATGATGCGGGTATATGCAATAAATGGAATAGCACGCTCTGGTAAGGACTCCTTTGTAAACTTTGTCAGCGAGATTGCGGCCAAGGAGAATGCACGGGTTGCTTCCATATCCACAATAGATCCAATTAAAGAATTGTACAGTTTATTTTTTAAATGGAATGGAGATAAGAATCCATGGCATAGGAAGAATCTAAATATATTAAAATGCATGTGGATTGATACATGTGATGGTCCTTCACAATGGACTAGAGCACGCCTTCTGGAACTCAAAGCAGAACATACTGCAGCAGTGTTCATTATGGTACGTGAATACAATGAACTGCTACATATTCTTGAGATAGCTGCCTCAATTGATTCCTGCGCTGAATCTATTCGTCTTGTGCGCAAGGGCATTCCAATCCCTCCCATAGAGCAGGAATTTATTGACTCTCATCCTGCTGATTATGTGTATAATTGGACAATAAACAATGACACAACCACTGATCATACACTACCATGTCTACGTGCCGCAGCAGAAGCATTTTGGAAGATGACCACAGGGGCATATATGCATTATTATGTGCCGCAGCACATATGGGATTGTACACTATGTCGTATGCAGATGCAGATCATTCCACCGGGGAGGTAGTCATGGGTTTCATTTTTGAAATAAAAGTTTGGACTTCATATGATGTTGGACGTTTATATCACTATGTAAATTATTGGGAGGGAGATAGCGTATTCCAATTATTGCGGAAGTTGTACGCCGCTAAGAAGGAAGGGTTCGGGCTGATCACTGTCAATTGGCGACCAATCAACGATTAAATGGAGAATGTTATGCGTGTAGCACTGGTGGGAGTAAATAAGTACAAAATTGGAAATGACCTTCGTGGATGTGTGAATGATGTGTTAATCACACGTCAATTGGCACTGGACAATTACAAAGTCCCAAATGGACAGATTCGGATGCTCACTGATGAACGTGCTCAGGCCATGGAGATTACAGACAGGCTTGAATGGCTGGTGGCTGAGTCCTTTGTGCACACAAAGTTGCTATTTCATTTCTCCGGTCATGGCACGTATGTGCCGAACGTGGATTATGCACTCGATGATCCTGAATTCGATGGTATGGATGAGGTAATCTGTCCACATAATTTCACGTGGGAAGATGATTGGTCATGGATTAAAGACGATGCTATTTACAGTATTATCGCTAAGAAAAATCCAAAAGCAAAGCTAGTGATGATCTTTGACTGCTGCCACTCTGGTACTGTGTTCAGGAATATCAAACCAATGGATGTCTACAAATCAGACTCCAAAATAGCAAATGCACTGGTTACAGGCATGGCAGAGATTCCGAGAAAAATCCGCTCGATTCCAACCCCGGTAGATCTGCTTTCCCGTGTACCTGAGTACAGAAATGTACTCCTCACAACATCTGAAGATGAACTGCACGCAGCACGTCCGACAAAGGTTGTTATGCCCAAAGTTCGGACACGTTCCATATTGGATATTCCAAACGTAGTAGTTATCTCTGGATGTGCTGATCATCAGACTTCAGCGGATGCCTATCTTGGACATGACTGGCACGGTGCATTGAGCTACTATCTGCAAATGATCCTTTGTTCCACACCTGATATCGCCCTGCCTGATCTTGAGCATAAGGTGAAAGAGGCATTGCGAAAAGGACGCTTCTCACAGAATCCTCAGTTTTCGTATGGTCCTGACACTGATTTAAGCAAACTTCTGTAATAAATATATTGACCGCAACTGTGATCAATACTACAATAAACCAATGAACAGGACTGCTCATCTTGTTCTTTTCTCCCGTAGTGCCGGATACCTCAAAAGGGTATCCGGCTTTCCATTGTGTCTGTCAATGTGAAAAATATGAATGTAAAGAGTATCAAAAAGGGATTAAAAGCCTATGACGAACTGATAGCACAGGCAGAGGAGATCCAGAAGAGAAATCAAGACTATAATCTTCGCATTATAATCCAACTCAAAAAGAATCGGGCTTTACTTGCGGCAAAGATTGGGGAAAAACAATCAACCAAATGAGAGGCAGTATGTCCAAGAACTGGAGTAAGCCATTTCACGGCATCACCCACTATGGAAATCTAAGAGATCCAAGACGGGCGAGTGTCAGCACGAACAGTAAATTTTCAGTCCTCACTCTCCATTATAAAGATAAAGAAGGAAATCACCAGCACATGGAATTCCATGTTGATTCATGCGAAGAAGCCAAGAAAATTGGAAAAGCATGGGTAGATGATTTTCCAAATTCCGAGACTAGAAATATCTGGTTCGATGAATCGGCCCCTATATCCGAAAAAGCCTTAGCTGCATTGAGGAAATCCCATGATGAATCTAGTCAGTTGTGATAATTGTGGTGTTGTGGTGGATTGTAGAAAATTGAACTTTCCAACAGAGTTATATATTGACGATGATACAGGTGGGATAGATTTTACCAAAGCTGTATATGATTCTGATTCAGAACAGTTTGTCGGATTCGTGACATGTCCTGTCTGTTCCAGTAAAATTTTGAACAGATCTGAATAAGTGATCCGGGCATGGCGCAGTCTGGTAGCGCGTCTGCTTTGGGAGCAGAAGGTCGCAGGTTCGAGTCCTGCTGTCCGGACCAATTTCTAATGGGAGAGTTCAATATGCGGTATATTTTGTTGATTCTGGTGTTGTTCCTCTCTGGATGCACTGTCACTCCTGAAGAGTTTGCCCTTGCGAATAGGGCTTGTAAAGATTTTGGAGGACTTGAGTATTACAATCCCTATGCAGAATATGCAAGGTGCAACAATGGTATAGTAATTGAGAATTTACACAAAATTCAGATCGCATCTGAATAATGGATGCAACAGGAACTCTCACACAGATTCGAGGAGATCATATGAAGTCATCTGTAATTGGAATACTAGCCGCTTTCGCTATTATCGGAAGTGTCACTGGATGTAGTACTGATGCAGACATGGCAGCGCATAATCTTGCTAAGGATGCAGAAACATTCAAAATCACACGGCGCATAGTGTTCATAAATGGAATAACAGACACATATATGCTGTCCATTGAGGGTCTGTGCTCCATCGAAGATCAGGTAAATCAGCTTGAAGTAACGTGTAAAACTGGTGATTCAAAATACAAGAAGCATCTTCTTGGATTATCAGATAATGTCACGTATGTCGTTGAGCAACTTGAAGAGACTTCCATAGATTTGTATCACTACAAAGTAATCTTCAAGCCACAGACAATTATTCCTGATGTGGATCTCAGCCATGAATAAACAATATAAAGTAATTCCTCCATGGCAACCCATGGAAACTGCACCACAGGATGGAACTGCTATCCTCGCCGTGTGTATCCATGAGGTTGATCCGTACATGGTGGACGGGGGCGTTCGACTTACCGTTTATGGGGCACATGCGGAAGGACTGACCCACGTTCAAGACGGCATCCATGTGATAGAGTGGGGCGGCGAATATATCGACGTTGAGTACACCATTCCCCCGTGGTGGTTCCGCTCCGGCTCTGATTTTGAAGAAGTAGCAAACCCTGTCGCATGGCTTCCAATTCCTCCAACTGAATAGGTGATATCATGTTCCCTTGTTTTGTCAAATTAACACTCGCCAACAATGGTCTTCCGATTCTTCTTAACATGAACAATAAAACATCCATCACACGAAGTGGTGGTTGTTCGCTTATTATGGAACGCGGAACGGAAGTATACGTCACAGAATCATTCGATGAGATCCAGCAAAAAATCAATGAACAAATGCGTAGAATGTACAATTTCATCTTTGCAGAAGGTGAAGAATGAAAACAGACAGTCCATTGCCAGATAATCCAAGATTTACAACCCCATATCCGTATGAGGGAAGATTGGATGTTTGTCCTTGGTGTCATGTTCGTCCAAGTATATTTGCATCACCATTAGAGCGGTGGCGGGTAGAATGTGTTAATCCAAAATGCCCAGTACAGCCTATGTCGTTTTCGTTCGATACTGTAGAAAAATCAGTGGTGTCGTGGAACTATTTAATCAAAAGTAGGAGATAGGTATGAAGATTTCTGTCTGTTTGACTGCACTTCTGTTACTGTGTGCCTCTCAAGTTCTTGCGGCAGAAACTCCGGCACCCCCATCAACTCCAACCATAACCCCTAATCGCAGAATTGTTGTAACTGTAAAACCAGTACTTGTGGATATGGCCATAGTGACTGAGTACACAAAAGATGGAAAAGTCAAAACCACTGTGAATCCCGTACACCAAAAGAAAGGAGCTAAATGAAGAAACCTCAATTAAGCGTTCCCCCTTCACTGGTGAAAAT
>JAQUJJ010000155.1 GCA_028681035.1 Candidatus Cloacimonadota bacterium
TTGATTGAACTCTGCTTCACCGGCAAAACGGATGAAGATCACCAGATTATTGATCGTACCGGTGGTGGGTGCATTGCGCTCCTGGGGCATGGGAAACTTTTCCGCCCGGGCTGCCTTGTATTCCTCTTCGCTGATGTTCACTCCAGGCTCCAGATGCACCGGCAGATCTCTGCCTACGATCAGCCTGGAGGCTTGCACTTTGCCGCCGATGAGTTCTGCGTAGCAGTAGTATCCGGTTTTGGGATCCGAGATGATGGTGTAATTTTCGGCATCATGCAGCCAATTATGGTATTCGTCGCCGCTGGCAAAGCATTCCAGCTTGCTACCATCCGGCTGACTCAGGGTCAGAGGCATATTCGTAAGATAAGCTGCCTGCAGACAGGCTGCAAACAAAGCGAGCATCATCATGATGCCCAAAAGGCGCTGCTTCATAATAGTATCCTTTGAAAGTTTATGGGATCAGATGTGCAGCTTTTCCAGCTGGGGGATATTGTCAATCTTTCTTATGCTGGCATTCCCCCATCTTTTACGATAAGCTGATTAGAACCTGGTTACAGCTTTAGTCCTGTAGAGACGATAGTTCAGATAGCAAACGATAGACATACAAAAGCCTGAGGGACGACATATTTGGCATAAATCAAGATTCAGAGCATGATCAGAATAGCTCACTGAACGAGTTTCACTTCATCCCTATAGCTGATCTGAGCATACTGGTAATCAAAATTTCATATATTTGTCTTTGATCCTAATGCTTGGTACTTTGGGGTTAAATTCTGGATCAAGCAATGCAATCTGCTCTTTGATGATGGCGCGCTTACGAATGGCAGGTTCCAAACAGTAGCGTCTAAATTGCTCAGCATCCACGTCCTCCACATCTCGCACCCAAGGGAATAATAGTTTCAGATAGGCAGTAGCCACTTTTATAATAGCATTCTTATCTCTTGTGTCTGCTCCTGAAGGAATTTCTACCATCTCCGTCACTATGCAAGAATAGCTGTTGTCTCGTCGTAGTAAGTGCATAATCTCACTAAAGTATTCTACGTTCAAAGAGTAGCCTCTGAGCAGCATATCTTCATTCACCCGAATCAGATCCCAGCCCTGTATGAAAGCATGAAAACGATCCAGCAGCGCAGAATTTCTAAATAGAGGATTCAAGGTTTTGAAGAAGTTATTGTGGAGAGGCACATTCCATCGATTCAGAGGCAAATTCCCCAAAAGCATAAGTCCTGCTTCTGAAGAGCCGTTGTAATTTGCGATCGAAAACTTCCCTGATTCCAGATAGTTCTTTAGAGCTCCCAGCATTTCTGATTCGTTCGAAAAACTGATGGTTTCAATCTCATCCATGGTTATAAAATCATACTGCTCAATAGTACCCGGGAGCTTTCTACCCATATCATAAAATAGCTTAGCCCGGCTGATTTTTCCACCGGAAAACATCCAGCCATATTTTGAGAGGTTGCCAAACACGTATGATTTTCCGGTACCCTTCGGTGCAAGCTCCATCACGTTCAAATTGTTTTCTACAAAGACCATCAGACGAGAGATAAAGAGATGCTTTTTCTCGATAGAATCGAATCCAATCCCAGGAGCAGTATTATCAGAGTTGTATTCCATAGCCCGAATCAGCACATCTATCCATTCTTCGAAACTGAATTTTTTTGCTGCATCTTTGTAGTAATCCAAGTTCACTTTGTAGGGGTTGAAAGGTTTAAAATCTATTAGATCGATGAATCCCTTCTCATCTACAGTTGGAGGAGTGTAAACCATTTTCACAATGCCCCACACCTCATTGTCCTTCAGTTGACTGTGCTTTTTTGCTATATAAGCTGGGATTCTACCCTCGCTGATTTTGATCCCCAAATCTGGAATAGAAAACTTCATCAAATTGTTCTTAATATCCGTTTCAACGATCATACGGCAGAGAATTTGCTCTTCACTGCCATCTGTCTGCAACTTACGCTTGATACTATCTGTCTTATCTGCAATATGATTCTGCATAAACCTCAGCAACTTATCTGTGTTTAACTCTCCTGAGCTACTGGTGTATTTTTTAATAAGCCAGTCTTTGATAAACGATGGAATAGGGTTCCCATGGAATATCTGATATCGGTCGGGTGTCTTTAACACCGCTTCATCTGGAAACACACTTTTAATTTTTTCATCTAGCTTATTCATCAAACAAATCCTCCTCTACAAAGCCGGCACTAATTTCAATATTCTCAATGAATGTTTTCTTATTGATTTGGACGCGAATTCTATACTTACCAGGATCAAATGAACTTAAATCCAGCAAGAATTTATTCGTGTCGCGTTTGGATTCTATTGCTTTATCATTACACCAAAATTCAGGCGTCAAATCCGGTTTGGGATTGATACTAATCTGAAGAATTCTACTATCAAAGGTCAGGGTGTGCCCCGAAAGCGTGATCACATATTCTCTCATATAACCCAAAGCAGTCCTGCTTACAAAAACGCAGGGCACCAAAACTTCTTCTGGTGTAGCACCTCCATGAACCTCTCGACGGACATTTGTAGAGATAACGTGATGCTTCAAAGCCACAAAGTACTTCCCCACGTTAAAAAAAGCTTCGTTATCTGGGATATCCTTAGCCCCCTCATAGTAGCGTCCCTCGTGCTTAGCTTCGAGATCAGTATGCATATTCATCGCACCATAGGTCCTGCGGCACATAAAGCTGGCGCCATGATCAGCACAAATGCAGATTTTCCCCTCAGGGCTCAGGAGAACGTGGTTTACAATCATTTCTTCGATTAAATCCAAGGACTCAATTAAACTATGTGGGTAATGGTAGCCTGAGGCTTTATGGATAATTTTCTGGTCAAAGTCCCGCACAAACTCTGCCTCTTCTATCTTATTCAGGGAGGTAATCGAAGGCAAAGCAACTCTTCTTAGCTCACAAGATTCCACCTCTTTGGCATATTGAGCTCCATGTTGCTCAACACAGTATAGGATGTAAGGTAGCCATTCAGCTCCGACTCCATCAAACTGAATAATTTTATACCCCGGCTCAACCTTGAGCTTAGTCACAGCATAATACCATTTATAAAAGCTATCCTTGCTGCCATTAAGCTTCTCAAACAGATCATCAAATTCAAGGCTTACTTTATTTAGCGACTTGCAGCGTGAGTATTCCTTAAAATACTCAATAAATTGAGGCATGATCTTACCTAACAAACCAGCTCTTGCCTCCCAATCAAGATATGCTGCTAATTTTGGATAAACTTCCCAAAGCTCGCTAAATTCTTCAGTATCAGCAAGGTCATTGACAAGGCAATCACGCTCTTCAATAGAGTAGCAAGTGCAAAGCTGCTTACCCATTCCAGACTCCTTTAATCGCTCAAACCATGAATCTTTGAATTTGCTTACCAAATTCTGAAACTGTTTTGGCAAGGCTTCTATAAGCTTTCGCCTTTGGCTAACAAATACCTGTAATTTGGGCTTGAAGATATCGAAATATAGACCATAGATCAGATCGTGTTCACTTAAGCCAGGCAGGTTTGAAATTACGTTTTTAAGGTAAGTATCATAGTCACCAACTTGGTCTAAGACTAAAGTAATCAGCCAGCGAGCATACCATTCAGAATTAAGAAATAGTACCATAATATCAATATCATCGATCTTTGCAAAATCTTGAATACCTAAGAGTTCTTCCAAGATTTGTACCGGAAATTTCGATTGCAAACGTGTATCGCGTTCACACTCTGCTAATAGTGCTTTCCAGTATATTTCTTCTGAAGCCAAGTATGACCTGCTAAAATTCAAGTTCAGAACTTTGAGTAACACATCTTTAGAGCTACTTATGCTGTCCTTGTCGAAACATCCGTTGGGCAGAAACTCTTCCCATCTACGTATCAAAGACTGAGTTTTCGTAATCAAGGGGGTGCTACGATCCGTTTTCCAATACTCCAGCCACTCTTTGTTTGTGTTTATAGTAGTAGCAAGGGTATTTACATCGCTCATACAACTATATACAGTTATTTTATTTAGCTTTCCAGCATCGGATGTCAAGTACCACACAGGCGGCCCTTCAGTTTTCCGGTTAAAGCTGTTCCAAAACTTTTGAAATCGCTCCTTAACACCGACCAGGGGTATGTATATACGTCGCCCTTCTTGATTCTGGATCAGAAGCACAGTGCCCAAAAAGCTTTCGAAATTAGCATCATCGTAGAAGCGAATCACTTCAGATATTGGCACAATAACAGAATCTTCTTTCTGCTCGCTTACGATATCACAAAGCCTACTCTGACCAAACCAAAAGTTATCGTGCTCCATAAGCTCTGACAGTTCTACAATCTTCACACCTAAATCTTTGATTAAGGTTCTATACACTTCAAAATCATCCAAGAAGATTAAGCGTACAGCATAACGCCCGGTTCTGCCGCCTTTTTCTGAATGGTCCTTTCTGATTTCGGCCAGTAAATCTTGGTAACCCGTGAAAGATTTCATTCTAAAATCTCCTTCAGCCGCTCGTAGATCAAACTACGAATAGTCGAGTCATCTTGAATCAACAGTTTGAGCACACCCCAAGTTTCATCTTTATGTTCCATCACCAATTCCCATACTTTAGAGCTACCAGGAGTAGGTTCTGTTGTTGGATCATGAGGCTTTTTTGTATCGCCTGACTCTCCAGATTCTTCGGGTGGTTTAGGAGGGCTCAATTGCGTTAACAACCAACCCATGAAGGAGATTTTCATCTTTTCTTCGTCCCAGTAAATAGGATCACCCTGCAAGTTTTGTTTTAGGTGCTCTATAAGATCACCTAGTTTATCTTTCAGCAAAGACTCTATATCATGCTCAGTATTCTGCATACTGAAAGCAAGGAATAACTTATCACGCTCATTATCATCAATGCTCTTAAAGGTTTGGCGTAATAAGTGTCTGTAAGGCCTTAGCTCATTTGCAATGGTTTCAAACTCCTTGGGGCTGAGACTGGTGAGGCCAGAGCTGATCGGGATGATTTTATCTGCTAATATCTGAATACAAATCTTAATTTCATCATCGATTTCATCACTATAACGCAAGAGCCAAAGGGGTACTTGCACATGTTCCTTCAACCAATAGGCTAATTTATGACGAGTATCCACGATACTGCTACAAGGTTCAAGTTCAAAGATATCTTCAATTAACTTCACCAATTCGCTCTCTTTCACAGAACCGACTCTAATCATCAAATCGGGTTTTATTGAATTCTGGCCGTCAACATGATATTTAAAGAGCTTTTCTATGAGTTCAAGCATGGCGATTTCGTTCAGAACGACACCAGTACTAGGAGAATGAAGTTTACCCGAATACTTACGAAGGGCAAAACCGATGGCAGCTAGAAATATATGGTTTTTATAGTAACCAAAAGGAGGCTCGAAAAGAGGCTCAAAAGCATCCCCAAGGTTTATTTCTTGATCAGTAGACAAGAATTTGGCAACTCTTTTCATCAGAATTATCAATGGGTGTTCTTGAGTTTGGGACACAAGCTCCAGCTTGCTATTCACCAGATATGCACCATCTTTATCCAGTAAAATCTCAGCAGCAGACCTGTAGGGGCCATGTTTAGCTTTATCTGTAAGCTCACTCAAGCTTACGCTGGTAAAAAAGATTTCGGCTGCTTTTTTTGCCATCATCTTTTCCCAAGCTGTCATCACATTCGCCTTATCTCCCATGATATCGAAGCTCTTATAAAAAACGATTGGGGCAATTTTGCTATCTATTTTCTGAGACATCTCCTTGTAGCTACATTTCTCTGTATGTAGCTGTTTGTCCTTATCCACTACGTACCAGGTAGCAAAACCTAAATGAACGGCTACTTTGATCCATTGTCTCAGATGACCTTCCAAGTTTTTTTGCGCTGCAGTTGCAGCCTCTTCTTCGTGCTTGCCATGTGCTAGTTCATTTTGAGCTTTAAAGGCCAAAAACTTATCAAGGTCGTCGTCTGTAAACAAGGTATCCATTACGATAAAGCAAATGCCTGGATCAACTTCTAATGCGATCTTTTCTACTTTGCTTTTAATCTCGCCCAGTTGTGTAGAATCACAAGCCACAAAGACCATAAAATTAAGGTTGAAGCCTTGCTTAAGCCGCTTACCAATTTTCTGCTTTATCATATGTTCATAACTTTTAGCATCGTCCAATATACAAACTACTGCATCGTGGCGCTTGTGATTACTAGTAAGTGGATCAAATAAGTACTCATAATATCCTGGTGTGATGATCTCGGTAATATCTCTATATTTTCCTCTATTCTTATTCACCCAATCGTGCATCTCAGAGGCATCATAGCTTGCAGCTTCGACAATGAAGCGATCTTTGTGATCTCGGATGATGATTTTTTTCTGATCGATGAAATCCAGAAAACTGGGAATATGAGATTTTAAGTGTGAGCCTTGCATAGCCAACAATAGATTATCCTCATCAGGAATGACTATCAAGTTGTTATCCGTAGCGAAGTTGATTCTACGATGTGCAATATTCATGATTAATAATGCTTTGAATAAAGGAAGATAATGCGCACTCTCTTTTTTGAGCACAGCTTCATTGTAGCGTAGTTTCTGCATAATGCTCTGCATAAAAGATTCATCCAGATTATCAAATTCTTTTTCAAAAAAGTCGAAGACGTAGTCTACGGTTAATAAATTACAGTTTTCTTTCCCAGGATATTTGGAGATGAAATACTTAAAACCCGTTTTGTCATCGTACAAGAAATTAAAAATACTACGCTCTGAAGATCCCATCGCCCTGGCAATGTAAGTAGCGATATTGGCAGTATAGGGATGTATTGGGAATAGATCCCTCAGGTTTTCTGCATCGGTGCTTTCATCCGAATATGATATTTCTTCGATTACTGGAGCCAAAACATCAGCATATTTTTCCTGCATTGCTTTCCAGGCATCATAGTTTTTCTTATGAATACTGATCGCCATTAGAAGATAAGTTGTGATGTTTGACATCTCGTAATTAATATCATTGAATCGCCCCAAAAGCTTTTTACGATCGTCTTGGCCAGAGCCTTGAGCAATGGTACGATGGCTGATGAGATACAAGAATACACCACTATTTTGGGAGGCCTCCGCAATACGCTGAATATACTCATGAATTTCAGAATTACGCTTATCCAATATTGTGGTAAATTCATCCCAATATATGACTATGTTGCTTGCAAAATCTTCCTCTTTTAAAGTTTTACAAACATCAGTAAGCCATGAGACGATATCTGGCACCGATATTGGTCGTCGTCTGTTGTTTGAAACATTCCTAATCGCTGTAAAGAGATCTTGATCGTAAGCTCTGAGCCTGGCTATCATTTGCATTTTATCGGTAACAAGCTCGGATATTTCATATTCATCTTCAATCATCTTATCCCAGTAGTTGGAGTTATCCTGCTCAATGGTTTCTGCATAAACTTCATAATCAGTTTTTATTGTAAGTTCTTTACCCAATTGGTGCAAAGCTTCACGTACACCTATTTCAATCTGTAAAGCAAAATCTATCTGATTGGTTATCTTGTCCGCACCGTACATTACCACGGGAAAAACCTTCGATTTTTTGCGAAACTCTGCAAATCTATGCTTCACTTGTGGATCCTGGAGCTTCCCAGCCCAAGGCCCAATTTCTGACAAGGGCAGCCAAAGCAAGTGTTTTAAGAATCCTGTTGCATGGCTTTTACCTGTGCCATAAGCTCCCTGCAACCATAAGGATATATTCTCCTTTTCCAAACAGTCCAATGGGGCATTCAACAGTTGATAAAACTGCGGTGTTATAATAAAGCTCTTCCAGGTATCCTTACCCTCGTTCAGCAGGTTATAATAAGGACTGTAATCTTTGTTTATATCAATAATCTCATCATATTTGAA
>JAQUJJ010000156.1 GCA_028681035.1 Candidatus Cloacimonadota bacterium
TCAAACAGTCTCTTAACAAGGCTGCGATCTCCTAATATAATGTATGCCAATCTTCTGGCGTGAACAGTGTTTGCCTTTCCATAAGTAATCACACGGTCAACATGCCCTCTCATTTCTTTGGCTTTGGCAAGGGTTGTGTTAAGCTGTCCGTGTTCAACCATAGATTTGACGAGGTTTCTCATCATCAGGCGTCTGGCATCCATTTCACGTCCGAATTTTCTACCTTCAAGTCTGTGTCGCATTTTTTACCTTCTTTTTAGGGGCTGGAACAGGTTTACGGGGTGTGGCAGTTGCAATTTTTTCGGAAGTAGCCTTATCCTTGGGAGTAACTTCCTTCGCAGCAGCTTTAACCTTTTCAGGTGTAGCTTTTTCTTCAGCAGGAAGAACACCGCGGCTTCTGGCTTCTCTTATCTTCCGGTAGATGCCTTCAACATCCATACCAAGTTCCAGATCGTATTTTTTAAGTTTAATGATGATCTCTTCGAGGGATTTCTTGCCAAAATTACGGAATTTCAGCATCTCTGCCTCGGATTTGGATACCAGTTCGCCGATGGTTTCAATCTTTGCTCCAGAGAGACAATTTGCGGCACGAACGGTTAGTTCAATCTCCCGCACGCTCATCCGAAGAATGCGTTCCTTTTCTTCCAAATCTGGATCAAGTTCGATATCGCGTATGTATTCCGGTTCGGTTTCGAACTTGGAAATCTTAGCAGCCATGTCTTTTAGTATCTTGGCAGCCAAGAACAATGCGATTTTAGGCTCGATAGCTCCATTTGAGTGGATATCCAAAATGAGCCTGTCATAGTTCATTCTTTCTTTTACCCGCTGATGTGTAACACTGAAGTTAACCTTCAGAATCGGCGAATAGATAGAATCAATGGGAATAAACCCGACAGCTTTCCCTTCGGGGTTTTGGCGATCTGAGGATACATATCCTCTGCCAATACCAACTATCATTTCGATTTTAAAATCAATATCTTCCACTACCTCAAGTAGGTAAAGGTCTTTATTGATGATTTTTATATTAGCATTCTCCTGGATAAGGGAAGCAGTAATAATCCCTTTCCCCTTGTGTTCCAGAACGATAGGTATTTCTTCTACGGATGTGGAAAGAATCACGAGCTGCTTAATCCGCAGGATCAGATCAATATAATCTGAATTTGTGCCGGGGATTGGCAGGAATTCGTGGTGCAGACCTTCAATCCGCATAAAACGAACCGCAGCACCTTGTATGGAGGATAGTAAAACACGACGCAAGGTATTACCAAGCGTTGTACCAAATCCTGGCTCCAAGGGACCGATTTCAAATTTGCCAAAATTGCGGGAATAAGTCGCTTTGTCAAAATCGACATCTTCCGGCATTTGCAAAGGTTCAAGATACATCATAGCTGCTCCTTGCTGATGAGCATTACTTGGAATAGAACTCAACGATGAGACGAAGGTCAACAGTGACCGGTATCTCGCTAACTGCGGGAATTGCGTTGAATTGACCGCGGAAATTCTCTTTATCAACACTCAGCCATGTATAGGGTGAGCTTACTTCGGTTCTTTCTGTGGCTTCTACCAGAAGCTTCATGCCTCTGCTATTGGGGCGAACTTCAATGATATCTCCAACCTTAACAAGGAATGACGGGATATCAACTTTTTTGCCGTTTACCATGAAATGACCGTGGGTAACAAACTGACGTGACTGCATACGTGTAACCGCAAAACCAAGGCGGTAAACGACGTTATCCAAGCGACGTTCAAGCAATTGCATCAAGTTATCGCCGGTAACACCAGTAGCCTTAGCAGCTTTTACGAAGTAATTCTTAAACTGCTTTTCCATCAAACAATAGGTGGACCGTAGTTTTTGCTTCTCGCGAAGGTGAACTCCATAATCGCTTAGTTTACGACGCATGTTCTTGCCATGCTGACCGGGAGGGAATTTCCGTTTTGCTAGGATTTTGTCATATTTGGCATTACCAAAGATGTTTTCTCCAAACTTGCGGCACAATCTTGCTTTGGGACCAGTATATCTTGCCATTATTCCTCTCCTTATATCCTTCTGGTTTTAGGTGGACGGCAGCCGTTATGAGGGATAGGGGTTTCGTCCTTAATCATGGTAACTTTTATTCCTGCAGCATTTACCGCACGAATGGCAGATTCTCTACCACCACCAGGACCTTTAACGATTACACCAACCTTCTGGATTCCCATTTCCGATCCAATTTTAGCAACTTCAGCAGCAGCTATCTGTGCAGCAAATGGTGTACTTTTACGTGAACCCTTGTTACCAACTTTTCCACCGCTTGACCAAGCTAGAACGTTTCCTGCACGGTCGGTTAGCGATATGATTGTATTATTAAAGCTCGAATGTACGAAGACCAAGCCTTCATCAAAGGCAAGACGAACGCGTTTTTTCTTAACTCTAGTTTTCTTAGCCATTACAAACTCCTACTTCTTCTTCTTAATTGCGCTGCCCTTGGGACCTTTACGGGTTCTGGCATTAGTATGAGTGCGTTGTCCACGCACGGGAAGTCCACGTTTGTGGCGCATGCCACGATAGCAGCCAATTTCCATTAGACGCTTGATGTTCATGGCAACTTGAGTCCTGAGGCTACCTTCCACAACATAATCATTCTGGATGATGTCGCGAATAAGTTTCTCTTCGTCAAGGCTAAGGTCTTGGACCTTCTTCATTTCGTCGATGTTAGCTTTTCTGCAAATATCTTTGGCATGGGTTCGTCCAATACCATAGATATAGGTAAGCCCAATGAACAGTCTCTTAGTTCTGGGAAGTTCAATACCTGCGATGTGTGCCAAATATCCTCCTTAACCCTGTCTCTGCTTGTGTTTGGGGTTAGAGCTGCAGATAACGCGAATAACGCCGTGGCGTTTGATTATTCTACAATCTTTGCAGATCACTTTAACGGAAGCTTTCACTTTCATTGTTATCTCCTTGCCTTATGCTAAAATAGCATCTTGCAATCTTTATTTATAACGGTATGTAATTCTACCGCGGGACAGGTCATAGGGCGAAAGCTCTACTTTAACCTTATCTCCGGGCAGGATTCTAATATAATTCATACGCATCTTACCAGAGGAATGGGCTAGTATCCCATGTCCGTTTTCCAGTTCAACGCGAAAAGTTGTATTCGGAAGAGCATCTGTAACAACACCTTCCACTTCTATAACTCCAGATTTACTCATAAATACTACTCCTCATGCAATCGTTAGAATTTCGGGATCACCATCAGTAACAAGAATGGTATGTTCGTAGTGTGCAGATAATGAATTATCAGCCACGTGGAATTCCCAGCCTTTTTCTTTGACGCTATTGGTGCCAATGTTTACCATCGGTTCAATGGCAAATGTCATGCCTGCTGCAATCCTGGGTCCACGTCCGGCAGCACCGAAGTTTGGGATTTGCGGTTCTTCGTGCAGATGTCTGCCGACACCATGACCAGTTAGATTATCTGCTACAAAATACCCCATGGATGCAACGTATGTCCCAATAGCATGGGAAATATCGCCCACACGGTTACCTGGTCTTGCAGCGGCGATACCGAGATAAAGAGATTCATTGGTTACACACAGTAGCTTTTCAGCCGCATCTGTAACAGAACCAACTCTATAGGTACGGGCTGCATCACCATGGTATCCATCCATTACTACACCAACGTCGATACCGATAATATCGCCTTCTTTAAGAATGAGATCACGACGGGGAATACCATGCACAATTGCAGAGTTCACAGAGGCACAGATAGAGCCAGGAAAAGGTTTCAGTCCTGGAATCTGGTAACCCTTGAAGGATGGAATGCCTCCGCGACTGCGAATGAAATCCTCGGTATATTCGTCCAACTCAAGAGTGTTTACTCCGGGGCGGATAATTCCTTCAAGTGAATCTAGCAGGCTGCCGATAATTTGACAGCTTTTGCGCATTTTCGTTATCTCAGAAGACGTTTTGAGGTAGATCATATTTAGCTCGAGCGACCGCGGAGTTTACCTTTTTTCATAAATCCATCATAATGGCGCATAACCAAATGGGATTCAATCTGTTGAAGTGTGTCCAAAGCCACGCCAACCACAATGATTAAGCCTGTTCCACCAAAATAGAAGGGCAAATCAAAACGATTACTCATAATCTCTGGTAGCAAGGCTACAAAAGCAAAGAACACAGCACCAGGAAGAGTAATCCTCACTAACACACTGTTAATGTACTCAGCAGTTTTTTTACCGGGCTTTTTACCAGGTATATGCCCACCGTATTTCACCATATTTTCCGCCATTTCTGTTGGGTTCAGCACTATTGCTGTGTAGAAATATGCGAAGAAAATAATGAATGCAACGTACAATACTGTGTAAAGTATGGCACCGGGCGATAACCATATTTGTAAAGTAGCCCAAAAACCTCCGCTACGCCCTAAGAAAGCGGCGATTGTAGCAGGAAACATCAGGATACTTTGAGCAAAGATAATGGGAATCACACCAGCAGTATTCACTCTTAATGGAATATAGGTACTCTGTCCACCATACACGCGGCGACCAACGATACGTTTGGCATATTGAACCGGTATTTTGCGAATGGCTTCGGTAACAAATATCACAGCGGCAGTAACAGCTACCATTAGTAATACCGCAGAAATAGCTTTCCACGCATAGCTTGGCTCAGAACCAACTTTTTGGAACATCCGAATAAAGCCTGCGGGATAACGCGCAATGATACCTGCGAATATTATCAAGGATATGCCATTGCCAATGCCATGCTCGGTGATTTGCTCACCTATCCACATGACTATCATTGTGCCCGTAATTAAGGTAATGATGCCGGTTACATGAAAAAGAACTCCCGGATTGGGGATAACACCACCAGAAAGGTTAGTAAGCCACATTGTGATTGTAATCGAGTTAAAAGCAGCTAAGCCAACCGTACCGTAGCGGGTAATCTGGTTCAATTTCTTCTGTCCATCCGCACCTTCTTTGCGCAGCTTTTCAAAATAAGGAATAATGCTTCCTAAAAGCTGGATCACAATCGAAGCTGTGATATATGGCATAATACCGAGTGCAAACACCGAAGCGCGTTCGAAATTACCACCAACAAAGAGATCCAAAAGACCAAAGAGAGTGTTTCCACCTTCCCTTGCTCCTTCAAAAAAGGCTCTTAAAGCGGTTGCATCAACGCCGGGAATAGGAACAAAGCTCCCCATCCGGTATAGCACTAAGAATAGTGCGGTAAATAATATTTTCTTCTTCAAGTCCGGAATCCGGAACATGTTGCTTATAGTCTTGAACAAGTTACACTACCTCCGCCTTGCCACCGCACTTTTCAATAATCTCTTTAGCCCTCTTAGAGAAAGCGTGAGCTTTGATATGCACAGTTTTTGTGAATTCTTCCTGTACGCCAGCAAGTACTTTTACTGGAGCATGAGATTTCTTTCCCTTTGAAGGGATTAGTCCCATATTTTCCAGCATCGCTACATCAAATTCTGTCTCTTCTAAGGTTTGTAAACGGTTAAGATTAAGTGCCCTGTAACCAACACGGAAGATATTCTTAAATCCACGTTTGGGTAAACGGCGGTGAATGGGCATCTGTCCACCTTCAAAAGCAGCAGATACATTTCCACCGGAACGGGCTTTCTTACCCTTGTGTCCACGACCGGCTTGTTTGCCGGTGCCGGAACCCTGTCCCTTTCCGAGACGTTTCTTATTTTTTCTTCCAGCAGGTTTGCCAAGATTAGTTAAGGTCAACATCGCTATTCTCCCTGCACTTCTTCGACTTTTAGGAGGTATCCAACCTTGTTAATCATACCTCTGATGCATGGGTTATCATCGTGAATGCGGCTTTTACCGATTCTTCCCAGACCAAGGGATTTGATAACCAGTTTATGGTCTTCAATACGATTTATTGTGCTGCGGATTTGGGTAACTTTAAGCTTCATTTTTTTCCTCCCGTCCGGTAATCTGAGCCACAGTCTTGTTGCGCAAGCGGGCGATATCGGAAAGAGTACGCATGGATTTTAAGCCAATTACAGTAGCTTTAACCACGTTTGTGGGAGTGTTCGAGCCTAATGATTTGCACAGGATATTTTCGATCCCGGCGGCTTCAAATATAGCGCGAGTTGTGCCACCAGCAATAACGCCAGTACCAGCACATGCAGGTTTTATCATCACACGTGATGCACCAAAACGAGCTACTATCTCATGAGGCACAGTTCCTCTAACAATCGGAACTTTAAACATGCTTTTTAGAGCTTTTTCTTTGGCTTTGCGTATTGCATCAACAATTTCGTTTGCCTTTCCGCTGCCCACGCCAACATTACCTTTACGGTCGCCAACTACTACAATAGCCGAAAAGCTGAAGTTTCTTCCGCCTTTCACTACTTTGGAAACGCGTTTAGTTTCTACTATCTTTTCTACTAATTTTTCTTCTTCGAGATTATGTCTTTCGTAATTCAAGCTTCCTCCTTAGAAAACGAGCCCGGCTTTTCTAGCACCATCGGCAAGGGCTTTAACGCGCCCATGATATTTATATCCGGCACGATCGAAAGCAATTTTGGTAATCCCGGCGGCTAGGGCTTTTTCGCCAAGCTTCAAGCCAATTTCAAAGCTCTGAGCAGTTTTCTTGGTTCCTTCCTTTATACTCGTATCTTTAGCAACTGTGGACATGGAAACAAGAGTTACGCCAAGGGTGTCGTCTATGATCTGAGCATAGATGTTTTTTAGAGAACGAAACACTACCAAACGAGGGCGATCAGGAGTGCCACTAAGGCGTTTTCTGATTGCTGCTCTGCGACGAGTGCGGAGGGCGGTCTTAGTAATACAGGTTGATTTTATCATTTCTCATCACCTCACTTATTTTGACCCGGCTTTACCGGCTTTGATGGTGACGTGCTCATCATGATAGCGTATGCCTTTTCCCTTGTAGTTTTCCGGGGGGCGGCAGCCACGCACTTCAGCAGCGAACTGACCAACAAGCTGTTTGTCAATACCATTTATATTGATGATACTCTGAAAATCTGATCTGGTACCTTTCGAACGTGCTACTGCTGCAGCATCAACGTTAAGTCCATCGGGGATTTGCAGAAGGATATCATGTGAAAAACCAAGGGTAAGTTTCAACCAGGGTCCGATGACCTCAGAAGAATAACCTGTCCCATATATATGCAGAGTCTTTTTGAACCCATCGCTAACACCAGTAACCATATTCTGTATCAAGGCACGGGATAAACCATGGAAAGCACGAAGGGCTTTGGTTTCTTCTGCACGGAGAACTTGAAGAACGTTATCTTCTATTTGAACCGTGATACCGGAAAGGAGCGTGTAGCTCAACTCTCCCAATTTGCCTTTGACGTTAATCACGTCGCCGGTTACTTTCACTTGCAGATCGGAGCTTAATTTGATAGGGGCTTTTCCAATACGTGACATCGAATCCCCCTACCAAACTCTGCAGACATATTCGCCACCAACGCACTTAATACGGGCATCACGATCCACCATCACACCATTGCTGGTGGAGATAATCGCACAGCCAGTGTTGTTATACACGCTGGGCAAATTGTCGGCTTTGACGTAAACACGTCTACCAGGTTTGGATACTCTCACTAATCCTTGCATCACCGGCGCACCAGCATTTGTATATCTAAGGATCACTAAAATACGTTTAAAGTTTAATTTGTGCTCCGGATCTTTATCAAGAACTTGGGTACTATTCACAAAGTTCTCTTCTGCAAGGATGTTTACCAAAGCTTCTACAAGCTTGTTATGGTTCACGATCACTTGAGTATGTCCGGCACGATATGCATTGCGGATTTTGGTCAATGCATCAGCTATCGGATCACTAACGCTCATTATATTCCTCCATTATTTACCAG
>JAQUJJ010000157.1 GCA_028681035.1 Candidatus Cloacimonadota bacterium
GCATTTCACGGGCTATCAGACAGGCTTCGATGGTTTTACCGATACCGACATCATCCGCGATCAATAAACGCACAGGATCAAGCTTTAGTGCCATCATGAGCGGAACTAACTGGTAAGGTCTGGGATCAACTGCCAGCCTACCAAAGCTGCGGAAGGGTCCGGCACTGTTGCGGAAACCCAGTCTTAGGGCATCCCTCAGCAGTTTGCAGGATTGATAGTCCCCTAATTGAGCTGGGTCTGGCAGATTGAAAGTAGCAGGCCTGACAGCTTCCAAAGAAGTGAGAATTCCTGTAATCTCATCATCACTACCACCCAAGGGTTTCACTATTAGCAAACCATCTGTAGAATCAGGCAATACGACCCATTCTCTGCCACGGGTGTTGACGAGGGAGCCAATGGGGTATTTCATGATATCTTCCGATGTGCTTTGGTGTTGTTGATTTATCATATTTTATTCCAATGTTATACGGAGCTTACATTCCATTCATCTTAGAAACGGGTAATCAGCCAACCATTGACTGATTGCTTATTCTGTGTTTTATGCATTGTATTGTAATCAATTTGAAAATGCGCATCCGAATTTACTAACTGAATGGGATTTAGTGTTTGTGAGATCATGAAACGCTTGTCAACCACTAAAAAGACGAAAAAAATCTGCTTCAGAGGGATTAGGTTATAGTCGCCAGTGTTAGTCAGAGTTTCTAAGGAATTAGAGAATTTGTTTAACAGCTCTTTAAAAGTTGCGCTGTTACAATTTTGCAGCACGTGAAACCAAGCACCGATATGGTTGTCTTGTATCAATTTATCTATATCTTTTTTTATACTATCTGGAGGGGCATTGTGAGCTTTGAATTCCATATCTGCTACTCGGTCGAATTTATCATTTACTCTTTCATACAGAGATACATCAAATCTCGCAGACATGGGTGTGGTGCCTCTCCCCATGTGGGTTGCACCAGTAGGAGTCTCAACCGAGAAATACAATTCAGTATCAGTAATCTGGTAATTCTGGATTGCATTGATGCTTGCTACCCTAAATTCCTGTTCGCTTAATCGATAGGTTTCGTCGCGTTTTTGGGGTATGATTAGACGACTGCTTGGTTTCTGTTCATTCATCCCGATCAATTCTAAGGATGCCATCTTGCCTATATCATACATATAAGCCAATAGAATATTTGTGCTTATCATGATTTCTCCTTTTATGCCTGTGCTAAGAACAGTATTTTTACAAAATCTATCAAATCTATCAGATCGTCGACTACTTGTTCTTGGTGTTTAGAGGATCTGTCAATCGAAGAGATATCTACTTTTATCTCATTACTCGCTGGGAGGAAAGATATCCCATTTATCCTACTGGAATATTCAGCTCTAATGCAATTAGTCATAGCATCGACAATCGGTTTTACGCTGGTATTCCCTTTTTCCGGCTTGAGAAAAACCTTTGAACTATCAGTAAAATAGAACCTGAAACTATTATACCCTTCTTCTGTTCTTTCAAAGGGCAATTTAATGAATACAGCCTTCGTATTTGAGTCTGCATCAGCAGCATGGAATCTCCTTATCAAATTTGTATGATCAGCCACCATTTTATAACAGCGATAGCGGTCTTTAGCTGTTCCGTTTTCAGATCCAGGTCCTGGAATACATTTTGGTTCAATTAGGTACTTGTTTTTATCCGCCCAATCTTGTAGCTTCTCTTCAAAAACATCATGAAATTCTCTTACTTGCTTTTTCGAAAAATATATCCTGTTTGCCAGCCAGTAGATTCCAACCGAGATACTCAACCCCATGATATCCTTCACCGCATCGAGGACATTATTTACTGAAAATCCTCTAAAGAACATGCTGCATATAATCGCCATCGCTCCTACTAATCCCAGGATAGTTGCGATATTATCCGGATTACTGAGGAATTTTTGCTTACTTTGGGTTTCTTTAGCCATCGTGTACTCCTTTATTGCCCTTCGATTTTGTTAAAAATTGCCGCTTGTTGTATCGGTAGAGATGATACTCTTTCAGGTTTATCGTATTGTATATGCACAGGAATGTGGCATTTTCTGTGCATATCAGCATCCATATGCATAGGAAACAGGGTTTTTCTATACATATCATTTAATCTTATAGGTAACGCGATTACTGGGTTTTGAGATTGTCGTGACAGCGTAACGACATTGACGTCTTGATACATATTCATAGCCTTACTTCTCTCCAAAGATGTTGGCGTAATTTGAGATTATGGATTGCCAGTCTCCATCGTAGCGGAATCTGATTACGTGCCAGCCCAGGTCGTCCAGGCTATCTGCTATTACTTTGTCTTTGGCTCGTTGATCAGCAGTGTCGTGAACGGGACCGTCTATGTAAATAGCAGTGTATTTGTCTTGATAGCTAAAATCAGGTCGGGTGTGGCACTCTTCGATCAGTTGTTGAGCAGTCGTAGGAAGGATGTAGCCATTGTTATAGATATAATCCAGCCATTTAGTCTCCAGCGTAGAACCTGCCAGCTTTTTGAGCCTGGCATAATGCTCCACTCGTGAAAAACCACTTGAGGAGCGGGAAAGATCGGCGACCAGTAGCGTGATCAGGATATCTATAATCGCTTTCCTATCCAGCAAAGCGTGGTCTGTTTGATTTCTATAGCACAGCAGGCAATCATAGCAGGCAGCTTCGCAATCCTCTTTCGAGTTTTTTGCTCGTTTCAGATCTTCAAAACTATCGCTATCGTAGTGGCACAATTCAATGGCTGCTTTGATCACGCGTTTGAAGTTACCGGCATCCAAAACCTGTTTCAATACCCCTGCTCCCCCTTCTGTGGATTCATAAAAGAGAATCGATTTACGATTGTCTTTGGAGGGTAGAGGTTCCACCGAAAGCTCGCTATCTTCCAGCTCAAACACTTGCTGGATCGCATTCTTGAGCGCTGCCTGCAGAGAGGCGATGATCGCATTACTAATGTCTATTTTGGGTTCAAAAAGCAGGCAGTTTTTGGTATCACTCACATAGGGTCTCACCAGTATTTTGTTCCTACTCATCGGCGAATCGTCATCGGCATCATCGTCTCCGGGACGTTTATCCCAGTATCCACGTTCAGTATCCAGCCAAAAGCCTTCAGGTTCACTTGTCCTGCGTTTACGATAGCCCATGTTGATGCGCCAGAGAGTGGCAGAGTCTCCATAGGTGAGCTTGGCGATGAGTTCATCCCCATGGCTTAGTTCTGCCTTGATACAAGCCAGATTGCCATTTCTGGTGGCAAAACGCATGGTTGTGCGCACATCAAAGCCCAGCCTTAATCGCTCTTCCTCATCGCAATTGATCTGATCCCGACGCTTGGCAACCACATTCTGCAATCTGAACAGATTGGGAATGGGAGCATCAAGCTGGCTCTTGCAATTGTCGCAGACGCTATCCAGTTTATCCAAACACAAGTAACCGCATTCAGGGCAGAGTTTGGCTTCATTGGTAACTATGCCATCTGGATTATCCTGAGCTGGCATGATTACCTGGTTGATAATGTAGCGAGAGCCTTCATGGTAAACAAAGGAGCGGGGGCCAAATTCTGTGATCGCCAGGAAGCGGGGACGAGAGACATACTCATCCCTGCCACTTTTCACCCTGCGCCCCGGAATGAAGGCAGAGAGAGGTAAACGCGGGAAGTTGTAACCTGGTAAAAAACCCTCGCTGGCAAAATAACGATAACTATAGAAATCTGATTGTGTGGAACTTTTTGCACTGGTAAGAATATCTAATTGCGATTCAGCTTCCAGGCGAAGCCTTTGAGCTTGTTTCTTATCCCGGTCAGGACGGCTGGCATCATTTCTGATCTTATTCTGGATATCTTGTTGTTTAAGGGCTGCCTTATACAGTGCACGCCAACGCTCACAGGCTTGCTCAAAATGCTGAGGGATCTGGTTAAACACATCACTGAGCCAATCTGAAGTGTACCATACTGAATTATCCAGATACTGGGTAATGGTATAAATAATCTGCTCTGCCCTTTTCTGGGCACGTGATCTGATCCCCATGTCGTTTAGAGTGCTAAGTACCGAAGGCAATAGTTCCAGGCTTGGTGGCTGTCCGGAGGCATCAATAAGCTCTGTTAAAGCACTACCCAGTTTTAACTTGGCTTCTGAAAGCCAAATGGCATTAACGTGGGAGTGGAGCATATCCTCATTGGCTATATCTATCTGAGGAGTTGCAACAGCTCCAGAGACCATATTCTGGGGTCGCTTAAAGAAATATTGATCATGCGGGCTACCCGTGGAACAATAGCTGAAAATCAGGGCAGGTTGTCCGCTGCGTCCAGCTCTGCCACTGCGCTGAGCATAGTTGGCAGGAGTGGGAGGAATATTGCGCATATTCACAACGTTAAGCTGTGAGATGTCGATTCCAAGTTCCATAGTGGGTGAGCAATACAGGATAGGCAGGCTTCCTTTGCGAAAATCTTCTTCCCGATGCTCACGTTCATCATAGGAAACTTGGGCAGTATGTTCTCTGGATTCCAGACCCATGGTAGACAGGGCAACTATCTGATAAAACTCTTTGAAGAACTGATTTACAGGTTCACCCTCCAAGGATTCAGAAGGTTGGCGAATGGGATCATAATAGCCTTGGGTGCCATCACCTGCTTTCCACACTATCGCATCAGCTACCAATTGATATCCGGGGAGACCATCTTTGTCTTGTGTAACGCTTTCTATTAAACCATAGCTTTCCAAGCCTGAGAGAAGGTTCTCTATTATAGTCTGAGTCTCTTCAAGGTTTATAGGGGATTGATATGCTGTAAACGTGTTGGATCGTCTCAGATATTGAGCAAAACCGCTGCGAGTTGACAAGAAAACGTCGTTAGTATCATCTTTGCCCGCTTTACGTGAGCGGGGATAGAGTACTGCGGCATAAATCAGATTGCGAGGCAATTCATTCTCATCAAAGCCCCAAGGTGGAATCAAGCGTTGCTGGCTTTGCTGCACTATTTGCTCTTGATCTTGGGGATTCAAATACGATACTTTTATGGCAAGTCCCCGTCTCATCCAATCTAAGAGGATCTTGAGAATAGACAATCTGGTCTGTTGATTAGACTCAGCTAATGCAGGATGGCTGGTTGACCACTGTTCCTGATCCGCAGCCAGTTCCTGTATAGACAGATAATCTATCTCGAGTAGGCCAGTCTGTTCCAGATTAGGTGCTGTAATTCTCCAACCACGTCTTAGGTCTCGATACAGGTAATAGCCCAGAACGTTACGAAAAGCTCTTTCTGTTTCTATCTTAGCCATGCCTTTCAAAGCCGTAGGATTGGAGCTATACTCTTCGTAAGGAAGATTCAGGTTGTTAAAGACTACTTGCGGTAGTTCGCTATGCCTGATGCCTTCGTTGCCACTATTGGCCAGAGCCCGATACAAGGCACCCCGCATTACTCCAACTTGGACAAAGTCATTAAAATGTCCTGCCTGAAGCGATGCATCCTGGCGATTATCGGTAAAACTGAGCAGTTTTTTGGCTTTGTCCGCTACATCCATCCCGCGCAAATGACGCACTGCTGACAAGGAAAGAATGGTGGTGGCAGTACTGCGACCTTCGGTGCCCAAAGCAGAGAGTTTGGCGAAATCACTGCGTTGGTTGGGAGCAAACGATACACCACATCCAGGGCAGTAACGAAAAGGAGCACTTAGAAAGAGAAAGCGTCTGCCGACCTGGGATTCCAATCCATTAGGAGCGACAAGCACGGGTTTCGGCAAATACTCTTTACGATTACTGAGCACTTTGCCATTTTGATCTTTCCATTCCGTGGGGAATTCTTCTATAATCTGCTCATCCGTGATGCCCATTGGGTCATATAGAAAACCGGCTTCCTGATCCTCATCAACTAACAGGTCATTCAATTCTCTGGGGTAATATCCGTGCACTTCCTGCTCTTCATCCAGGCTGCGCAAAACGGTATAGAACTCTTGGCCACAATGTCTGCAAAAGGATAGTGGCAATAGGATTTTGGATTTATTGCTACCCGGAACATAAAGCTGTCTTTGTATTGTGAGGTGTTTAATGTCCGGTTCATCCAGCGATGCATAAACAGTATCACCTCGGCTGATGAATAGATGCAAGCGAAAGGCAAAAACGGGAAATCCATTGGCAGGGTTGATGCACTGGTAACCGAGCATCAGGATATGCTGAATGGCCTTTGTACAAGTTACGATATCCAATCCTGTTAAAACACTCAGTTCACTTGCTCCACCCTTTTCTCCAGTGATGCACTTGGGAGTGGAGCGGATCAAACGGCCTGTATCCTGCTCTGTGCTGAGTCCGAAAGTTGTTTCAATCCATGAAGCCAAGTGGTTGTTTTGGATCTGCTCAAAGCTGATCTCAGACATTGATAAAGTATCTTGAATGCTCTGTATTAGAGCTGTCGCATATTCAGATTGCTGGAAATTGTATTCCACCGTCACTCTTTGCAGTGATTCGGCAATAACGTTTTCAGGAAAAACAGGGCTGCCAAAGAGTAGGGAAGCGACTCGGGATATCTCCTGATTTTGAGTGGCAAGATCACCACTGCTGGACATGGTTGCCGAGGTTCCCACACAGATGATATCCTTAGCTTTCGTTGCTTCTTTAGTTCTGCGGATCAGCATTGCAACATCGGCTCCTTGCCTACCACGATAGGTGTGCAACTCATCCAAGACCAAGAACTTCAAGTTACTGCAAGCCTTCACCAATGGAGCTTCATCAGGACGTGTCAGGATCAGCTCCAACATCACATAATTAGTAAGGATGATGTCCGGAGGGTTAGTGCAAATCTCTTGTTTCTGTTCTGTAGATTCCTGTCCTGTATATCGCTTGAAGGTGACTGGTCGATCTGAGCCCGGAAAGCCAAAATCGATGAACTTCTCCAGTTCCTTTTCCTGACTATTGGCAAGAGCATTCATAGGATAGACAATGATGGCTTTGATGCCTTTTCCACTGCCGGTTTTGAGGATATGATTGACGATGGGGATGATGTATGCCAAACTCTTGCCTGAGCCGGTTCCTGTTGTGAGCACATAGTTGAAGTTTTTATCAGCTTGCTTGATGGCTTCTGCTTGATGCCTATAAAGTTGCATTGCTTTGCCGAGATCTGTCTTAGCATTCTTGATGCGGAATATCTTTGCACAATCGGGGTGTAAGATACCTTGCGATATCAATTGCTCAATCTGTTCGCCAAGTACGAAAAATGGACTTATCTGCAGAAGTGGGTCTGGCCACAGCAGTCCAGCATTAAGCTCATCAGACACGATTCTTTTGATTGCTTCATCTTTGATAGTGATGAAGCCTTTCACAAAAGAGCTGTAGTCACTTATAAGTTTATCTTTCAGCTCAAATACATTCATCCAAGAACCTTCCTAATGAAATGGCAGATAGTTGGAAAGCGGTTTCCCACATTCCCCAACTAAGCCATATCAGTCTTCCTAACCTCACCCAAGGCGATTGATTAACATACATTTTTACCACTAAGTGCCTTAAATTAACAAAGCACATATGTGGAAGTTTTTCAATATTTGCAAACAATCAGTGCAACGATAAACCGTCAAGAACTTTGTCTCTGCCTTCTACCTCGCAATATTGCGGGGTGATGAGTTAACTAATAGATGATTTGTGTACTTGATCACTGAAAACTGCAAATCTGATCACTGAAAACTGCAAATGGCTATTTTGGGCATAACTCTGATCACCGTTTCTGCAAATTTGATCACCGATTCTGCAAATGGTTCTGATCACCGTTT
>JAQUJJ010000158.1 GCA_028681035.1 Candidatus Cloacimonadota bacterium
ATGTATTGCTCGAGGCTACAATTGCTGATCGACTGAGCTGAATCCAGCATCGAAACTGCTGAACTGAAGGCAGCATTGGTAAGCACTTCCTGGCGCATTGCGAAATCGTAAAGCTCCAGCACTCTGATGATGCGGCGCATGTTTTTGTGGTTAATATAGCTGAGGTTAACCTGCTGCAAGCTATAGCTAAAAAGCCTCCTCACCAAGTTTTCAATCCGAAACACCATACCCATCGCCTCAAGCTTAACCTCTCTGTATGTGCCATACATGGAAGGGATGCCCGCAGCGATATGCCGTTTGTAATAGATGTTTTCCCAAGAGGAACTAAGTTTGGGATTCAGAATTATATTGTTTAGCTTGCCGATATAGCCAAGAAGTTGCCTAATCGAGCTTTCGTAATCCCTGCGTGATAGACTGGTACGCAAGCGGTTTTGCTCTTTGGCATCAAAAAAGCGATAACTGGAGAGGAATTTCACTATGTCATAAGGATCAAGTCCATATTTATCCCTCAGCAGCAGATGGATATTGCACAAAAGGTTTAAGCGGTGCAGATGCCAATCGTCCTTACTTCCCTCAAACAGCTTTTCCAATCTTTGCCAAGAGAGGTTTTTCAGCTCGGTTACATCCATTTTCTGTTTGGTTAAAAAGTCTTTTACTGCTTGACTTTGGGCTGACAACAAGGATGCTTCACTTTGCAGATAGAGCATCACGTCTTGGGGCACGATATCCAGAAGGCGGCTTGCGTCTAAATGTATCCAGTAATCAATGATAGAAGCACAGAGCTGAATGTGAGTGTTATTGCTCTCGGTGTGCACTTGCTTGCGTAGAAAATGAATTAGCCTATCTTCCCGTTGGCTCATTTCGTCGATTTCTGTGCTAAATTCTCGGATATCTCCTTCAGCACCTATCTCGTTGTAAAATACCGGGAACTGCCTTAAAAGGTGCTTCAATTGAATAAAAACCGTTCCAATTTTGGCATTCAACAGGGCAGAGACATCCTTTTGAAATAGGTCTTCATCGCTAATAAAGACTCCAACCTTGGATACACTGATGATAAGATAAGCCAACAAATCTTTGCAAAGCAGCGGATTGATAGCAATCAATTCTAGGCACAGACGCAAATGCTTGATATGGTTTTTATCTGTATCCAATTGCCAATCATCTCTTACAAATACTTTTCCTGGAGGGGTCAATTCCATGGCGGTATACTTGTGGATAAAGTGTGAAATGTGCTGTTTATCTCCGCTTTTAATAACATTTTTGCCGATGGTAAGCAAGCAATCGAGTACTATGGAGCGGTGGCTGTCTTCAAAACTTGCTAAAAATACAAACACGGAATCTATTGTTTCTGGAATAGATTTGGTGCCAAGCTCAGTGTAGATTCTGGAAAGCTCACGGTTCAAGTCCCAAAGCAAATGATCCCGCAGGTCTTCCATTCCGGTTAACCCTAATAGATAGAAGATATACTGTATGCGGTCTTCCACGCTATCCACGCTGCATACAAGCTCTCTAAGGCGGTTGGATATGTCGTTGAAGAAAGGCAGCATAGCCATCTCAGACAATTCGCTTACCCTTTCCAAACGCTTTCTAAGTTTCTGGAAATAGGAGTATTGCGGGAATCCGTCATCTGCAAAAGCCATTCTCTCTACGGGAAACGAGGCACATTCTATTTCCCAAAAGCGCAAACCATCACCGTAAATACCCCTTAGAAGCTCCAATGCTTTTGTATTCAGCTCGGAACGTGATTTCAAGCCCTCCATCGCTTTCAAGAAACTGCCACCCAGTCTGGAATAGTGTTCGCCAAAGCGCTCTTTCCAATCGCACAACCATCCAAGAATCATATCTAGATGTTTATCTTCCATATTCTCATGATTGCTAAGTGCGGTGAATAGCTCCAACAAATCGGAGACAAAGCGTTTTTCCTTAGTCCGCTCATCAAGCTTACCTGCAATATTTAGATAACAGCCATAGATCACTTTCAGCACTCGCTCCCGATCAGGAAAATTCAAATAGAACCATAGGTCGCCCAATACACCTACACGCAGGAGGTTCATGGCTATCTCTAAATTCATAAAAGGATGATACACTTCTTCTAAGAATTCTTTGCATCGCCCATATATGCCAAAATGGGATTTTGTGCTTTTCAATAGCCAGAGTGCATCTTCATCCAGAGAAATCTCAAATACCTTAGTTACTGCCATGTTATCTGACAGTGCTTTTGATTGAAGCTTTGTCACATTATCCTCTATCTTAATTTTTTATTTTATTCATTAAAACGCAATAGACCATTTACAACTTAGCCAGGTTTTGTCAAGTAAGATTCTTCTCCCACATCCTTTTCGTTTTACAGATAGCAGTCTTCTTGGCTGCATACAACCAATGCGACCCGCTTTTTGATTTACAACGCAACAAATCGCAGCGTAATTGTAAGTCAAATATCAACGCCCTTCCTGCAACATCTGGTACTACAGAGCTACTTCCCACGTGATTCCCATGTGGTGACGAGGGAATCACGTGGGAATCACCTCAGCGTTGCATGGTGTTGCAGCAAGGACAAAGCAACATTCCGTTACTGCTTAAAAAGGGAGGTTTAGCAGATTTGAAATCCGACTCTACAACGCGCTAATGGGTTACTTATCACATTTAGAACGAGAATCATGAGTTAATTCTGTGATACTGGATTGATGATGTGCAGAAGTGGATATGGAAACAGCTTGCTTGACAAATCTAGTACATTAGATTTTCTGCCCTACAGATATAGTTTGTAGCTTAATAATTGAAATTGAAAGCTTTATTGTAATCTGAATTAGGCTAACAGACCGAGATTGATATGTTTACATTATAGGAGAATTAATGCGTTGTAAGCACTGTAATGCTCGCTTAGCAGCCCATGATATATGGTGTGTGGAATGCGGAAGACAAAGTGATGTGGTAAAAAATGAACTTTCGTCTATGCAAAGTTTAAAGAAAAGTTACAAGGCTTTTATGCCAAAGAAAGCGGATGCGATACCCGGAACGGCATATGTATTAATAGGTGGGATGATACCTTTGCTACTGGTAATATGGCTTTTCAATAGCTATATCTCTTTGAAAAGTGATACCGCTATACTTATGCTTGTTAACCTATTTGTTAAATCCATAGCCTTAAGTACCTTTATAGCAGTGGTATTAACATCCTTTAACGGCATCTGTAATCAGTCAGGCTACAGCCTAAGTTTAGCAAATATGCGCAGCGCATTGCGTTCTTATCCGCGGTATAAGGTATTCACGCTTATTTCTGCTTTATACTTCTCGCTGATCTATCTGATATGCTTTGGTTTGCCAGATTTTGCAGCTTTACCGATTTTGCGATTAGTGTGGATTGTGTTGGTTAATTATTGGGTGGCGATAGTAGTTCCGGCAGTGATATTAATGGAAGATTTAAAACTAAGCCCCTGGCACGCAATTAAGAAATCGTACAAGCATTTTCATGATGTGCGCTGGAACATCTATCTGTTAATCCTTGTGCTTTCGGCAATTAACTTACTGGCTCTCTTCTTCTTTTTTGTCCCCTTAATTATTACTCTGCCCTTATCCTTTTTTGCTCTCCGAGATTACGTAAGGCGGCTTGTCGATTTCGAGCTGCTCGAGTATCGCCGCTAATGGATATCAATGCAATGACTAAGAAAGAAATAATATCCCTCATAATCCTGATAGCAGTTTTGTCTTTTGGCGCATATAAGTATTACACGCGCTCTTTTACAGAGGTTAAAAGCCAATATCTGATGGATACCATTGTAGAGATATCTGCCACTTCCAAGAACAAGACTATTGGCAAACAAATTGATTCTGTATTTGCCTACATAAAAGGTATGGAAAGCAAGCTAAATGAATTTCAGCCAGATAGTTGGTTTAGCAAGGTTAACAACAGTACAGAAACCCAATTTAGCATGGATGCTGATGTTTATGCCATGTTGGTGATAGCCGATAGCCTATACAAAATATCCAATGGAACTTTTGATCCCACCATCAAGCCAGTGTGGGATTTGTGGGGTTTCAACTCCGAATCTCCCACGATTCCAGATTCGCTGGAGATACAAAAAGAGCTGAAACGCGTAGGGTTCAACAGGATAAAGTTTGATAAAGATAAACTTACTAAACCTATTGACATGCAGATAGGGCTGGGGGCAATCAGCAAAGGCTATATATTGGATAAAGCTAAAGAATATATGCATTCTATCGGCTTGAATAGCGGCTATATTAGCTGTAGAAGCTCCATGACCTTTTTCGGGAATCCTATAGCACAGATTGTGTATATTCAGCATCCTCGCAAAACTGATGATTTCATCGCCAGCTTTAAAATACTGAATAAGAGTGTGGGTACATCTGGAGATTATCAGCAATTCTTTGTGATTGATAACAAAAGATACCAGCATATATTAAACCCCCTTACCGGCTACCCTGTTGAGGATATGCATTCTGTAACAGTGCTCACTGATTCCGCTGCTTGGGCAGATGGCTTATCGACAGCACTATTCCTTATGCAACCAGAGCTTGCCATAGAAGCAATTAAAAAGATGCCGGACACCAATGCTATCATCTATTACTCTAGGGATGGGGAAATTGTATCTCTGAAGACAATTGGCATTACAAAATGCGGGCTAACAGAGAAAATATGAGCATTCCCGATATCCAAAACCAAGCAGACAGTCGGAAAATAACCATCGATAAAGTAGGCGTTAAAGGCGTGCGCTACCCCATAGTGGTGGAAGATAGAACCGCAGGTGTGCAACATAGCGTGGCAGAACTGAATATCTTTGTGGAGCTTCCTCATCATAAACGGGGCACCCACATGAGCCGCTTTATTGAGGTTCTAAACAGGTTTCATACAGAAGCATTCATCGGGAAACTGGACGTTTTTTTGGCAGAACTGAAGCAAACCATGAAAGCTGAAGCAGCCTATGTAGATATCTACTTTCCATATTTTATAAAAAAACAAGCACCGATATCGAAAATAAGCTCGTTACTAAGCTATGATTGCATCTTCAACGCTTCCTTTAAAGAGAGCTTTCAGCTATCCATAGGCGTAGTTGTTCCCGTTACCACCCTGTGCCCCTGCTCCAAAGAAATAAGCGCGTATGGAGCACATAATCAACGCTCATTGATAAGCATCAGAGTAAGTTACCATGAATTCGTATGGCTGGAAGAACTGATAGATATAGCTGAAAAGCACGCAAGCTGTGAGATTTACCCGCTGCTTAAGAGAACAGACGAAAAGTATGTAACCGAAAAGGCTTACGATAACCCTAAATTCGTGGAAGATATAGTTAGGGAAATTACTCTGGAGCTAAGCATCGATAAACGCATTACCTCATATTCTGTGGAGTCTGAAAACTTCGAATCCATTCATAACCATAACGCTTATGCAATGATAAGCAGTAAAAACTGAGCAAACTAAGATGAAAGTATCTTTACCTCCCCATGAGGGTGTGTTTCACAGCTTTTTTGCGCAGACTCCATTGCCAGACATAAAATGGAAACTGCTTACCAACCACCTTAAAGCTATCTACCTGAAAGATAAATCCAACCCCGTGTTATGTATGCAACTATACATAAAAACAGGCTCAGTTAAAGAGAAAGAGGGACAGTATGGCTATTCTCACTTTATTGAGCATCTTTGCTTTAAATCAACCAATGATTTTGCTGATAACAGCCTTTCCCGTTATGCCTCCAGTTTGGGCGGAATGCTAAATGCCTTTACAGATTATGATTGTACCTGTTACTATTTATTGCTCCCCAGAGAAGAATATGATTCCGGCTTATATATCCTTAGCCAACTCGTAAGGTTTTCCACCTTTACTGCTAAGGATGTTAAACAAGAAAAAGAGATAATCCTAGAAGAGATTAAGCAATATGAGAACGAACCAGAGCCGGACTTTGTGGAATATATCCAATGCAATTATTTTGATACCAGCCCTTTAAAAAGACCAGTACTTGGTACTGTGGATTCCGTTGGCAATGCGGATTACAGCTCTTTACATGCCTTTTATCGTAAGAACTACACACCCGAGAACTCGTTCTTGGTAGTGTGTGGGGATTACGAAAAAGAACAATTAAATGCATCCATAGCTAAGCACTTTGCAGATTGGGAAAACAGCCCTGATAAACCTCTTCCCTATTCTTATAGCTTAGAGCCAGAAATGCCTGCATCGAAATGGGTATATCGCAAGCGCAACAAGGGCGAAGAATTTCTTGCTTTTGTACTGCCAGAGCTGTGTGAAGAGCACCCTAATTCCGATGCACTGTTAATTGCAATACGATATTTGGCAATTGGCAAATCCTCAAGATTATTCAAACGTATGGTGGAAGAAGATAAGCTTTGTTCATCAGTGAGGGTAAATTCGCTAAGTGGTGTGCTATCTGGTGCCTCGGTTATTCTTGCCTCTCCCCTTGGTCACAATAATGTTAACACTATCTTGAATGTATTTAAAGAAGAATATCTCGCACTGATGCAAAGTGGTATTCCCGAAGATGAGATGTATTTGGTTAAACAGGATATTATCCACAGTTGGCTTTACAGCTTTGAAGGTGTGGAAAACACAGCCAATTTAATTGCCGCAGAAGAGTTTATCGGTAATCTGGACAAGTTGCACTGCTATGGGGATAAAATACAAGCTATTACTATGGAAGAAGTATTTATCGCAATGAAAAAGTATTGGCAGCCTGAAGTTCTTTCCGTTTACCATGAAGCTGCCAAACCTGTAGCGGGCTTCACAGAGTTTAACTTTATCGGCGAAAAGGTCATGCTGCCTATTGGTAAAAGCACTGAGGCTTTTAATCTGCTAACCCTCCGCAATGAGAGTATAAAAGAAACAGCTCCCGCTTTGCAATCATCAATACAACAGATTGCGGATAGACACTATCTTATCTCACTAAGTTCAGGAATGCAGGTGCTGTTTAAACAGCTTACCTCCAAGAGTGTTAGCGGTTTTGCATTGTCCAGCCATATCAGCCAGATGAGCGAAACAGCGGAGCAGAGAGGTTTGAACTTCTTTACTTCCACTCTAATGCTTTATGGCAGCCAAGAGCATAGCCACGAAGAGTTGATGCGTATATCTAGGATGCACGGATTTAACATAAGGGTTATTCATCATCTAGATAGTACTACCTATAGGGGGAAATGCCGTACCGGTTATCTTGAGAAATCGCTTTCCACGCTAGCTGAAATTATCTACAAACCAAAGTTCGACAATAAACACCTTCAGTTGCTTCAGTCGTCAGCTTTGGATGGCATCCGCCGTGATAATGATTACCCTGTTTCCTATGCCTATCAGAAGTGGTTTAAAATGCTGGTAGGCGATAAAAGCAATTTATATCGCAGTACAGGTAATTCTGCCGATATCCGCTCTATTCATCTGAAAGATATCAGGGCTTGGTATGAACAGTGGAATATAAGTAAAGATTTCCGCTTAGGGATTGTTGGTTCTCATAGCCCCATGGAAATTGCAGAGCTGTGCGAACGCCTCTTCAAAGGTACTCCAAATAAAGGAAAGGCACTTTTACATCAACCTCGTTACCAAAGCACTGATAAAAGACTAATCAAGCAGTATCGTGAAACTGACCAGGCGATTATCCATCTAGTGTCATGTCAAGCTTGACAAGACGTATGGGGTAGGAATAATTGTCTCACTAAAGTGAGGTGATTATGATAAAGTACAAGGTAACCCTAGCCAAAGCAGAACGAGACGAGCTTGAAACCTTTGT
>JAQUJJ010000159.1 GCA_028681035.1 Candidatus Cloacimonadota bacterium
TGGGATGCTTGGCTTCACAAATTGTTAAGCCAAGCATAGTTCCTTGCGCAAGTCCATATTTAGTTAGTAGTAGCCACTGTACGCTATATGTTTGTATTCCAACACTTCTGTAGCAGCCTTCGCCATAAGCTGAGCACTCTTGCCAATGGCTAGAACACTTACCTTGGGACTTAAATCGGAACTGGCAAGCAAGGCTTTCAGCTCTGGGAAAGAGGAATAGCTCTCCAAAGCCTTTTCTATGGAACTAACTATAGCGTTTTCCATACTACATTATAAAAGCTTTTGGAGTCCAAAGTGCCTGTATAATACAGGTAGCTATGAAGATCGCATGGCACTTTGAACTCCAAGTCATATTAATCGGCTGTTTTCATTACAGCGGTATTCTGCGCACCTAAGATAAAATAGGGATTATTGGAATCAAAACGTTTCATAACAACCCAATAGGGCTTGTCTAACAGCAAGGATTTGGGCTTGTATTCATCACTAGGTGCCACAGATTTGCTAAGCACGATAACGGCTTCATTTTCCACTCTTGCGCCTTTCTCGTCCATATCAAACTTTATTATCTCCTGCATCACTGAGATTATATAATCTCTAAGTTCGGGATTGATAATAATCTGGTTAATCATCTCTTTATATGAGCGTCCATAATCCAAATGCAAGATAGGTGCTTGGAAAACATCCTTGCTATTCATGGGTGAGCCAAGCACTGTTTCTGCACTTTCTAACGCAGGCGCCTTTCCCCTAAGTGCTTTAACGATATCATCAGGCTTGTCCATGGGATAACCCTTGGCAAGGAATATCTGGTCGGTTTGGTCTTTCAGTTTTATGCCAATTATGAACTTATCCTTGTTTTGATAATCCAGAATATAGATGTTTTCATATTCCTTGTTATTGGCAGCAAAACCCTTTACAAGCTCATCATTGAAACGCACATCTTGTTTGGAAAAAGCTATCTGATATTCTATCTCTTTTAGGAAATATGCGTAGGAGATAATGTCCCTATCGCTAAGCTGTATTTGCAAGTCATCTATAGACTTAGTGGGGAATTGCTGGCGGCATTCTTTGTTTATGGTATCTAGAGTTTTTTGCCCATATCCGCTTTTCACATAATAGCTTGCTGCGTCCATATCTTTCTTGCTGAACACAGGGTCATTCAGTTTCTTTAACATCTCTAAGACTTGTTGCTTGCTAGTCTTAAGTTCAATTGCGTTGTGGGTGTAACTGTCTATTAGTTCACTCCAAGCCATATTCATTGCTCCACCCCACACGTAATTTTCTTCGAAATTGCTTCCCGTATAATTGTAATTGGGTGACAGGGTGGTTTGCGTGTCTGGCTTTGGTTCAGGTTTAGCGCATGCTTTATTTTTGCAGCATGCGCTAAACATAAGTGCCATAATAATTAGTGTTGATATCATAATCTTGTTCATTCTTAACCTCTCATGCGTAATTATTATTTATGCGAGCTTGTTCAATCTGCCATATTGTGTCAATAGAAATTTGAAAATCGGGTAAAATCTAAAGACTAAACGAATATTCAGAACTGCTTTGAAATAAAATCCTTTACAAAATCGAGCCTCTGGAAAACGTGGTCATTCTGAAATGTCGTTAGGAGATACTTATGTCAGACAAGGTGCATGATACTAGCAGCAAAGCTGCAATGAAAGAATTGAAAGAAGAATATCTTCGTATGCTCGAAGAATCCTTTCAGAACACAACTGAAATCAAAAAAGGCGATGTCGTCGAAGCCCCCATCGTTAGCATCAGCGAGCAATACCTGATTCTAAACTTGGGTGGCAAATTCGATGCTTACGCAGAAATCGGCGAATTTTCCGATGAAAAGGGCGTATTGAATTACGTTGTTGGCGATAACTTAAAGGGCTATGTGGTCGATAAGAACGATCAAGGCTTTGTTGTTGGCAAAAGCTTAACCAAGCAATACGTGGACAAACAATCCATCCTCGATGCTTTCGAGAAAAAGATACCCGTTCAGGGCAAAATCTATTCACCTACCAAAGGTGGATTTAACGTTGATATCTTAGGTGCCAGGGCTTTTTGCCCCTTCTCCCAAGTTTCGCTTCGTCCTACTGAAGACAGTAGTGTTTTCATTGGTAAAACTCTGGACTTTATCGTGATTGAGTGTTCGGAAAACTGCCGTCGGATTGTGGTTTCGCACCGTCAACTGGCAGAAGCACAGGAACAGGAAACCAGAGCTGCTGCTCTTGAAAACCTGCATGTAGGTGATGTAGTTAAAGGCACCGTGATGCGGATGGCAAGTTTTGGTGCTTTTGTTGATATAGGTGATATTGAAGGTTTGATGCACGTTTCCGAGATTTCTTGGCAGCATGTAGTAAAGCCCCAAGATGATTTGAAGATTGGGCAGGAACTTGAAGTTAAGATACTGGAGATAAAAGGCGACAAGATTGCTTTATCGTTAAAAGCATTACAGGAAAACCCTTTTATTGCTGCCCTTAGTGAACTTCACGAAGGCGACACTATAAATTGCCGTATTCTCCGCTTGCACAATTTTGGTGCATTTGCAGAGCTGAAACCCGGTGTGGAAGGCTTAATCCCGATTTCTGAGATGAGCCGTAATCGCAATATCTCTCACCCTCGCGAAGTCCTGAAAGAAGGTACTTTCGTGCAGGTGCAGATTTTGCGCATAGACCCAGATACTCGCAAGATATCTCTTTCCTTAAAGGCACTACAGGAAGATCCTTGGGATAAAATAGACGAGATCATCCAGCTTGAAAAAGGCTTTGAAGGCATCGTCGAAAGCTCTACTAATTTTGGTCTATTTGTTTCTATTGCGGATGGCGTCACTGGCTTACTTCCTCGCTCTCGAGTACGCAAGACAGATGATTTCAAGACAGGTGATCCAATTACCCTTATGGTTACTGCTCTTGATAAAGAAAACCGCCGTATCACTTTGGATTACACCGATCGCGGACCTGATGAAGTTATTGAATCACGTCCTCGTTTTGAAGATCACCAAGCTCGTGAACCACGCAGTGGTGGCAGTAGCGACAATTATCGCGGAGGCAGTGGAAGCTCGTCTCGTCGCGATGGTAGAGGTGGCGGAAGAGGCAGAAGTGACGAAGAATGGCGCAAATACGCCAATCAAAAGGTCAGCCCCACAGAAGATAATCCTTTCAAAGATTTATAAGCCGCTATATGCAGCAAAAACCTAATCAATTTATCAGGCTGCGTCAGGAAAAGCTAGAGAAGATCAAAGCCCTTGGCATCGATCCTTATCCTGTTGTTTCCTCACGCAGCCATCTCATTTCCACCCTGCTTGATGACAAAGATGGCTGGATTGCGCATAGTGAAAAAGTAACCATTGCCGGTCGCTTAGTGGCTATGCGTCGTCAGGGCAAAATTGGTTTTGGCAACATCGAAGACGTTAGCGGAAAGATCCAGATATACGTTGCGCAAAACGAGCTTGGCGAAGAGAATTACGAGCTATACAAGCTTTGCGATCCCGGTGATTTTGTGCAGACAGAGGGAACCCTATTTTACACGCAGGCTGGCGAGTATTCGCTTAAATGCTCTGCGATTACTCTGCTAAGTAAAAACATCCGCCCATTACCCGCTGTAAAAGAAAGAACTGAAGATGGCAAAACAATCCGTTATGACGAGTTTGCAGATATCGAGCTTAGGTATCGCAAACGTTATCTTGATTTGCTGCTCAATCCCTCGCACCGCAAAGTATTTGAGCTTCGTTCTCATCTTATTACTGCCATCCGTAAATTCATGGATGCACGTGGTTATTTAGAGGTGGAAACCCCTATTTTGCAGCCTCTCTACGGGGGAGCCAATGCACGCCCGTTTATTACCCATCATAACACCTTAGATGTAGATCTGTACTTACGTATCGCAACTGAACTATATCTAAAGAGGCTTATTGTGGGCGGATTTGAGCGCGTTTACGAGATAGGTAAGAACTTCCGCAACGAGGGCATGGATAGAACCCACAATCCCGAGTTTACCTTGATGGAATTTTACGAGGCATACTCTGATCTAAACGGGATGATGGACATCGCCGAATCGCTATTCAAGCACTTGGCAAATGACGTTATTGGCAAAGAAAGCTTTGTTTTCCAAGGGCACGAGGTTAATCTCGGAGGTACTTGGCGTAGAGCTTCGATGCCTGCTTTAGTGCACGAATACACCGGACTGGATGTAGATATCGCAGATTTTGATGAAGTGAAAGCATTTTGTCTGGCAAAGCATTTGGAAATTCCTGCAGGCGCCGGCAAGGGCAAGCTAATCGCTTTACTTTATGAACATTATGTGGAAGAAAAACTGATTCAGCCTACTTTCGTGTGCGATTTCCCAAAAGAGATTTCGCCCCTTGCCAAAGCCAAACCTGGCAATCCGCTATTAGCCGACCGCTTTGAACTTATCATTGCCGGGAGCGAGTTTTCCAATGCCTTTAGCGAACTGAATGACCCCATGGATCAACGTGCAAGACTAGAAGCACAAGCTGCTCTACGAGCTATGGGCGATGACGAAGCAAACGTGGTGGATGAAGACTTTTTGGAAGCTTTGGAATATGGCATGCCACCCATGGGTGGACAAGGAATTGGGATTGATAGACTGGTGATGCTATTAACTGGTAACGATTCCATCAAAGAAGTTATCCTTTTCCCTCAAATGAAAGGCGTTTAGCAGATTAAACCACGCTAATATTAATAACTTGAACCGGCTGTTGACAGTCGGTTTTTTTTGTACTCCTCTCTATGAACAACCACAATGATTAGCTAATCAGTACTTCCATGTTCCTTCCAAGCCTCGCTTAAAACGCCCCTAACTATCCGTTAACCATCCCATATCGCGATATGGGATGGTTACGTGTTGGTTCTCACCTACACAAAGGTGCTCAACAAGGAGATACACGACTTTGTTTAGCATACTGGAGTAGCAGGTATCTTGCCTATGCCTATACAGGAGTAGTAGGCATCTTGCCTATGCCTATACTGGAGTAGTAGGCATCTTGCCTGCGCTAAAAGGTGGGACACCTGTTGTGGTAGTTGTTAATCCTAGCCCATCAGGACGACACAAAATGCTTTGTTATATTACATCAGTTACGAGGGTTTGTAGTGCCCAATGGCACTACAAACCCTTCGCTATCGAATTTCGCCTTAAGGGGCTTTAATGAGGGCACCAATCACTATTGATATCTTACTGAATAATAGGGAGATAAGATTCAATCCCTAGAGTACCACTTGCTTTTTACTGAAAAAGCTGTTGACAGGAATAAGGGTAATAATTCCTTTGCCTTTCTAAGTGAGAAATTGCGAAGTTTATAGAGTGAATCATAAAAAGATATTGACAAAAACAGGCAAGTGAAATTGCTTGACAGAACTTGTTGCCGATGTAGCTCAATGGTAGAGCAATTGATTTGTAATCAATAGGTTGGGGGTTCAACTCCCTTCATCGGCTCCAGAGATTGTGGAGAGGTTCCCGAGCGGCCAAAGGGAACAGACTGTAAATCTGTCGTCAGACGACTTCGGAGGTTCGAATCCTCCTCTCTCCACCATATATTTTCAGCGAAGCCAGCGGGAATAGCTCAGTTGGTAGAGCATCAGCCTTCCAAGCTGAGGGTCGCGGGTTCGAACCCCGTTTCCCGCTCCAAAGAATTAGTGGATGCTAGCTCAAGTAGCTCAGCAGGTAGAGCACCTCCTTGGTAAGGAGGAGGTCATCGGTTCGAATCCGATCTTGAGCTCCACACGTTCTTTAATTGCTAGGCACAACGAAGTTGACACATGCTAAGATTAGTTTGAGCCGCGAAAGCGAATTGATATAAAGAAACGGGGTTTAACCCCCTGGTTTCTCATTTTACGAAAAGCGAAATAAACACGACATGGAATGTGAATTCCAGGAGGAACAATGGCAAAAGAGAAATTCGTACGTAACAAGCCGCACGTAAACGTGGGTACGATCGGTCATATTGACCATGGCAAGACAACTCTCACCGCAGCGATAACTAAGTATTTGGCTCAAAAGGGCGGTGCTAAATTCCGTTCATTCGATAGTATCGATAACGCACCGGAAGAAAAAGCCCGCGGTATAACTATCGCCACATCACACGTGGAATACGAGACAGAAAATCGTCACTATGCACACGTTGATTGCCCAGGACATGCTGACTACATCAAGAACATGATTACTGGTGCAGCGCAGATGGATGGTGCTATCGTAGTGGTTAGTGCTTATGACGGACCCATGCCTCAGACTCGCGAGCACATTCTGCTTGCCCGTCAGGTTGGTGTACCTGCTATTGTAGTTTTCTTGAACAAGTGTGACTTAGTGGAAGATGAAGAACTGTTGGAACTCGTGGAAATGGAAGTTCGTGAACTTCTTGACAAGTACGATTTCCCCGGCGACGACATCCCAGTGATTCGCGGTTCAGCTTTGAAAGCCTTGAACGGCGACCCCGCAGGTGAAGCCCAAATTCAGGCACTAGTGGACGCAATTGACAGCTATATCCCGCTGCCAGATCGTGCAACCGACAAACCCTTCCTGATGCCCGTGGAAGACGTATTTTCCATTCCTGGCCGTGGCACTGTTGCTACAGGTCGCGTGGAACGTGGTATTATTAAAATTCAGGACAAGGTTGAACGTGTTGGTATCCGCGATACTGTGGAAACAACTTGCACAGGCGTGGAAATGTTCCGCAAACTGCTCGATCAAGCTGAAGCTGGCGACAATGTCGGCTTATTGCTTCGTGGCTTTGCTAAGACAGATATGGAGCGCGGTATGGTGCTTGCCAAGCCGAAATCCATTAAACCTCACACCAAGTTTATCGGTCAAACCTACATATTAACAAAAGATGAAGGCGGACGCCACAAACCCTTCCAAACTGGTTACCGTCCTCAGTTCTATTTCCGCACCACAGACGTTACTGGCAGCCTCACCCTTCCTGAAGGCGTGAAAATGGTTATGCCCGGCGACAACGTGGAGATTAGTGCCGAACTTATCACCCCAATCGCCATGGAACAGGGTCTGCGCTTTGCTATTCGTGAAGGCGGACACACCATCGGTAGCGGTGTTGTATCCTCAGTTATAGACTAATATACGGAAAGTAACAATGAGAGATATCATTATTCTGGCTTGCGAAGATTGCAAGAATCGTAATTACACGACTACCCGCAACAAACGCAAGCATCCGAACAGAATGGAGCTGAAGAAATTCTGCCCCACCTGCCGGAAGCATACGGTTCATAAACAGCGCTAAGCGCTTGTAAATATGTTGCGCAGGACAGTAGTTCAACTGGTAGAGCACCGGTCTCCAAAACCGGGTGTTGCGGGTTCGATTCCTGCCTGTCCTGCCACATTATACCCGAGCCGAATGCGGTTTAAGTTTGTGGAGAAAGCAATTTCTCTATTGCAAAATAAGTAAATGGAAACAAAGAAATGAAGTTCGAGAAGATTGGTCGTTTTTTTAGGGACGTTCGTTCCGAGATAAAATGCGTAACTTGGCCTAATAAGGCAGATTTGAAGGAAGGAACTATCGTCGTGATAGTGATGTCCAGCATCGTTGCGGTTTTTTTGTCGTTGATAGATTTTGGATTTAACAAGATCATCACACTTATATTCTAAAAGGATAGGAAACATAGGATGAAATGGTATGTAATTCATACCTATTCAGGTCATGAAAACAAAGTGAAGACCGCTATAGAGA
>JAQUJJ010000160.1 GCA_028681035.1 Candidatus Cloacimonadota bacterium
GTACACTGGACTTCAGGACACACTTTCATTATCGATAGCGAAGGCAAGGCTTCAGTAAAAGTTCAATATGGCATAAGTATTTAGGGAAATAGGATATCGCCCTTACTTAAGCAGTGAAGTCCAGGTCGCTGTTATAGTTGATAAAGCTGGCTTAAAACTTCCAGTACGTTTAAAGATACTTGGCTATCTTGCAACAAGTAAAGCGACAAGGACTCCACACGTCATGTGTCTGGAGTCCTTTGTACCGATGCTAATTTCACATCCACCTATAACTTAATGGTACACTGGACTTCAGGACACACTTTCATTATCGGTAGCGAGGCAAGGCTTCAGTAAAAGTTCAATATGGCATAAGTATTTAGGGAAATAGGATATCGCCCTTACTTAAGCAGTGAAGTCCAGGTCGCTGTTATAGTTGATAAAGCTGGCTTAAAACTTACAGTACGCTTAAAGATACTTGGCTATCTTGCAACAAGTAAAGCGAAAAGGACTCCACACGTCATGTTGTCTGAGAACTTAGCAAAAATACCAAAACACCATTAAAACCTTATCTCTTGCTGCATTCTGATCTAAACGCCAGGTAAATCCCACGTGATTCCCACGTCGCCACGTGGGAATCACGTGGGAACCACCTCCGAAATACCTGAGCTTGTAGCAAGGAAGGGGTAGAGCAGCACTCCGATGCTGCTAAACTCCATCCTTTTTTACGTATCCCGTTTTGTCGCGAAGGCGGGAATCCAGACCTTTCAAAATATTCCATATCAACCAGTTATGTAAGATAGAAAACAGCTTCGTGGTTTAGCATTTGCTGTCTGTCCTTAGCTGTGATTATCATAATAATCCACGGTTTATTCATTGTCTTTCAATGAACTAGATTCCCGCCTCCGCGGGAGCGACAGTAGTAAATTGAGAACTAAAGTAAGCAATGTGGGAATGGAAATGCATCCTTTTATCTTGACATATTAATTCATTTCACTTTATTAGAAATCGAATGATTTTTGTATTCATTATGGAGGATATAATGAAAAGTCTAAAAGCGTTTTTTCTTTTTGTAGTCTTGCTTTCTGTCTTTAGTGGCGTGGTGGCGCAAACTCCCGAATGGGCTTGGGCGAATAAGGCAGGCAATAATTTTGCTGATGGAGCATTAGCAATTGCTAGCGATAGCAGTGGGAATACTTATATGACTGGTTATTTTACCGGCTATAATGTCAGCTTTGGAGGTACCCTCCTTAGCACGCCAGATAATTATCCTGACATCTTCGTTGCCAAGCTGGATAATGCCGGCAACTGGCTCTGGGCAAAAAGGGCAGGAGGACCATCTCTTCAACAAGCCGAATGCATCGCTGTGGATGGTGATGGCAATGTTTATATTAGCGGTCTGTTTGGAGTAAGCGCCACATTTGGCGACATCACCCTGTCCGACATTGGCAGCACGAACATCTTCGTGGCAAAGCTGGATAGTGCCGGCAATTGGCTCTGGGCAAAAGGAGCCGGATCACAAGCAAATTGGAATTATGGCTTGGGCATAGCTTTAGATGCTGCTGCCAATGTCTATGTAACCGGTTGTTTTCAAGCAACCGTCGCTTTTGGCGCAACTAGCTTGACCTGCGCTGGAGATATTGACATCTTTGTAACAAAATTAGATAGCTCGGGCAACTGGCTCTGGGCAAAAAGTGCTGGTGGAACGAGTAGTGATTTTGGTAGAGACATAGCCGTGGATATCGCTGGCAACGTCTATCTTACAGGTACTATAAGAGATGAAGTATTCTTCGGCTCAACTTCCCTAGGAAATAGCACAGCAAATGCGCAAGAAAACATTTTCGTGGCAAAACTGGATAGTGCTGGTAACTGGCTTTGGGCAAAGGACGCTGGTGGGCTTGCTTATGATTATGGCTGTGGCATAGCCTTGGACTCTGCTGCTAATATCTATGTAACCGGTTATTTTTGGTTGGATGCCACCTTTGGCAGCACCACATTGAACTCCATTGGTGATAAAGACATTTTCGTTGCCAAGCTGGATAGTGGAGGCAACTGGCATTGGGCAAAAAGAGCAGGGGGAACACATTATTCTGATGGAGGCAACGATATAGCTGTTGATAGTGCTGGCGATGTTTATCTTAGTGGATTTTTTTCTGATACCGATGCCGATTTCGGCGAAACCATCCTGACCAGCAATGGATATCTTGACATCTTTGTAGCCAAACTTGGCAGCGCCGGCAACTGGCTCTGGGCAAAAGGAGTAGGAGGGATAGGCGAAGATCAAGGCTACGGCATTGCTCTGGATAGCAATTCAAACATCTATATGAGCGGTCATTTCGCCGGCACTAACGTTGCCTTCGGCGACATCACGCTTATCAGCAATGGACATACTGGACAATATGGACAGAGTGACATCTTCGTGGCTAAACTTGGCTCTGGCGTGAGTGTTTCTGATGATCTGAATCCGCCCGTGGCTTTAAACACACTATCTGCCAGCCCCAATCCTTTTAAACAAGGCACCACCCTTAGTATCGCTCTGGATAAACAGGGCGGCTCGCAGCGAGATCTGCGCGTAGTGCTCTATGATTTGAGAGGACGCAGAATAAAGACTCTGGACAGCATACCTGCTGGTGGAGACAGATTTACCTTATCCTGGGATGGGCGTGACGCCAAAGGCGCAACCTGCCCCAGCGGCATTTACTTGGCAAAGCTATACGCAGGGCAAAAACAGCTTTCCAGCACTAAGCTAACGTTAATCAGATAGAAAAGCAGTATTTTTTGCCCACAGATGTTAAGCCAATAAAGCTGTTTAAAACCAAATCGAACACAGATAAGCAATCTTGGAAAGTACAATGATAAACCCTTACGGGTGGCACATATTCTGCTAATAACTGCTTGTTATTTGGTGATTGTCGCTTATCTTTTCTTATGATATTCGAAGATTCTTGTTTAGGAGGAAAAATGAAGAAGATACTCAGCTTGGTGGTACTCTCCATCATATGTAATTTAGCTATCTTACTGGCAGCAGAAACCCCCAACTCTACCGTGCAAACAAGGGAAGATGTCTATATCATGATTAAAGAGGAGCTTATCCTCACGGTGGACATCTATAAAGGTCAGGTAGAGATATTAAGCTTGATACTCGATTTGGAGCAGAAAGACTTGAAACAGCGCAATGCCGATTTAAGTGCACAGATTGAGAATCTTAGGTTGCTTAAGGTATATGAGGGTAAAAATAACGAAGAACAAATGATACTTCTTCAAGAACAGTTGGACGCCACCAGAGATGATTTGGCGAATGCCTATTTGAATCTGGATCAGTTAAACACCAAACTGAAACAAACCGAGCTGAAAATACTGGATTACTATAGCAGAATAAACACCCGTGCGCAGCAGATTATTAGTGATGTGGGAAAGGATAAAAGCCCCAAACTGTCACCAGCTATTCTTGGTTCCATGAAAGCGAATTATGTCATAATGACTAAGGCTACGGCAAAGGAAGGGATGGATGACAAAGCTTTTGAGGGTTTCCAAAATGCCGTTGCCGATTATATCAAGTTCGCAGCTTCTACTGGAAAAGACACGCAAGGATTGCTAAGTAGCACTATGATGATTAATGAATACTATGCTTCTGCTGCGGCTAATCAAAAGCAATATGGTGATTTGCAATTGTATATTAGCAGCTACCAACAAATGCTTGATTCTGAGCGCGCGGAAAAGGAAGCTTTACAGCGTCGCATGGATGAACTGCGCCAGATGCCTTTTGGTAAAACATACGAGGATAAGATATACTTTAATTCTGGCAGCGTGGAACTGGACAAAGATGCCGTACGTATCTTACATGAATTTGCTAATAGTGTCCCGGCAGATGATGAATATGAGATTATGATCACCGGCTTTTGTGACGATACTCCCATTGGTGCAACCTTGAAGAAAAAGTATGCCTCAAATTGGGAATTATCTCTGGCAAGGTCTTCAACCGTTGTGCGTTATATGCTGGAAACACTTAAATTCCCTCCCGAAAAGATTATTATTGCCGGTAAAGGTGAGTTCAATGATGACCCAAATTCTGAAACTAAAGATAAACGACTTAGCAGGAAGGTGGAGTTCCGTTTCGTTCCCAAAGCTAGAAAATAGAAAAATCAAAGCGATATTACCTTTTATCTTGACAGGAAACCACAATATAGAATAGTCACGAAAATAGATTTTTCACAGGGATGGTGATGGTAGATACAAATAGCATTTTTGCGCTGTTAAGGCAAGAAGTAGCTCCCGCTATGGGATGCACAGAGCCTGCGGCGGTAGCTTTAGCTGCTGCTTACGCAGCCCAGACCTTACCTGGTAAGCTTATCCGTGCTGTAATATGGGTAAGCCCCAGCATACTAAAAAATGGCATGAGAGTAGGCATTCCTGAAACGGCATTGGTTGGTTTGGAAATAGCGGCTGCTTTAGGTATTTGCGTAAAAGAACCAGAACGGAAACTGGAAGTTCTCTCGGGAATCTCACCTGCTGACATTCTGGAAGCAAACTTAATGCTTGCAGCGGAGAAGATTAGAGTACATAAAAAAGAAACTGAAGATAAGATATGGATTGAAGCTATTCTATATGATGAAACAACCCACAGCAGAGCCATATTAAGATGGCGGCATGGTTGGTTGTATCATCTAGAGCTTGGTAGCACAGTTCTGGAACACCATGTAATTGACGAAGGTGATGCTCCTAAACTTGCCTCACCGGATGGATATACCCTTTTGGATTACTTTGATTATTGCAGTAAGGCAAGCCTAGATTCCTTAGAAACCATTGATATGGGCTTGGTTATGAACAAGGCGATAGCCGAATATGGGCTTGATAACAAAGCTGGCATGAGCTTAGGCAAGATGATTATGGGACAGATAGAAAGCGGTTTGCTCGGTGATGATATTCATCATTATGCCATGGCTCTAACGGCTGCTGCTACCGACGCCAGAATGAGCGGGTGCAGCATGCCCGTAATTAGTAACTCTGGCAGCGGAAATCAAGGACTCTCGATTACTTTGCCCATTATTGCGGTTGCCGAGAAACGTGGATATACTAAAGATAAGGTGCTACAAGCATTGGCACTGGGTCATTTGGTGAGTGTGCATATTAAGCACAAAGTGGGCGTACTGTCCAGCTTGTGCGGATGCCTTTCGGCAGCATGCGGCGCAGCCAGTGGCATCGTTTATCTGCTTGGGGGAAGCTACCAACAGGTGGAATATGCAATAAAAAACATGATTGGTAATACCGCGGGGATGATTTGCGATGGTGCTAAGGAAGGATGCTCCTTAAAAGTAGCTACCAATACCAGCGCAGCCGTCCAAGCAGCCTTGTTGGCAATCTCTAGTATCTGCATTTCATCTAATGATGGGATAATCACCGCTGATATTGATGAGACAATAGACAATCTGGCTGAATTTGTAAATCAGGGAATGGATAACGCAGATCGCACCATTTTAAACATCATGATAAAAAACAACAACAGAGGATGTAATGTCTGAACGAACTTTTGCAATACAACTATCTAACGAACTACCACCCAAGCCTGTTTTTGAGCAAGGCATAAGACGCGCACCAGACCGAGGCTTAGAGCTGAACAAAGCAGAAATTGCCCAAGCCTTATCGAACGCACTACGTTATATTCCTAGCGAACTTCACGGCACCATGGCACCTGAGTTTTTATATGAACTAAAGACCATGGGACGCATATATGGTTACCGTTACAGACCACAAGGGAGGTTGAAAGGCAAGCCCCTAAATGAATACAAAGGGATAACCTCCGCAAAAGCTCTGCAAGTGATGATCGACAACAATCTGGATTTTGATATTGCCCTATATCCTTATGAACTCGTAACCTACGGAGAGACAGGGCAAGTATGCCAAAACTGGATGCAATACCAGCTTATTATGAAGTATCTGGAAGTTATGCAGGAAGAACAAACGTTGGTAGTGTCTTCTGGGCACCCAATGGGTTTGTTCCCTTCCAGTGTTAATGCACCAAGAGTTATTTCCACCAATGGTTTGGTTATAGGTAAATGGGATAATCCCATTGATTTTAAACGTCTTACTGCCTTAGGAGTTGCCAATTATGGACAAATGACTGCCGGCGGATGGATGTATATCGGTCCTCAGGGAATAGTTCATGGCACCTATATCACGCTGCTAAATGCCGGGCGTAAATACCTTGGCATACCAGAAGACAAAGACCTTGCAGGTGTATTATACGTTTCTTCTGGATTAGGCGGAATGAGCGGTGCACAGAGCAAGGCTGTGGAAATTGCTGGCGGCATAGGCGTAATCGCAGAAGTAGATTATAGCCGTATCGAAACCAGACACAAGCAAGGTTGGGTGGGGAAAGTATCAGATAAATTAGATGTTGTCTTTGCCTATGTAGATGAAGCCCGTGTAACCAAGAAACCTTTATCAATTGCCTATCACGGCAATATCGTGGACTTATTGGAATACATTGATAAAAACAACATCAAAGCCGAACTGATTTCAGACCAAACATCTTGTCATGCTGTTTATGACGGGGGATATACTCCTGTAGGGCTTAGTTTCGAAGAAGGTAGAAAACTGATAACTGAAGATGCCGAGGCTTTCGCACGACAAGTAAATGCCTCCCTAAGCCGTCACTATAATGTCTTAAAGAGTCTTAGTGCTAAAGGCTCTAAGTTCTGGGATTATGGCAATAGCTTCATGGCAAGTGTGTTTGATGCAGGAGAAACCACTATTGCCAAAAATGGTGAAAATACTAACGATGGCTTTATCTGGCCTTCCTATGTAGAAGATATTATGGGTCCTTTGTGCTTTGATCACGGATATGGACCCTTTAGATGGGTATGCCTATCCCGCAAAGATGAAGACTTAAGGAAGACCGATTTAACTGCTGCTAAGCTGATTGATCCTGCTAGAAATGCCATGGATAGAGATAATTATCATTGGATTGTAACCGCAGAACAAAACCAGCTTGTAGTGGGTACCAAAGCTCGCATACTCTATGCCGATGAAGAGGGCAGGATTCGTCTTGCGCTAAAATTCAATGATATGGTGCGAAAGGGTGAGATTGGACCTGTGATTCTGGGTCGTGATCATCATGATGTTTCCGGCACAGATTCTCCCTTTAGAGAAACTGCCAATATTCACGATGGCTCAAACCTGATGGCTGATATGGCTACCCAGTGCTTTGCCGGTAATGTGGCAAGAGGTATGACCCTTGTAGTACTCTCAAACGGCGGGGGAGTAGGCATAGGCAGAAGCATCAATGGAGGCAATGGAATAGTGTTGGATGGCACAGAAAGAATGGATGAAGTAATCCGCAAAGCATTGTCGTGGGATGTTATGGGCGGTGTGGCGCGCAGAGCATGGGCAAGGAATAGCGGAGCTATAGACACTAGTATTGCTTGGAATAGCACTCACTCATCCAGCGGTGCAATTACCATCCCACATGCAGTGGATGTAACTATGATCGATGAGCTAATCAACTAAAGATGGGGAATAATATGAGTTCAAGCTATTCTAGATTGATGAAAGCAGAGGGACTAAGCGAAGAGGTTATCCGCACTTTTACTGCTTACTATGATAAACTGGTGCAAGGAGATAAAGGGCTGATT
>JAQUJJ010000161.1 GCA_028681035.1 Candidatus Cloacimonadota bacterium
CTTTTCCAATAATCCTGATTGCGCTCCTCACAGACTCTGCGAATCAGGTCTCCCTGGGCCTTGCGGACTCGGCTGACGTAGCAGACCAGATAGTTCAGATCTTCAGCATTCATCGCTCTGCCCTCGGGACTCATAAAGCTCCAGATGCGCCTTAAAATGACGTCAAAATCCAGGCCCTCTTCGCCAAAGCCAGCCAGCCAATTGCGGTATTGGGATTCAAACGATCTGCCCCTGTGCTGCATCATTACTCCTTGCATCTTTTATCTCTTTGGCAAGATAAGTTTGAGCGCCTTAATGGTCAAGAGAAATTGGAGAGTTAAGAGTTTTTGGCGGTGGCTGGCTGGTTTTACAGCCAATATTTCGAGAAACTCATTATTTTTGTCAGGATCACTTTCCTGCTCTGCATGTAACAATACAGAGGGCGCGGTTATAAAGCCGTGTCACAAAATTCCTTGGAGGAAATCATGATAAAAGTTCTACTCGACAAACTCGTTAGTTACGAGGCCGGTGTGCCGCAAAGCTATGGCGCACTTACCATCTATCCGATGCTGGGCAAGGCCGATTGTCCACACGACTATATCTCCCTGCGCAAGGCCCTGGAAGCGGGAGAAATCCACATTTCGGAGCTTAGCCAGAGTGGCAGCGTTCCGGAATTGAAGGTGATCAACCAAGGTAAACATACGGTGCTTATCTTGGCCGGAGAGGAACTGCGTGGTGCCAAGCAAAACCGCATCCTCAATACCACCGTTTTGATCGCCCCTCTTAGCGAGACCATCCTTCCGGTAACCTGCACTGAAGCAGGACGCTGGTCTTACCAAGGTAAGGAATTTAGTGAATCCGGAAACATGATGCAGCCTAGCTTGAAGAGCAAGTTAGTGCATAGCGTATCAGCATCTTACCAGATGGACCGCAGTGCCAGATCCGATCAACATGAAGTCTGGGCAGATATTGCCAAGCTGCAGATGGACCATGCCAGCCCTTCGATCACCGGTGCCATGGCGGACGTGTATGAAACAAGCAAGGACAAACTGGAGGATTTTCAGAAGTCCTTCCCGCTCACAGCAGGACAATGCGGGATCTATGCCCTGATCGGCAAACGCTTTGCCGGCCTGGATCTGGTCTCCAGCCCGGAAGTCTGGCAGGACCTGTATGACAAAATCCTGAGATCCTACGCCATGGACGCTCTGCGCAGCCAGGAACAATATCCGCCGCAGAATGATTCCAGACCCAGCCTGGAAGATCTGCTGAAAGATGCCAGACTGAGCGAATTTGACGGAATCGGTCTGGGCAAGGAATTGCGCATCGAAAAACCGAATCTCACAGGTTCATCCCTACTTTGGAATGATCATCCGGCCCACCTGAGTGTTTTTCCTCATCAGGGAAGTGAAAGCCCAATGAATAATGAGAGATTTCATCGCGGAATGAGGGGATAATAATAAGTCCAGCCTTGTATCAGGCGGTTCTGAAAAGCGGGGGGCTGACTCCCCGCTTTGAACTTGAGAATTGGACAAGATTCTTCTATTTAGCCATCCAATCTTCAGGCAATAAGAGAGGGTTACACAGCCACTGATTATCCTTTCTGATGATGCCCAAAGCCCCCGATGTATCTGAAACTATGAACGGAAAGCAATCCAAATTGAATATGGCAGGTTTCTTTTCAACCTCTTTCGTAAGAAACTCAAACCGCTTAATTATAGCTTTTCGATATGAGTATGGTAGTGATCTATCCTCAATGAGTAGCAAATCCACACTCTCAGCATAATATTTGTTTCGCTTTGTTTCTATAGCTGATAAAATGATTGATACCCACTGTTTTTCGGCATACCAGCCATACATTCCGGTACCTTGCAAATCCTCACCATTTTTAACGAGGTTTTTTCGCATTTCCCCTTTAAATGGCTTTTCGAGTGTAAACATGTCATTAGATACTTCTGCCATTTCAGTATCGTCATCTTGCTTGGATAACTGATGTTTAAGAGCTTCGTTCTTCATCGTAGTAGCACGGGTAATCTCGATTAGCATTACCTCTCCGCTGCTAAAAACTACCTCAAAATCTGGCTCTTCGCGTTTAACCAAGGTATAAGGATAGCATAAAAGTTTCGGTATACTCTTCATAAACAAGTTTTTCTTCAGGGTATTCATTAGGCACCGCCACTCATCCAACTTATTAGAGGTATTTCTATCCTGAGTAAATACACAACTGTGGTAATGACGTACATCCATGTCACTGTTTATTACTAACTCTCGGTGATTAATATCTCTCATAAAGTGCTTTCTGCAACTGGGATATAACTTCGGTCAGCCAAGCTTGCTTGCCGGATTGGGTCTGTGGATTTGCATGATAAAACTTGAAATTGGTTTTATCCTTTTGCCAACCTACAACAGGTAACTCACTAAGGGACAATTGCGCCTTCTTACAAAGCGAGAAAAGGGCATTATCGATTCCCCAAGCACAGATAATTGGTGCGTTTGGCTTACGATCTAGCTTTGATTTTAATTCTTCCTTACGTGATTCAGAGAAGATTGAGTGCTGATCATTATCAATCTCTTTAATCATAGCGTATAAAGAAGCACTTTTAGGAGTTCTTAAATCTGATAGATTTATCACTCTAACATGATTCCAACCCATACTAGCCATAATGCGCATAACTTGATACTGGGTCGGGTCTGGTTTTGCCTTGCAGAGTACAGACTTCATATTTCGAATGGTGTTTTTATTGTACGAATCACAGGATGTGCTTTCTTCAGGAGATGATGAGCCTGGATTCATCATTACTACAACAGCATCCGGTAAGTCTGTAGCTAAACTCATTTCAATCTGTGCCTTTGTCGCGACTATTTCGAGAACACTGCGGCATGGATAAATTCTAGAAGCACCCAGATCGTTACTATAGAAGTGGCCATAGACTCGATACTTATACTTAAGATCTTGAGCAGATATGGACTTACACATACCCACCATCAATTTGTTTCATAATCATTGCTTCTCCGTTTTGCATTGTCTAAAAAACTTTATTACGTCATTCTTGGAAAGAGATATTGAGTTTGCGACTCGTTTGGGTGTTATCCACGACAGAAACACGCTTCTGTTCTTTATCTCTCCATACACATTACTTATTGGGAGAACATAACACTCTTTCTTGACTCTAGTAAGTCCGACTATGAATTCACAGATCTCATAATCCGCTATCTTGGTGGGGTCCTTGGGGATATCTCCGTTATTAACACCCAGAAGAAACACATAGTCTGCTGCCAATCCTTTTGATCCTTGGTAAGTGACTATTTGTATTGGAGAAGGGCTTTCACATGAAGCTATTTGGTCTTGACCTTGTTCAGTAGTGAAATACTTAACTATGTTATCTTTCTGGGAACTCCCAACAATGTGTTCCAGTGATTGTTCTGTCTGTTTTACTGATCCAGCTGACATGATTAGCGTTCTAATCAGATCAACAATCATCTTGTGTTTTTGCTTGTAGTCATCAGGTACCAGATCAACAAGAGGTATGTTGCTCATAGAGTCCTTTATTATCTTCTTTTGTACCCTTGGTGGACTTATCGGATCATGATAAAGAAGTAGTCTCCACCCCATATTAGCATTTTCGTCATTTAACAGTATTTCATAGGCTTCACAGATTCCAGCATTCTTCTCAGCAGTGAGTTGATCTGATTCCATATATTCGGCAAGGTCAGCAAACTGGTTCTTAAACATTGTTAAGTATTTTTTTGTGCCAATTATCAGTATAAGAGGCTCATTACTTTGTCTCTGTTTATATTCTTCCAACTCCGTTTCAAGGACCGAAGATACGAATTTATTTATGAATAGTGCTGTAGCTTGAGCTGAAGCCAGGTTCACTACTTGGAGTTTAGGGTAATTGCTGTTAACCAGTTCTTTCCCTGGCTCATAGGCAATAAATTGCTTGGTTACCCTTCCGTTCAAATGCCCTTTACTTGTAGCCTCTGTAACTATATCGTTAACAGAATCTACAATGACTTTGGGACATCTGCTGCAATACGGCAAATTAAATTGATGGTAAGCACCAGAGCTATACAAGTCTCTAAGGCTTTTCCCTAAATCAAATTTCCTGATATATATAGCCTGATCATCGTCTCCTACTATCAGAATCTGCCCATGGCTTTCCAGTTGCTTAATGAATGCAACTTCCAAAGCACTGAAATCCTGAAATTCATCTATCAAAATATTGTCATAGTCTAAAATAATACTTGGTGTTAAGGTCGCTTTCTTCAATACTCTGTAAACTGAATCATTGAAGCTAATTGCTTTGTAATAAGCTGCTCTTTTCAAGTATAGCCTGAACAAAGGATTTGTTTCATCAAGCCTATGAAACAACTCATCAAAAATCTCTTTCTTAACCCCAGTATCCTCACTAATAATATCGCTAAGCACACTAACCATATACCAGTCAGGATATTGTCGGTGAAATATGCCCATGCAGAATTTATGCAGTGTCCTGACCGTAGCATAGTCACTCAATCTGCAATTCAGGTCATTCACAAGTCTGTTAATGAATGTAAGCACTAAGTTGTTTTGTGATCCTGATTGTTTGAGAATGGCTTCGAAAGCTGTTGTTTTACCTGTTCCCGGCCCAGCTACAATTACCTTCTTGGAGGCGGTTGAATCAATTATCCCCTGAGTATAGTCCTGTCTATCAGCATGTTGGTCATTTGGCATTGCTACGGAATTTACAGGTTCCATTACCATTCCATGTTCATCATAGCATCAACTTTGTGTTGTTCGCTTGCGATGAAGTCTTCCGTGTATTCACTATATTGCGTTACTGATAAGTACTCAAGCCGGGATTTGGGATCACAGTTAATACTGAGTCCAGATTTTATAATTTCGGTTGCATTAGGGTAAAGCTGTCTCATAAGATAATCAAAACTCTCTTTGATTTCTTTCATCTCATTGTATTGGTACTCGAGGTTTACGGGAAAGAATGGATAATTCTGCGAACTAAGTTTATAATTGCTTAACGACATAGGTATATATCCAATATCTGGAATAAGAACATCACCGAAATAAGCTCGGGTTAGGTAACCATGGGCTATTGGATTACGGACGTATTTGTTTAGTCGCGTAATTTTGTTCTTTATCTGTATGCCTCCAGACATCGGGTTTGCGAACAGACAATCGATCTTATCATACATACGTTGAGATACAAAGCTCTTTAGATCAATCTGAGCATCATAGCTATCTGAAAAAGGATATAAAAGAGTTGATACATGCTCAATATAGCTAACAATATGAAGGGCATAGGAATTAATAAAGCAATCTGCTCTATGGTCATTTTGAGGCCAATCACTTCTGTTGCTTAAGTTGTACTCAATTTGATTTTCCAAACATTCAAACGCTCTCTCAAATCTAAGATAGTAGTTTGGGAATATTACATTTCTTTCTATGATACTGCTCTCGGCATCTTCTGTGAATACATTCTGTGATAACTCTATTGCATGCTTTATCTTTTCCTTGATCTCGTTATTCACTTCAGCATGATTATCGACTTCTCTCATATGAAATTTGAAACTAAACTTCTTAAGAACATAAGCGATTTCGATTTTTTGATACTGCAAGAACAGGATGAACGCTACTTTTTCATCTGGTTTATACCTTACTTTCATGCCCAGGATGTGTTGAAACAAGTATAAAACCTCATATGGCGTGAAATCGTCTTCTTCCAACTCAAGCATATTTAGGGTTGCTTCTGAGGATTCGACAGTTTGCGCAAAACCCTCCATTAACCTTTTAATGGTCGATATATTAGTCATCATAATGTCATTCCCATATCCTTTACGCTTTGTACCTGGGTGATATTTCACACCCAGGCACTCCACGCACAGTTAGCAGCATATGCTATGCAACACTGCGAGTACCACTCCAATGGCAAGCCATAATAGTGGCCACTCTCGGTCTAAGTAATATTTCACCTAAGACCTTAGCCACTATACTGCTATCCATTGGAGGATTGTTAGTATTATGATGTTACTCATAAGTACCTCCTTTGGCTGTTATTTACCCCGAAGGGCAACTCTTATTCAAACTCACTCAAATCAAACTTGAGTGTATTACAGTTTTCTTTGATCGTGCGCTGCGTAGCTTCATCAAAGCCTTCCAGACAGTCTGCTTCGATCTCGATTTTGATGCTTGCATTGACGGTGGGGCTTTTAATAAGATGCAAGACTATCTCATCGACAATAGTGGCAAAATCTGCTTTGGCTCGGGGTGGGTTCAAATCTATCCTGCCATAGAAGCGTTTCTTGTGAGGGGCTGGTTCGGGAATGGGGCCTGTGCCACCGGCTCCATTAGGAGGAATTGCCCCTTCACTGCCACCACCAGTTGTTCCACCAGTGCCGGGCTCTCCTGCGCCTGTTTCATTGGGAGCGGGTTTTTTTGCCGCATCCTTTTTTGCCTGATACTCTGCTGCTGACATTGGCTCAATTAGCAACAAGGAACTATCAAACACAGGTGTCATCGGCTTGCCGTAGGACAAACCGATATACTCTTCCCCTTCCTTGCCATAAGCAAGACCAAAGAAGTCTTTGCTCTCTGCTCCTGCTGCAATAGCATTGGAGAAAGTGTTTTCATTCTTCAGCCTGGGGAGATACAGATAGCAGCAAGTGCTATGCCAGATATCCTTAGCTTTTACGTCTTTAAGATCCTCTTTCCAAAACCACCGCTTGAGCAAGTTGTGCAGATGAATCGGTGCCCACCCGGTAATCAGATGCTCGTTTTCGTTTAGAATTCGCTCTATCTCTCCCACGAGATTTGGCACACTTGGGTTGATCGTGAAAGCTTCAAATTTATAACCCGGCACCTTATCCTGTTCCGGCACCAGGATCCACTTATAGGTTTCTCTTACAAGACGATCAATGGACTTTTTGGCATCCTCAAGCCCGGTCTTAGCTTGTTTGCTTTGGTATTGGTCGAGGTTGAGTTTCAGGGTTTGTATGTCTTTGAGGATGGAATCCCAAGCCAGCAAGGTAAGCACCTGGTCTTTCAATCTGCCCATCACATCACCATCGGCAGCCAGGAAGATGAGCCTATTCTGTTTCAGCCTCGGTTGTTCTCCCCGAGTTGTGAGTATTTTCTTAGCTCCATCGCTATTCAGCGTGCCACCTGTGGCAAAACTGCCCCCAGAACGCAGATAATAGGCATCCGGTGGCAAGATCACCAGCCGCAGCGAGTAATCATCCGGAATGTCATCAGAACGCGTGAAAATGTGGATGCCGTCGAAACAGCCATTATTCACCAAACGTTGAAGCTGCTCTTTGATCACTGGGATTACATCATCTTTATCGCTAAAGCGCCGTTTGCGGTCTTCCATCTCGCGTCTCAGGTTCGGACGCGTCTCAAACCAAAATAGCTTGTTATCGGCATTGCTGAGGTAATGCAGTTTATCCACCAAACGGGTCATGGCATCTTTGAAGGCGCCAATCACCTGATCTGGCTGCACCGCTCCCAGCAGAATCCTCTTGT
>JAQUJJ010000033.1 GCA_028681035.1 Candidatus Cloacimonadota bacterium
AGATATGTATATATAGCAATATGTTGCCAATTTGGGTTACTACATTTTCAAGCAACCACAGGATGCCAATCCGCTCATATTAAGCATCTACAAGATTAGCATGAAAAATTTCGGGGGGATGCGTGGATTGTTGTTTCCCATTCCCTATTTTTGGGGAAAGCAGTTTATAGGGAGAATAGGAACGCGGATGAGACGGATTAAACGGATTAGCACAGATAAAGAACAAAGGGTAAAAACTAAAATCGGTTAATCATCTAAACGACGGTTAGAATATTAGATTTGTGTTAAAAGAATCCGTGTAAATCTGTTAAATCCCTCTCATCCGTGTTCCTATTACTTTTTTTGGGAAATGCCTAGATTGTTTTGCTAGTTCTCAAGGATAACAGATAAACCTGCCATGCATATTTCTTTTGGTTTCAGCTTAGTTTGCAGAGGTTCTGGAATGCTGATGTAGCAATCGCCACTACCAACAATATATCCTATTAGGTTACCCGTTTCCATAACAGCTTCTTCAAAGCGGATAAGGTGCTCAGTTTCAAATCGAAAGATGAGGCTTTGTCCGTGATAGTTTACTCTTAGCTTATCTTCCTCCCACACACATGACGCATGCGGACAGCGGATTTCCACGAGGTCGATAACGCTTTTATTTATCTTTAGCAGGCTGATATCGGAGCTGGTTTTAAGGGATTTAACTCTGCCAGTAACAGGAGACAGCAACAAATCCCCGTCGGGTACTGTTATCCGCTCCTTAAATCTATGGCAAGCACCAATATACAGATACCAGGCGATGGCTATCATGGCAAAAACAAGAGCAGGATAATGACCAAACGAAGGAATAATAAAACCGATAAGAAAAGACAACGCCAACAGTGCCAATGAAGGAATCTGCTGGCGAATCTGCCTTTTCTTAATCTTAGTTAAGTAATTAATCTCAGTGATAACTTGTTTCGGCATGAAGTTTTATTTGGTTGTTCTTACCCAAGTATCGGTTCTACCAACTAAGGACACGCCAATAAAGCCACGCAGAGCAAGCGTGTTATTGTTGGTTAGTTCGGCTTTGGCAGAGTATGTTTTACCGCTTTTGGGGTCGTATATCTTGCCGCTCTTGTATTTCACCTTGCCATCAGGAACCAATCCGGTAAGGATTACAAGATTCATAATAGGACGGTTTTGCAGTTTTGCCTCAGGATTTTTGTGGTCAAGTTTAGGTTTATCTTGCTCATTATTGGGTTCTTTCAGCCAGATAATCTTGCCGGCAAAACTACCGCCTTTGGTTTCGTATATCTCTATCTTACTGGTTTTCTCGCCGTTTAACCAATAGCCCGTAATGCGATTGCTTTCCTTTTCGGCAAACAATCCCATCGGTAAAAGCATGCCAAGCACGATGAGGGTAATTATGATGTGTTTCATGTAAGCTCCTTGTTTTTAGATTATTCCACAACGCTTTAAAATATAATCCACATTGCGAAGATAGCGATCATAAGAAAAGATATCTCTAATCTCGTGTTCGGAAAGTGCCGAAGTTATTTCGGCATTATTTAGTACCAATGCCATAAAATCACTGCCCGCTTCCCAGCTTTTCATTGCCTCTGTCTGAACCAGTTGATAAGCTTTCTCACGGGTTAATCCGCTATTGGTGAGGTGCAAAAGTAAGGCTTGGGAAAAGACCAGTCCCCTGGTTAAATCTATGTTCGTTTTCATGTTTTCGGGATATACAATGAGGTTATCTATCAGAGAGCAGCATTTACCAATCATGTAATGCGTAAGAATGCAGGAATCTGGAAGGATAATACGCTCTACACTAGAGTGAGAGATATCACGCTCGTGCCACAGGGCATTATTCTCAAGTCCACTAGAGGCATTGCCCCTAAGTACACGCGCCAGCCCGCAAAGTTGCTCACTAACGATTGGGTTGCGCTTGTGGGGCATGGCGGAAGAGCCTTTTTGACCCTTGCTGAAGTTTTCCTCTGCCTCGCGTACCTCTGTGCGTTGTAAATGGCGGATTTCCAGAGCTATTTTCTCTATACCAGAGCCAATAATGGCAAGAATGGATAGAAAATAGGCATGGCGATCACGCTGGATAACTTGAGTGGACACATTAGCCGGAGTTAAGTCCAGATATTTGCATGCCAGGGTCTCAATCTCGGGGCTTAGATGGGCAAAATTACCCACAGCTCCAGAAAACTGCCCTACGCTTATCTCTTCAATAGCACTGTTTAAACGCACTATATTGCGTTTACATTCTTCATACCACAGGGCAAACTTTAAGCCAAAGGAAGTAGGCTCGGCATGTATTCCGTGTGAACGTCCCATGCAAAGGGTGTGACGGTATTGACGTGCCTTTAGTTTTAGGATTTCTGCCAAACGGCTTAGCTCACTTAAGATAAGCTCTCCAGAGCTTTTAAGCTGCATGGCTGTGGCGGTATCCAACACATCGGAGGAGGTCATGCCGTAATGTATCCAACGTGATGAAGTGCCTACATACTCGGCTACATTGGTTAAAAAAGCTATTACATCATGCTTGGTTATCAGTTCCAGTTCGTCAATACGGCTTCCGTCAAAATCTGCTTTGGCATTGATGGTTTCCCAATCTGCCTCAGGAATGATACCCACCTCGTGCATGGCGCGGCAAGCTGCAAGCTCCACTTCCAGCCAGCACTCATAACGGTTGTCCGAAGTCCAGATACGTTGCATTTCAGGGGTGGAATATCTGGCAATCATGCTAGCTCTTGGTATTGGTAAAATCTTTTAATAATTGCTTCAGGTTAAGCCCTTCAAAGGGCTTGCTATTCCCGGGTTGTGGCTTAGGAAGTGGAATTATTTGGGGTTCAATGTACTTTATCTCATCGAAAATAAGCTTAACAGACATATTGCCTGCAGCGGTCATCTCAAGTTCTGCCAGCTTTTTATTGCTCCCATAGCTTACTTTCATCTCGGAAAGAGACTTCGGGTCATATACTTTATCCAAGCGATAATCCGACAGGAAACTAATCCGCAGGCTATCCACTTCCAGCTTTTTACTGCGCATTATCTCCTCGCCGTAAAGGGAAAAGAGGGAATCGGTATTCGCAAAAAGCAACAGGCTTTGAGAGGGGATTAAATCTGTGGGATTCAATTGCTCCAATATGGGCATGAAGGGAGATGACAGGGCAATATAATCGCCGGTATAGAAGCTTATTAGAGGCTGTGCTCCTGCCCCCATAATGCCGCCATCGATTATATCAAGGCGAAGTTGTTCATGGTTTTTGGATGCAACAAACATCTTACGTAGGCTCAAACCCATATAGGATATCTCTACAATGCCTTGGCTATCGAAACTTTCCCATTTCTTCAGTTCGCTACGCAGTTTGCTTTGTTCCTGCTCTGCTTTAGGTGCTGCACAGGCAGATAATATGAGGGAAAGCAAGATTAAGCAAAGGGAGAATACTCTTAAAACTGTTATAGAGTTACGTTTATCTATCATGGTTTTATCTCTCCTGGGTCTGGGCTTGCACTTTTGTTTATCTTCCAAATGCCCCATGCTGCAAAGAGTATCATGAGGAAACTAAGAAACGCTCCGATGCTCATAAACCCGAAGATAAAGCCAAACATTTCATAAAACTGGAGTTCATCCGGCTCTCGCACAAACTCTATCAGGAATCTGAAGATGCCATATAACCCAATAAAACTATAGAAAACCAAGCCATTCTTCTTAAGCTTTCTTAGCAGGATGTAACTTACCGTAGCAAGTACAATGCCTTCTAAGAACAATTCGTAAAGCTGTGTAGGATGCCGAGGAACACCATCCGAGCCGGGGAATATCATCGCCCAAGGCACAGAAGTGGGCTTGCCCCACAGCTCTGCATTGATGAAGTTGCCAAGCCTGCCTAGTCCAAGCCCGATTGCGACAATAGGTATGGCTGCATCGGCAAGCGCATAGAAGTTTAGCTTATTCTTTCTGGCATATAACAAACCTGCTACTATCACTCCGATGGCACCCCCATGGAAACTCATTCCCCCTGCCCAGGTTACGAGTATCATAAGCGGGTGTTGCAGGTAGTAAAGCAGATTGTAAAACAACACATAGCCCAGCCTGCCACCCACAATAACGCCTACCATTACATAGAATATGGCAGATTCGTATTGCTCGCGGTTCAGCTTTATCTTTTTGAACTTGAGATTGTGCTTGTAAAGAAAGTAAGCGATGATGAAGCTAAGCACATAAAACACGCCGTACCAGCGGACTTGCATGGGATAACCAAACAGGCTGAACTTCACTATGTCTGGGTTTATATTGGGAAAGGCAATCATTGCCTGCTCATTTCATGCAATCTTTTTGTTATCAGCTCCACTGCTTCGTCAGTTCCGCCCTCAAACTTCTCTACCTGTTTGTTATGCTGAGGCGAGAAGATGCTCATAACCTGAGTAGGCGAGCCATTTAAACCCGTAGCTTTTTCATCCAAGCCCAAATCATCACAGTTCCACACCGTTAGTACCACGCTCTTGGCATTCTTCTTGCCACGTAACGATGGTAAGCGCGGAGAGTTAATCTCTTTAACCACCGAAATAACCGCTGGCAGTTTCATCTCCACACGGTCATAACCATCTTCCATAAGCCTTTGCACAGTTGCCTTGTTGCAATCTATCTCTTCTATCTTACGCACAAAGCAAGTCTGAGGGATGTTTAAATGCGCTGCAATACCAGGACCCACCTGCGCCGTATCTCCATCGATAGCTTGTTGACCTGTTAATATTAGCTTGTAGTCACCTATCTTTCTTATGGCGGCTGCAAGAGTTAAGCTTGTTGCCCAAGTATCAGCACCTGCAAAGCGTCTATCGGAAAGAAGAATAATCTCATCCACACCCAAAGCCACTGCTTCGCGCAAAGTAGTTTCACATTGGGGAGGTCCCATGCTGATAGCCGTTACTTTCCCGCCGTGTGTTTCCTTCAAACGAACCGCTTCCTCAATCGCATAGGTATCGAAGGGATTAAGGATGCTTTCCACACCTTCACGGATAAGGGTATTGGTTTTGGGGTCTATCTTTATCTCTGTGGTGTTGGGGACTTGTTTGATGCATACAATATAATGCACAATAGCTCCTTACTTTTGGCAGAAAGCTATTATAGCATCGCAAACATACTGCTTTTGCTCTAAGCTCAATTCTGGATAGATAGGGATAGAGAGCACGTTGTTCGCCATGCTTTCAGCAACAGGTAAATCTCCTGCCTTATAGCCCAGAGAGCTAAAGCACTCTTGTACGTGAAGAGGTAGGGGATAATAAACTGCACAGCCGATTCCTTTCCCCTGCAAGTAAGCAAGTAACTCATCCCGTTTTTCACAGATAAGTGTGTATTGGTTATAGATAGTTACAGCTTTGGGGTCTATAAATGGAATAGTGATTCCTTTCACGTCTTTCAGATGGCTATTGTAAAACTCTGCATTGGCTCTTCGGGCTTTGCTCCAATCTGCCAAGGCATCCAGTTTGACGCTTAAGACTGCTGCCTGCATGGTATCCAAGCGGCTGTTTAAGCCCACCCACTGGTGGTAATACTTAGGGCTTTCGCCATGCACACGAAGCTGGCGCAGCTTGGCAGCAAGCTCGTCATCATTGGTGAGGCACATTCCTGCATCTCCCATAGCTCCCAGATTCTTGGAAGGGAAGAAGGAAAGGGTTCCGATATCACCAAAAGAACAGCTCATTTTGCCATTCCAGGTGCTGCCGATACCTTGGGCATTATCTTCAATCACTTTCAGGTTATGCTTCTTGGCTATTGCCATAATGGCTTCCATATCGGCACACTGTCCAAAAAGGTGAACGGGCATTATCGCCTTTGTATTCGGGGTTATCGCAGCCTCTATTTTCAAGGGGTCAATATTAAAAGTCTTAGGGTCAATATCCACAAACACGGGCTTAGCAAAGTTCCGCCATATAGAAGAGGCAGTGGCAAAGAAAGTGAAAGAAGTGGTTATCACCTCGTCCCCTTCGCCAATCCCCAAAGCCTTGATCGCTAGTACTAAAGCATCAGTGCCGGAAGCACAACCGATAGCATGTTTTATCCCAAGATAAGCTGCCATCTTTTCTTCCAGTTCTTTTACCTGAGGTCCCATTATATAATGATGGTCTGCGTAAACACGCTCCATTGCTTCTCTAATCTTTGGCATTAACGGGTCGTATTGTGCGTGTAAATCCAGCATCGGCACTTTCATCAACTTATCTCCTTATTTTGCGGTGAGGGCACGAATCCCCACAATAATTGTTATTAACGATGATACTAATACAATTCCCTCTTTAGCATCTGTCCAGAGAGACCTATCAGTTTGGCTGGGGACAAACACTGTATCTCCAGCATAAATAAATATATCTTTTTTGGGCTTCACCCAATTCCCGTTATCGCCACGAATAATCCGCCCTTTGGTTAATTTGCGGTTATTGGTATAGCCTCCGGCTGCTTTTATGTAATAATCCCAGTTCTTACCCTCGATCCAAGGAATTAAACCAGGATTACGAACCTGACCACTAACCCAAACCATATCTAGCCTTTCTGGGATAAACACACAATCCCCATTGCGCAGAACGGGGTTTTCATCTTCCCCATTTGTTTGGGCGAAGGTTTGTGCGTCGAAGCTGTATTTTCCTTTAATCTGCTGCAAATTGGTACGCAGATAAGCGTTTTCGATAGGGGTCATATCAGCGATTGTACCCCCCATCAATTGTTCGAGGTATTGGTTTGGCTGTTCTGCCTTGTTGCAATTGTAGTAAACAAGGTTTGCCAAATCGGCTCTGCTATTTATACCCCCGGCTTGCTTGATCAAATTAGCGAGGGTGGTGCTTTTAGTTATTAAGTATTCTCCTGGGTTTTTTACTTGTCCATAGATTTTTACCTTTAGTTTATTGCTAACCTCAGCTATTTGGGGAACAAAACAATTATCGCCAACTTGCAGTTCAAAACCGTAAAGAGATGGATTGTCTATCAGGTTAAGGCTAATAACCTCAAAATCTATTTTATTCGGCTCAAACCGATATATCTGAACTGCACTAAGATCAGCATCATATCTTGTACCATTGGCAAATTTGATGATGTCTTCCAGTTTATCACCTGGCAAAAACTGCAATTCACCCGGTAAACTTACTCCACCCTTGATAGAGACATAATCTTTCACAGAAGGTACATGGACAATATCTCCATCTTTTAGAAAAGGATTTTGGCTTTCATCACCAAGCCGGAAAAACCTCAGTGTATCGTAAGTTTGCTTATTACCTCCACGGATTAACTGCACCGTGCGGATGCCTAACATGGGACGGAAGTCCGGCTCTACAATCACTTTGGGTTTCTGGTTCTCTAATAGGGAATTAGGTACTGGGGGATTTGTTGGTAGCTGTGCATCCAGCAATTCATTTTTACTAAAGGTGGGCACTCCCCCGCACAGGCTAATCACATCCGTAAGCCTATTTACCGGAAGCATTTGATAAACGCCCGGAGCCGTTACAAATCCTGTAATACTAACCGATATCGTAGGCGCTGCAGGAGGCAGATATTCCACTGCAAACAGCAGAGAAGCGGCAAGAATCAGGATGATGGCAAGTTTAATTCTCATAGTATTGAATCATCCGCTTAATAATATCTTCCAAACATAGCTTTGCTTCATAGCCGATAGCAGCGTTAATCTTAGCTAAGTTTGGTTTCCGGTTCATCATGTCCTCAAAACCTTCTTCAAAAGCATCTTCATAGCTCATGTATTCGATGCGGGATTTACTGTCGCACATTAGTTTCACCTTGTCCGCAAGGGCTTTGATAGATATGGATTCAGTGGTGCCCACATTGTAAATCTCGCCTGCGCAAGCAGCAGTGTTCATCAGCTTAATAAAAGCTCCCACTACATCTGAAACATCGGCAAAACAACGGGTTTGCTCCCCACTGCCATACACCACAATCGGCTGATCCAGCAAAGCAGCTTTTATGAACTTTGGCACTACCATACCATATTGCCCGCTTTGACGCGGACCCACCGTATTAAAGCAGCGCACTATCACCACCGGCAGTTTCTTTTCCCTGTAGAAAGCAAGTGCCATAAATTCGTCTATTGCTTTGCTACAGCTATAGCCCCAGCGGCTGATGTGGGTGGAGCCTAAAAGGCGATCGTCCTGTTCGCCAAAGGGCACGTTTTCACTTTTTCCATAGATTTCGGAAGTAGAGGTTATCAGCACTTTGGCTTTGTATTTATTGCATAGTTCCAGCACGTTATCAGTGCCTACTATGTTGGTTTTAAGGGATAGGAGGGGGTTTTCGATGATGTATTTAACGCCCACAGCCGCAGCCAGATGATACACTTGGTCGCAACCTTTAATCAGCTTATCCATCAATTCGCGATTTAGAATGCTTCCAGTCGTAAAGTGAAATTTGGGCTTATCTTTAAAGGTTTCCATGTTTTCTAATCTGCCAGTGGAGAGATTGTCTATAACATGAACCTCATGTCCTTCTCCTAAAAGTTTTTCTGCCAAATGTGAACCGATGAAACCGGCACCGCCTGTAATAAGTATCTTCATTTATTCTCCAACTAGCTATCATTCAAGGCTTAAGGTATTACTCTTTGCTAAGCAGCATGATTTAGCGGCTGTTATTTTGTCAAGAAAGAAAGTAACTGCACGCATCCCCCCATTTTTATTGAACCGCAATTTATAGGACGAAATAGATTGAATAGGACACGGATTAATTTTTGGGGGAAAGTCTAAGAATGTAAAGCAATCATGCAACTTGCCTGCTTTGTAACAACGTAGGCGAGACGCCTACTCCTCCAGTGCAGTCGAAATGTCCGTAGCTCCAATCCCCCTATCATTGCCCACCCATTGTCCACGTGGAGGGCAATGGGTGGGCAATGATAGGGCAATTCAAGCAAGGAATGTCAAAGGTAAAGATGCTTATTCCAAGGATATCGGTAAGCATGGGGTTGACAGATTATGCCCTTGTTCAAAGGCTGTTTCGGAGAAGAAAAAAAACAAGGATGCATGCCTAAAGATGATTGAAACTAATAAGCTAAGCTGCGGTTACACAGGAGAGCCTGTTCTGAAGGGCATCTCGCTGCAAATTGCGCCGGGTGATTTTAGTGCATTATTGGGTCCTAATGGGGCTGGAAAATCCACGTTACTGTATGCGCTGATGGGTTATCTGAAGCCTATGCAGGGCAATATCAAAGTGTTTGGAAAAGACATCTCAACTCAGAAGAAAAGCTATCTGGCAAGGCAGATTTCCTTTGTTCCACAGGAAAGCGTGCAGGAATTTGACCATTCGGTTAGCGAAACAGTGCTGATGGGGCGATATCCCTATCTGGGTTTGTTACAATCGCACACTGCGGAAGACAAGAAAGCAGTGGATGATGTGCTACATCTGCTAAAACTGGAGGAACTGAAAAACCGTTGGCTTTCTGAACTTAGCGGAGGGGAAAAACAGCGGGTTTATATTGCCCGTGCCTTGGTTCAGGACACGCCTTATATCCTGCTGGATGAAAGCCTATCACAGCTTGATATTAACCATCAGTTGGAGATAATGGCACTGCTCCGTGAGATACATAACACACAAGGGAAAACAGTGCTGATAGTATCCCACAACCTGAATCTTGCCGCCAATTATGCCGATAGGCTATTCTTTCTGAAAGACGGGGAATTGCTGGCAGAAGGCAAGCCGGAAGCTTTGATGAAGACGGAAATCCTGCATCAGTTATTTGGCGTTCGCTTGGAAACAGTGCAAAACCCCAATTCCGGACGTCCAAACATTATTTACCCCTGATTTAAATAAGAATGTAGAGCAGCTTATCCAATGCTGCTGAAGTAACAAAGCGATGAGGTCGTGATGTGGGGCGTAACGTAGTACATTGTAACAACAGCCGCCTCGGCTGTTAGCACTCGAGGCGGGCGCCGTTACAAACTCCCTCTGTTATTTTTCTTTGGTAAAAACTTCGGTGCCTTCGGTGTTCTCGGTGGTAAAATATATCTGTGTGATTCTCCATTCTCAATTGATTGGCATTTCCTGCTTGACAGATTTTGAAGAGTTGTAATAGTTCCCTTTAGTATGAAAAAAGCGATTAACCACAAGGGGTAATGATGCAAAAAAATACTAAACGCGTGAATATTGGAATATTTAACGGTCTTAGCGAAGAAGCGGTGAACAGTTTTGCGAAAGATTTGGAACGGTTACATGTCTCTCAGGGTGAAGCAATTATATCAGAACATTCCTGGGGAGATAATATATTTTTTATTTGCAAGGGCAAGGTGGAGATAAACAAGAGCCTAAACAATCCAGAAACCCCCTTCGCTCAGTTATCGGTATTGGAACCGGGGGAGTTCTTTGGCGAAATGGGGATTATCAACGATGAGCCTCGTTCTGCTAGTGTGATTGCCTTGGAAGATGCAGAGCTTCTTATTATACCCAGAGAAGTGTTTTCAAATATAACTTTCACACACCCCTTGGTGATGTTTAACCTTATGCGTACCCTGTCTGGTAGGCTAAGAGAAACTAACGAAAGATTCGTGGATGTCATGAATCAGATGCTTAGCAAAAACCGTTTAATGGCAATAGGGCTGGCTGCCAGTAAGATTATCCACGATATAAAAACTCCCTTAACAGTTATGGTGCTTACCGCTCAACTGATAGAAAGTATCTACCCCGGCAGTGAAGAATTTACCGATAGTATAGTAAAACAGACGAAATTGATAGACCAATTGGTAAGAGAAGTGTTGGATTTTGCCAAAGGAACCGAAACGCCTCCTCTAATACAGAAGATAGACTTGGATGTTTTCTTTAAGGAAATTCAGGATATTTACGGCACGGCTTTGCAGGGGCGCAATATTAACTTTGTGGTGGATAACAAAATACGCGATTATGTGTATTTTGACGAGGGTAAAATTCGCAGAGTACTGATAAACCTGATAAAGAATGCTTCGGAAGCTATTCCGGTGGATGGGGAATTAAGGATTACTTCCGCTATATCCTCTGGTTGGTTGCAGATATCGGTTATTGATAATGGTCCTGGGATTTCCTTTTTAATACGGGAAGATTTATTCCAGCCATTTGTAAGTGAAGGTAAACCTCATGGAACAGGGCTGGGTTTGGCGATATGTAAAAAGCTGGTGCAGGAGCATCACGGTCGTTTGGAATACATTCCCCTAGAACCACATGGCAGCCGATTTGATATTCGCATTCCCCAGAATATGAAATAAATGCTTGTCAAAAACAAGGCTTTGATTTTAATGACTCTACCAAACGAAATTTAGGGAAGTGAACCATGTCAAGAATATGTGATATCTGTGGAAAAAGTGCTCAGGTCGGCAACCATCGCAGCCATGCTTTGAATGCCACCAAGCGTCGTTTCTATCCCAATTTGCACGAAGTCCGCGCAATATTTGAAACCGGTGTTAAACGTGTGAAGGTATGCAGCTCCTGTTTGAAGGCTAATAAAATCCGTAAAGCCGTATCAAAATAAACTTGCTATTCAACTAGCAGTAAATACTGATACAGGTAAACGGTAACATAAGCTAATTTATACAACAGCCGCTTTTCGGGAATTACGGTTAATGCCGGATTCCCGATTTCTTTGCTTGTTAGAGGAACTGCAATATAAACAAGACAACCAGATATGGGGGTTATGTGTTAATAGAAGAAATTCAAACCAGAGTGGAACAAAGTTCGGCGGTGTTAAACGATGTCCGCCAGGAAATCGGAAAGGTTATCGTAGGTCAACAGGAGATAGTGGATAGGCTGTTGATAGGCATATTGGCTAACGGTCATGTGCTTATTGAAGGTGTTCCAGGCTTGGCTAAAACCCTGATTATCTCTTCCTTGGCAGCAGTGTTTGATGCTGCGTTTGCACGGATACAATTCACTCCGGACTTACTGCCTGCTGATATAACAGGAACGATGATATACAATCCCAAAAGCGGGGAATTCAGTGTTAAACAGGGTCCTATCTTTGCCAATTTTATCCTTGCCGACGAAATCAACCGAGCACCCTCTAAGGTTCAATCTGCCTTATTAGAAGCTATGCAGGAGCGTCAGGTAACCTTGGGTGATAAAACCGTGGCACTGCCGAGTCCCTTCTTTGTGATGGCTACCCAGAACCCGATAGAACAGGAAGGTACATATCCTTTGCCAGAAGCGCAAGTGGATAGATTCATGATGAAACTGAAGATTAAATACCCTGCCTTTGATGATGAACGGCTTATTCTGGATAGAATGGTGGAAGATAAACCCATCCCCTTGAAGAAGGTGCTAAGCCCCTCCGATATTACTAAAATGCGCGAAGTGATAAACATGGTGCACATGGAAGAAAAGCTGAAGGACTATATCCTGCATCTTGTGCAGGCTACCAGGCATCCAGAGCGTTATCCACGCATTAGTAATCTGCAAGGATTAATAGAGTTTGGCGCATCCCCAAGAGCTACTATCTATCTTGCCAGAGCCGCTAAAGCGCATGCCTATATTTCCGGCAGAGCGTATGTGATACCGGATGACATTAAGGCAATCGGCAGAGATGTTCTACGGCACAGGATTATCCTTTCTTACGAAGCTGAAGCGGAAGAGCTGAGCAGCGAAACCATCATCAACAGAATACTGGACGAGATTGAAGTTCCCTAAAGAGGGCTAATGTTCACCCAGAGTGCTTCCGACATCCTGAAAAAGATACGCAGGATAGAAATTCGCACCCGTAATTCGGTAGCTGAGCTGTTCAGTGGAGAATATCATAGCCGCTTTAGAGGGCAGGGATTGGAATTTGCCGAGGTTCGGGAATACCAGCCCGGAGATAATCACCGCGATATTGACTGGAATGTTTCTGCCAGGATGGGACAGCTATTCATCAAGAAGTTCAAAGAAACCCGTGAATTAAGGGTGATGTTCTTGGTAGATATCAGTGCTTCCCAAAATATGGGTACTGTTTCCATGTTCAAGCGCGAACGCATCGCCGAGATTGTGGCGGGACTTTCCTTTTCTGCCGTGGCTAATCATGACCTTGTAGGTTTGATATTGTATTCTGACCAGGCAGAGAAGTATATCCCACCCCGCAAGGGACGCAATAATGCCTTGGCAATTCTGAGAGATATACTTTATATTCAGCCTAAAAGCCCGCGTACATCCCTTGCTGCTGCTTTTCAATATGCCCAAAAGATGCTGAAGAAACGCTGTATTATCTTCATAGTTTCGGATTGGATTGATACCGCCTATGAAAAGCCTCTTAAAATCCTCGCCCAAAAACATGACGTTATTGCCCTGCAAATCCTTGACCAAAGCGAGCTGGAACTTCCCGATGCCGGTATTCTAAAGCTGCAAGACCCTGAAACCGGAGGTGAGGCTTGGATAAACAGTTCAGACCCCAAGATTCGCAAAGCCTACAAAGATACTGTGCAAAAACAACAGTCTAACCTGCAAAGCTTTTTCCGTTCCTGCAAGTGCGATTACCTGATGATTCGCACGGATACATCCTATGTGCAGGCGTTACGTAAGTTCTTCGTCCTTCGCCAGAAACGCAGGTGGGGAAAATGATGAACAGTAACAACCCACACTTACTGCTGACTAAGCTCAGGCTGAGAGTACTATCTCTATTGCTGGCATTGTGCATAGTGCCGTTATTGCTTTCTGCAAGTATCTCACAAGAACTTGCGGGAGCCGATAGCCTTAATGTAGGCACACCCTTTACGTTCATTATCCATAGCAGCTACACTATAAAAGAGGTGCCCATACCTGATACACTGGAAAGCTTTACCATCATCCAAAGCCAGAAAACTAAAGATGATAAAACCTGGCAGCTTACCATAGTTCCACTTAAAACGGGTGCACTCTCCTTTCCCCGCCTTCAGGTTCAGCCTGTGGATTCTGATGTAGAATCTGGATTTACCGATGCTTTTAGAGTTTACGTGCTTAGCGTTTTGGCAGAAGGTGACACTTTGTTACGGGACATCAAGCCGCTGGAGCGTTATCCTTGGCAGCCAAGCTTGTGGCTTTATATCTTATTAGCTTTATTGGGTTTGGGCTTGGCGATTTACTTGTTTATCAAAAGACAGAAGCCTAAGCCACCCCAGCCGATGATAGCCGCTATTCCTGTTCCCAAACAAATCCCTGCCTGGGAAGTTGCCTTGGCAAGTTTAGAAACACTGCTTGCGGAGAACTTACTAGAATCTGGTGAAGTGCTTAAGTTTCACTTTAGGATATCGGATATCTTACGTGCATTCTTGGTGGGAACATATCATTTCCCTGCTTTGGAAATGACAGTCAGCGAGATTGTTACTCATATCAACAAACGCCATATAAGCCATAAAGATGAAATTCGCAGCTTTCTAGCCTTTTGTGATATGGTGAAGTTCGCCAAAGCAGAACCCACAGCAGAAGAAATACAGCAAAGAGTGCAGTGGCTTACCGACTACTTGCAGGGCTTTAACATTAAGGTAACCAAGGAAACAAAATGATTAAGTTCGGACATCCCTGGTTTTTGCTGCTATTATTGCTTATACCTCTCTATCTATGGTGGGAAACCAGCTACACGACAAAGCGCAAGCTTTCCTTACCACATTCCAGATTGCAGCAACTAAAACAGTTAAGCGCAGGGCAGTTTCCATATCAGTATCTGTTTCCGGGTTTACGCTGCCTTATTATTATGTCTCTGGTGCTTGCCATAGCCCAGCCCAGATGGGGTGTGCAAACGCGCAATATGAACAACAAGGGAGTGGATATTGTGCTGGCGGTGGATATCAGCGGCTCTATGCTGGCGATGGATTTTGCACCAGATAACCGTCTTGGTGCTGCTATCAGCGTTGCCAAAGATTTGGTAAGCCGCAGACCCAATGACCGCTTTGCCTTGGTTGCTTTTTCGGAGTATGCCTTAACTCAGGTTCCCATTACTTTCGATCACAATGCTATGCTGGGAAGTTTACAGCAGCTAAAGGTCAATGAAACTGCTTCTGGAACAGCCATTGGTTTGGGGCTTGCCAAGGCGGTTGCCAGATTGAAGGATAGCAAGGCAAAGTCCCGCATGGTTATTCTTATTACTGATGGAGTTAACAATACGGGTGAAATTGACCCGTTAAGCGCAGCAGAGATGGCAAAACAGCTTGGCATAAAGGTATATCCTATAGGAGTGGGTAGTGGTGGCATGGTTCCCTTTCCCTTTTATGACCCCATCTTTGGAACTCGCTACGTGAACACTTTGATAGAGCTTGATATGGTTACACTTAACAAGATTGCGGCGGTAACCGGCACTGGTAGAGCTGCTTTGGCGACGGATGCTTCCAGCCTTAGTGAGATTATGCTACAGATAGATAAGCAAGAAAAGACCACTTTCAAAACTCAGCCCAGCTACAAATACAGCGAACGCTTCATGCCCTTCTTGTGGGTTGCTTTTATGTTGCTGCTGATAGAACTGCTACTCAGAACATACGTTATGCCCATATTACCGGAATAGCCATGAATATCGTATATCCTCATCTGCTTGCCCTGCTGCTTATTTGTTTACTATTATTCCTGCTTGTTTTCCGTCGCCAGAAAAGAGTGAAGAAACGCTTTAAACGCTATGCAGAAAGCCACATGATGCAGCACTACTTTCGCAGCCAATCTCCTTTCTGGGTGGGATTCAAACTGGTAATCTTGTGTCTGGCTCTGGCACTAATAGTGCTTGCCTTGCTGCGTCCCCAATGGGATTATGCGCAAAAAGAAACGGAAAGTAGCGGAATGGATATTGTTTTTGCCATCGATGTATCAAAAAGTATGGATGCGCAGGACATGATGCCCAGCAGGTTGATGCGTGCAGTAATCCAGATATCGGCTTTTTTAGACCAAGTACAAACAGACAGAATCGGCATCATAACCTTTGCGGGAGTGGCAACCTTGGAATGCCCTTTAACGGACGACTACGGTGCCGTAAAGATAGTGCTAAACAGTTTATCCACCAGCAACATCCCCAAGCCAGGCACTGATATTGGAGCAGCCTTAAAGCTTGCCGCAGATGCCTTCATCCCGGATCAGCAGCAGAACACCCTAATCCTTATTTCTGATGGAGAGGATTTGGAAGGAGCTGCCATGAAAGAAGCCAAACTACTTAAAACCAATGGCGTCCGCATTCACACCATGGGCGTAGGCAGCCCCGAGGGTTACCTTATCACCAATCCACAGACCGGACAGGAAGTGATAAGCAAACTGGATGAAGCATCACTCACGGAAATCTCTCACATTAGCGGCGGTGAATATTATCGTGTTACCCCCGGTGGGGAAGAAATCCAGCTTATCCTTAAGCGCATATACGAAAGCGAAGAGAAGCGTGTTAACCGTAAAAGCATAAACGTGCTAAGAGAGCAGTATCACATCTTTGCCGGCTTTGCTTTGCTGCTATTGGTTTTGGAAAGCCTTATCGACCCCCGCAAGCGCAAGGGCATGCTTGCCGCGGAGAACAGCTATGAAACTTAAACGCAAACGCTTAATCCTGATTCTCTTATTGCTTATCATTCTGGGCTTCATCTTAGAGTTTGTTGCACGTCCCAAGGTAATCTCGCAAAGCCTAGCCGAGTTCTTGTATAAAACCAAACGCTACAGCACTGCTGATAAGATATTTACCCGCAACGGCAAGGATGGGGATGCCACGGCTTCGGCAAATATGGCAAAAAGCCTTTACAAGCAAGATAAATACGAGGATGCTCAGAAGTATTCCGAGCAAGCTTTAAGCAAGGCAAATGCTAAAGCATCTTTGAACTATGACAGCGGGAATATAGCCTACAAACAAGGTGATTACCAAGCTGCGTTAGAACATTATCGCAAGGCATTGCTGCAAAATCCCAAAGATGCCGATACCAAAGCCAACTACGAGCTTGCTTTAAAACAAATGCAAAACCAAGCCCAAAAGCAAGCACCTCCAAAACAAGAAGAGAAAGAAGACCCCAAGAAACAGGAAGAGATAAAAAACATCCTGGGTGGCTTGGACAACAAAGAAAGCAGTGACCGTAAACAACAGAATCCCCAGCAAGGGCTACCTTCAACCAAGTGGTGGTAAACATGAAAAAGGCTTTTCTATTTCTGCTTTTTCTGCCTATATTGCTTAGTGCAGTAAGGGTGGATGTTTCGGTAAACAAATATACCATCAGCACTAATGACCAGCTTACGCTTACCCTAAAGATTAGCGATTCCGCCAGATTAAACGTTTCAGAACCGTCAGCTCCGGTTGTTAACTTACTTAGTTTTAGGAACATGACCAGTTCCTCCGCCAGTTCGGTATCGTGGCAAGGGGGCGGAATGGTATCCGAACATTCGCATACTTATAATTATATCTATTTTCCGCAAAAGACCGGAAAAACTACCATTCCAGCTTTTAGTGTTAAGGTTAACAATCGGGATTACAAAACCCGTCCTATTGATATTACTGTTATTGCTGCCGCCAATCCTAATTCCAAGCAGAGCCAATCTTCTCCCGCATTTCCCAATTCCAATCCTTACGGTTTTACTTTGCCGGATTATTGGGGAGATAACAATCAGGCACTGGGAAACACCTTTCTTACTGCCTTACCTGAAACCCAGTATGTGTATAGCGGCTTTCCTGCGCTGGTTTCATACTATCTTTATACCGATGAGATGGTGCGGTCTTTTAATCTGGAAGAAGAAAATGACTTTGAAGGATATGGCAAAAGCACTTACGAGCAGCCGACGATGCTGAATTACGAAGATGTCCGCCATAATGGCAAAAACTATAAACGTGCGCTGATTAAGCGATTGGCGATTATGCCTAATAGAGAGGGAACGCTGCAAGCACCTCAAATGAAGGGTATTGCACGGCTCTATAACTTTGGCTATCTAAACAAAAGCCTGCAAAGCACTGGTGGGGTTATTGCCGTGCGTCCGCTTCCCCGAACCAACGTAGCTGCTGGATTTAACGGAGCAGTGGGTAACTTCAAGCTATCGCACAGTATCTCCAAAGCCGAATTAGCTTTGGGCGAAGCACTTACTTTTATTTTAAAGATTCAAGGCAGAGGCAATTTTAACCGCTTTTCCGCTCCGGCTTTCGCCACTGGAAAGGGATTTCAGGTATCCAGTCCGGTAGTTATGGATAATATAAACGCTGGTATAGAGGGCAGCAGAACCTTTTATTACACCTTAATTCCGCAGAGCAAGGGACAGCTAAAACTGCCTGATTTGCCTTTTTCTTGGTTTGATAACGACCAAGGGGAGTACCGTACATACTCCATTTCCAATCAGATAATAGAGGTGAAATCTGCCAATGTGCTAAGCTACCTGAACCGTATTTGGGAGCCGCAAACTCCCCGTTCCATGCACCCAAAGATAAACAAAGCCAAATATCCCGCTTACATTACTTATGCGGGGCAAGCTTGGTATTGGCTAATAGTATTCCTGATTCTTGCTTTTTGCGTGCTAGTGTCTATTAAAGCTTATGAACTAAAACTGAAAAGGAAATCCCCAGAACTTTATGCCAAAAAGCAAGCCGGACGTATTTTGCAAAAATATATGAAACAAGCGACCAACGCAGCCCAAAATCTATCTCCGGAGTTCTACCCTTTGGCAGAGAAAGCTTTGTTCGATTATCTTACTGCCAAATACAAGCTTGGCAACAGCCTTTCCACGGAAGAGAAGATATCTATGCTTAGAGAGCAAAATGTACCCTTGGAGCTGGTTGAAGAGATGCAAAGCTTCTTGCAACACTGTCTTACGGCTAGGTTTATGCCGGAAGCGGATAGGACGATTAACCTGCAAGAAGACCTTGGTTTGCTGCAAAACATCATCTTCGGCTTCAGCCGATTAAAGAACCATAATCAGGGAGTCTAAAAGATGAAATGGATATCGTGTGTTCTGCTAATCGTTGTTGCCGCTTGCTTGCCATTATCTGCTCAGATGGATTCACTTTCCACGGGCAAGCCGACTGATCAGGTTGATATAAACAATGCAGATTACTATTACAACAAAGGCTTGGATTATTTTGCTGCGGGGAATCAAGGTTATGCAAATCTGTATTTCCTGAAAGCTCTAAACCTAAACTCAGCGCATAAATATGCACGGGCAAACCTGGATTTGTCCGTGCGCATGAGTGCGGATAATAAGCTGTATCCAGAGCACCTTTTTCTGGTGCAGCTAATGTTTAAAACGCTGGATTTCTTTAGTGTAAACCGTTTGGCATCTCTTAGCTTACTGTTATTGTTGCTGGCTGCCATCAGCCTTGTGTGGTTGCTGTTTTACAATCCCGAAAAAGAGCGTGCCCTTCCGCTGCTTATCTTTGTCCTCTTTCTTTTGCTCTGTATAAGCTCATTTACGTCGCTTGCCATAAAGAGCCATAAGCAGAAACATAACCAATTTGCGGTACTCATTGCTGGTAATACTCAGCTTCTTCCTATGTCCGAAACAGAATCTAAGCCTCTTGCCGATATCCATGCGGGGCTTATTTTCACTCTTATCGAAACCAAGGGAGAATACAGCATTGTGCGCCTTCCCAATGGGCTTATCGGCAGAGTTCTCTCCGCGGAAATAGCTAAAGTGTAGAGTAGCATTGCGATGCTGCTGAAAAAGCACAGAAAATAAGCAGATATGCCATGTAGAGAACCTAGCTTGAACTGCCCTATCATTGCCCACTTATTGCCCACCACAAGGGCAATGGGTGGGCAATGATAGGGCAGTTCAAGCAGGGAAAGTTCTTTTTTGGTTGTCCGACGTTCAGGTCGGACATAACTTCAGAGCAATCTCAATTATTGTTCAGGCGGATGGAAGAGCTGCTCTGGAGTTGCGGGATATACTAGTGAGATACGAGAGCCACAGCCGAAGGGGATGTTGACTAACCAAAGTTGGCAATACAAAGTAGGTCGAGAGGTATTGCTTGATTTATGTTGACTAAAAAAGAGCTTTCACTTAGCTTGGATTGATGTGTATAATATTAAACAAAGAGGATAGAATCCTGGAGGTTATTATGTTGCAAGGATCATACGTAGCTTTGGTTACGCCCTTCAAAGATGGCTCGATAGACTGGACTGCTTTGGAAGGTTTGATTCAGTTTCATGTCGAAAACGGCACCAACGGAATCGTTCTGCTTGGTACAACTGCCGAAACAGCCGGCTTGGCATCGGACGAGAAAGATGCGCTGCTGCGTTTTGCCATAAACAAGATTGGCGGAAGGCTGCCAGTGATGATTGGTACTGGCACAAACAACCTGCACCAAACCCTTGCTGCTACTGCCAAGGCAAAGGAATTGGGTGCAGATTATGCTTTGGTGATAACGCCATACTATATCAAACCTACTCAAAACGGTTTGCTGGAATACTTTGGCACCATTGCCGACAAAGTGGATATCCCAATTGTGCTGTATAATGTTCCCGGGCGTACCAGTATTAATATGGCTGCTGCCACCACGGTGCAGCTTGCCAAAGAGCACAAAAACATCGTGGCTATCAAAGAAGCCAGCGGAAACTTGGTGCAAGCCACACATATTATCCGTGATGCACCCGAAGGCTTTGTGTTGATGAGCGGTGAAGATGCCATGAACATGCCCTTGATGGCAATTGGTGCAAAGGGTATAATTTCCGTAACTGCCAACGTGGCACCCAAACTGTTGAGCGAGCTGGTCGCCTCGTGCCTGAAAGGCGATTTTATTACAGCCGCAAAGCAGCATCTGGCTTTAGCAAAACTGAATGATTTGATGTTTATAGAAACAAATCCCATCCCCGCCAAAGAAGCCCTGCACATGATGGGAAAGATGGGTTTGGAATTCCGTAGCCCCATATGTCCCTTAATGGATGGCAACCGTGAAATCCTTAGAAAGGGATTGCAAGAATACAACATTATTTAAGAGGAACAAATGAAAAAGCAAGAGAGCTTACACGGATTCACACTTGTCGAAAGCCGTGAAATTAAAGAAATAAAGACCATTGCACACCGCTACAAACACCTGAAGAGTGGCGCAGAGCTGATGTATTATGCCTGTGATGACAGCAACAAAGTATTCATGATAGGCTTCAAAACCATCCCGGAAGACGATGCCGGCTGCCCACATATTCTGGAGCATTCCGTATTGAATGGCTCTAAAAACTTCCCCTCCAAAAGCACCTTTATGGAGCTTATCAAGGGAAGTATGAACACCTTTATCAATGCGATGACTTCTGCTGATACCACAATGTATCCCGTTGCCAGCACGAATGCTAAAGACTTTGTAAACCTGATGCGCGTGTATCTGGATGCGGTGTTTTTTCCCAAGATATACAGCGAACCCAATATCTTGCATCAGGAAGGCTGGCATTATGAGCTTACTTCCGAAGAAGCAGATTTGAACTACCGAGGCGTGGTCTATAACGAGATGAAAGGGGCATTTTCTTCGCCTGAAAGCATCATCGGACGCAAATGTTTGCATGCCCAATTTCCAGATACCCCCTACGGCATGGAAAGTGGCGGTGACCCTGAAAACATTCCAGAGCTTAGCTACGAGAAATTTCTTAATTTCCACCGCAAGTATTACCATCCCTCCAATAGCAAGATAGCCCTGTATGGAGATTTGGATCTTGATGCTGCCTTGGCTTTGATAGATGGTGAATATTTACAGCACTTCAAAGATAATGGGGAACAAGTAAGCTTTCCTTTGCAAAAAGCCTTTGCCAAGTCTGTTAAGCAGGTGATAGAATACCCTGTTGATGAGCATAAAGATACCAATGGACAATACTATCTGGCACTAAACTGGACTTATGGTAATGTTAAGGATCCCCTCCTGACTCTGGCGATGGACTTTTTGATGGAGATATTGATGCGAACTCCAGCATCTCCACTAAAGAAAGCTATTCGAGAATCTGGCTTAGCGCAGGATTCTTATTCTTCGGTGGAAAACGAAATCTTGCAACCAACCATCTCTATCGTTTGCAAACAGGTGAAGGAAGAGGATATTGATACCCTTGCCCAGCTTGTAAAAAGCGAACTGAAACGCCTCGTGAAAGATGGACTGGATAAAAAACTGGTGGAAGCGGTGTTGAACAGCAGGGAATTCTTCCTGCGGGAGGCACAATTGCAGAGCTTTCCCAAGGGTTTATACTATATGTGGACAGCCAGCGGAGCCTGGATGCACGGAGGAGACCCCCTTGCTACCCTTGCTTTTGAACCGCTTCTTAAAGAAATGCGCAAATCTTTAACGGAACCTTACTTTGAGAAACTGATCGATGACATGTTGCTTCACAATAAGCATGCCAGTCAGATAGTGTTTAAGCCTGTGCCTGGCCTTATTGCCGTGCAAGATGCTAAGACTGCTGCCATACTGAAAGCCAAAAAAGCCACTATGAGCCAAACGGAACTTACGGAATTGGTGCAGTTTAATAAAGCTCTTACTGCTTGGCAGGAAGAACCTTCCAATGATGAAGAATTGGAAAAGATACCCCTGCTAAGCTTGGAAGATATGAATCCCGAAGCGGCACGCTTGCCATTGGAAAAAGAGACCAACAAGGACTATACCTTGCTAAAGCATGAAGTCCCCGCTAATGGCATTGTGTATATGAATAGCTATTTTGACTTGTCTCACGCCAAAGAAACCGACCTACCATGGCTGAGAATCTATGCCTATCTTGCGAACTGGATAAATAGCAAGAATTATAGTTTTGGCGAGCGATATAACGAGATTAACACTCATACTGGTGGTATATCTTTAAGCTTGGAACTGTTTACCAGCTACCAAGATCCAGACGAAATATTGCCCAAGCTGATGCTGCGAGGCAAAGCCGTGAAAGACAAAGTGTCAAAACTAATGGAATTGTCTGCCGAGTATGCCATGCAACCTATCTTTGATGATCCGGAACGGTTGAAAACACTCTTAAAGGAGCTAAAAGCCAAAACTGAAGCTTCTGTGATGAGGGCAGGCTTGGGAGTGGCTGTAACAAGAATGCTATGCCCTATGTCTCAGATTCACCATTGGGGCGATATAACGAGTGGTTTGAGCTTTTACCACATGATGGTAGATTTGGTGCTAAACCTTGATAATGGCATTTCCGAAGTTATAGAAAAGCTGGAATGGGTTAAGAATACCTTCTTCACCACTAAGAATCTTATTGTGAGTATTAGCTCCGATGCAGAGCATATTCCCAAGGCAAGTGCCGAACTGGGAACACTGCTAGAACATGTATCCAAAGAAGAACACGAACCTGCGGAAAACCACTTTAGCATCCGCAACTTCAATGAAGGCATATCTGCGCCGGTGCAGGTTCAATTCTGCGCCAAAGGCGGCAATTTCTTCCGTAAAGGCTACTCCTATTCCGGCAAGCTACTTGTTCTGAACAACATAATCAGCAATAACTATCTATATCAGGAATTGCGGGTAAAAGGCGGAGCTTATGGTGCTATGAGCGATTTTAGCTTAAAGGGTTACCAGTTTTTTGTCTCATATAGAGATCCTAACCTTAGGGAAACGCTTGATACTTACAACACTGTGGCAGATTTCCTGAGAGGCTTCACCTGTAGTAAGCGCGAAATGGACAAATACATCATTGGCGAAGTATCGACCTTGGATTACCCCAATACACCAGAAACAATGGGAATTAAGGCAGATGAAGATTATATCACCGGCTTTACTCACGAAGACCGTCAGCAAATCCGTGATGAGGTGTTATCCACAAAAGTGGAAGATATCCGGGGCTATGCGGACATGGTGGAAGCGATTATGAATAAAAATCATTATGCGGTATTCGGTTCGGAGGCAAAGGTTGCAGAAGCCGCCGAATTGTTCGATGCCATAACACCTTTGTTTAAAACGCCTGGCAAATAGTTGCTAAGCCCAAAAAGGCATGAAACAGCGAGATAAAAAACAAGTAAAACGTAATGCAGGCAGGCTGCTGAATATCAGCCTGCCTGATATAGATATTCTGGATGATATTAAGGACGAAGAGCTATACAAAACTGCCCGCACACATGACAAAAGCAAGACATCCTTCAAAGTCGGCATGAATCTGGTGGAAGGCAGAGTAACAGAGATAAAAAGCAATTATCTGTATATTGTGGAAGCCGGGGATGTTACCTACGCTTCTAGCATGAGCGGGAGGCTGAAGCAGTACCTGTATAGAAGTCAGGCTTTGGCAGCGGTGGGGGACAAGGTATCTTTGGATATCTCTGCTACTCCTGATTCTCGCATTGAACATGTATTGCCACGCAAGAATGCGTTGATCAGGTATGGTGAAGGCAGATTTCAGAAAGAGATTGTGCTTGCAGCGAATATAGACCAAGTTATCATCACCTCTTCCTGGCGAATGCCGATATTCAAACCGGGGCTTATAGACCGATATCTTTGTATTGCAGCTATCCAAAGGATACCCGCTATTATTGTTGTTAACAAGGTCGATTTGCTGGAGTACCCCGAAGACTTGAAAGAAGAAACCGCCTATTATAGACAGCTTGGCATACCCTTGATATGTACATCAACAGTTGATGGGACGGGCATGGAAGAATTGAAGGCAGAGCTGAAAGGATTGGATTCTGTCTTTACGGGGCACTCTGGAACGGGTAAGAGTACTTTGATAAATTATCTTGAGCCAGGGCTGAACCTGCTAACTGCCGAAGTTAGCGAACATAATGAAAAAGGAAAGCATACCACCACTCAGGCAGTGCTGAAACCCTGGAGTTTTGGCGGACATCTGCTGGATACTCCGGGAATCAAGACAATATCCCTGCATGCCGATCACAAGGTATTGATTCCTAAGGTGTTTCCCGGATTCGATTTATACTATCCCCATTGTCGGTTTCGGGATTGCAGCCATACGCATGAGGCTGAATGTGCAGTGTTGCAGGCTTTGGAGGATGACAAAATCCCCATTGAACGCTATGATAGCTACCTTGGCATATACGAAGGATTATGATGAAGAACTTCGCCATCTGTATAAATCCCGCTATCAGCGATAAGCATAGCATCTATACCTTGCTGCAAACCCTGCGTGAAGACGAAGAAATAAACTTCTATAGCACCATCGCCGAGCAAGGGCTTATCCCGGGGATAATTAAACCTTTGCCTGAAGGCGGGAAAGCAAAAATAGATTGCATTCTGGTGTTTGGTGGCGATGGTACTATCCTTAGAGCCAAACAACTTGCCTTGGACAACGATGCGCCTATATTGGGAATAAATCTCGGCTATCTGGGCTTTTTGTCCGAAAGCGTGTTGCCAGAGATTGCTTCATCCCTGCAAAACCTAAAGCTGGGGAAATACAAACTGCTGCACCGCATGCTGATAAACTGTCAGCTAAAAAGGGATGGAATAACCATCTTTCAAGGCTTGGCATTGAATGATGCTGTGGTTTACAAAGCTGCAAGTCCCGGCTTGATTCACGTACGCATCAAAGCCTCGGGACGCTATGTGTTCAATACCCGCTGTGATGGGATCGTAGCTTGCACTCCTACCGGCTCTACTGCTTATTCACTTTCCGCAGGAGGACCTATTCTTGCACCACAGATGCAGGCAATAGTGCTTAGTCCGCTAAATCCTCATATCCTCTCCATTCGCCCTATGGTTTTCCCCTCTTCGGAAAAGCTAATGATGAAGATACATGGCTTACAGCAAGCTGCCATGCTACAGATAGACGGTGAGAATTCCTATTCCATTTTGGAAGGCGACGAAATCCACGTAACCGCTTCCGAACGCAGTATTGCCTTCATCAAGCTCTCTAACCGCACCTTCTACCAGATTCTTAGGAATAAGCTTCATTTGGGTAAGTGATGCTAACAGAAATATACATCAAGAACTACCTCATGTTACCTGAAATCAGGCTTCCTATTGAAGAAGGATTGACCGTGCTGAGCGGCGAAACCGGGGCAGGGAAATCTATTCTGGTAGGCTCAATATCGCTTATTTTCGGTGATAACCCCGTCGGTGTGGAAGCTTATGATAAGTCTCTGCCTATCTATCTGGAAGCAAGCTTTAAACATAATGATGACCCGCTGCTGAACAGCTTATTATCTACAAGCGGAGTGATGCCAGATGAGGACATAATCCTCGCAAGGGAAATTAGCCCCTTAGGAAAATCCACATATTTCTTGGGAGGACGCAAGGTAGGCGCAGGGCTGATGAAAGAGCTGAAACCCCTGATGATAGACTTCCATCATCAAAGAGACCAACAACGTTTGCTTAACACAAGCTATCAATTAGACTTACTTGATGCTTATGCAGAAACAGAGGAATTGCGGGAAGAATTTGCCACACTGTATCGCCAGACCAAAGGGAACCTGAAGAGACTAGCTACCATGAAAGCTGAAGCTGAAAAACAAAAGCAGCTTCAGGAGCTATACCAGTTCCAATATGCAGAGCTGGAGGCAGCTAAACTGAACGGTGGTGAAGATGTTGCTTTGCAAGGAGAATATGAATTACTGTCGCATGCGCTGGAAATCAACGAGCTATCGCAGAGCATAAATCAAAGCCTCTTTGAACAAGAGAATAGTGTTTACGATCAGGTAAACCGCTATTTAGCAAAATTAAGCCGATTTGAGAATATGAACTCTCAGCTTAAGGATGCTTCGACCTCCCTCTCTCAGGCTTTGGATGCATTACAAGATGCCTCGGCTCACTTAAGCGCAATGGGCGAATCTCTATCATCAGATCCAGATAGGATAGCTGTTATTCAAGCAAGATTGGATACGATAAACAACTTGTTATACAAACATAAGGTACGTTCAATTGATGAGCTGCTGGCAGTATTTAAGCAACGCACGGAACAAATTGCCATGCTTAGTAGCCAAGAAGAAGACATTAATAAAGTGGAGAAACAGCTTTTAAGTGACTTTCACTCTTTACGGGAAAAAGCGGAATTCTTATCTAAAAAAAGAAACGATGCAGCGGTGTTACTAAGCAGGGAACTTGAAGAGAATGTTAGGAAACTAAGCATTCCCAATGGTAAGTTTGAAATTAGGATTGACAAAAAAGCCAACGCAGAAATAATACTTTCGGAGTTTATTTCTGCTGTTTCCGAAACTGGACAGGATATCGCGCAATATCTTTTTTCGGCAAATCCGGGATTTGAGTTAAAGCCCCTGGTTGCGGTTGCAAGCGGCGGTGAGCTTTCCCGAATACTGCTGGCAATAAAGAAAGTCCTTGCCAAACGGATACCGGAAAAGCTGATTATTCTTGACGAAATAGATTCCGGTATCGGTGGCAAAACTGCCGGTTTTGTGGCTGAGTTTATCTCCAGCCTTTCCAGTCGTCAACAGATTCTGTGTATTACACACTTGGCACAGATTGCTGCGATAGCGAATTGTCATATCGCTATCATCAAAAACAAGGTGGAAGAACGGAGCACAGTAAGTATGCATAAGATAGAATCGGATGAACGCTTACAAGAAATCGCCAGAATGCTTTCTGGGAGCTTTAGCTCTACAGCCTTGGAACATGCGAAAGAATTAATAAAAGAGATAAACCGAAGGGGTTAACGTGGACAAGAAAACAAAGAGACGAGTAAAAGGTATAGCGATATTTATCGTTTTTTTAGCAATAGCTTCATCAATAGTTGAATACAAGAATAAGGAAGGCAAACCACAGAATTTCAACTTTAAGCCTTCTCAGCAAGAATACAGAGACCTAAAGTTTATAAATAAAGCCCAGATTAGCTTTGCATCGAATGATGTACGAAAAGCGCAGAATGAGATAACTACGATTATCTCGGAAACATCTGTAAAACAAGTTCGCAAACAAAGCGAAAGTTCATTTGGGGCATACTTGTTTAGCATTCCTCAGGCGAAACTTCCCGAGCTTATGGAACGACTAACGGCATTTGGCGTTATTGGCGCACACATAGAGCAAATTGACACTTCATTGGTAAACTTAGATTATGAAGGCGAGACTTCAAGGTTGATGGCTTATGAGCGAGAACAAGCGGATTTAAATGCGGTTCGTTTCCCAACTGATTCACAGAACCGTCGCAAAGAAGCCTTGCACGGCTTGCTTCACTCCACTCGCCAGAATTTAGATAAGCTAAAAGACGCCGATAACGTTCTCTTATACGTCGCTTTATCCCCCATTCAAAAGGAGAGTAATGCTCTTCTCATCATAAAGTTCATGAGTATAAGCTTTTTCTCTTGGCTCGGCATATATGCAGTGGGAATTGTGATTGTATATTTTGGCACAAGACTGTTGATGTATTTCCTTGCCGCAATCGGAATCAAGGGTCTTAATACCGGTGGGCTTGGAGGTAATTATCAATATAGCGGATATAGTAATTACGCCAATAAGTATGCGGGTAGATATAGCTATGGTGGCGGAAAGCGTAAAGTGAAACGAATTTATAAGAATAAGCAAACTACACCAACTTCAACTGATGAAAATGTAAACACATAAAAACAGGAGATAGTATGACCTTACTTGCCTGGCATATTTGGATGATGATTGGGATCGGTTTCGTTATTGTCGAGATATTCGATCCTGCTTTTTTCTTTATCTCATTGGGAATAGGAGCAATTCTCACCGGATTGTTCAGCATGATTCCCGTTGTGGGTAATAGTCTTCCCCTGCAAATCCTTATATTTGCGATATTAAGTTTCATTGCTTTTCTGTTCATGCGTAAGCTGGGGAAAAAGCTGCTTAAACATACCGGTGGAGAGACCAATGTATATGCGCTGAAAGGAAAGACAGGAACCGTAACCAAAGAGATCCTCCCGGAAGGGAAGGGTTTTGTGAAGGTTGGCGGCGAAGAATGGGCTGCGGTGGAAGAATCACAACAAGGAATTGAACTAGGAGCTAGGATTATAGTTCAAGGCATAGACGGTAACAAGCTTATTGTAATTAAGAAAGAAGCATAACCCCTCCAGATAAATCTAACCCTTCAATTTGGCTCAAGTTCAACTCTAGTGGATGAGAAAGAAGATAGTGAAACCCCCTAGACTGTATATGGGATAACACGACACAGCTTTGTTATGCCCTTGCTCCAATCTCTGGTATTGCAGAGGTGTTTCCCTCGTGATTCCCTTGCTTTTACGAGGGAATCACGAGGGAATCACCTGAGATTGCAGCAAGGAAACGGCAAGGATTACGCTCCAATCCTTTTACAGAAATCATATATGGGACAACCAGAACATTGAGGTTTCCTAGGAGTGCAGAGGTTCTGCCCAAAAGCCACCACATATGAATTGATATTCAGCCAGTGTTTTTCTGGTAGTTTTGCTCTTAGTGCCATTTCACTTTCGAAAGGGTTTTTGGTGCATATGTAGCCCCATCGGTTGCAGATACGGTGCACGTGGACATCTACACAGATTGCCGGTAGGGAAAACGCCACGGCTCTCACCAGATTAGCTGTTTTGCGTCCCACTCCTGGCAGCAGCAACAAGTCATCAATTTCACAGGGAACACTACCATCAAAGCGTTTGTTTAATACTTCAGGCAATTCTTTCAAGTGCTTAGCCTTGGTATTATGGAATCCAACTTGGTATATTATTGCGTCCAGTTCCTTGAGGCTAAGAAGATTAAAATCATCGGGTTTTTGGACTACTTTGAATAGCTCATTTACTACTCTTGCGGTTGTCACATCTTTAGTTCTGGCACTAAGGATAGTTGCCACAAGCACTTTAAAGGGGTCTTTAGTTTGAGCTTGGATAAGATCGACTATCGGTGTGTTTACCATGTGAAAATGTTTTCCAAGCCTGTCCATAACAATATCGATATCTGTATCAAGCATGTTGAATCTCACTTCTTTAATTATCAGTTTGACTTACAATTACGCTGCGGCGAAGTTTTGTACATAGCCAACCGTGCTATAACACAGCGTAATTGAGAGTTAAACCATGTACTTCCAAAATCAATGAAATATATGTTGCAAGAAAAGCTAGGGTCATAAATCTTGTCAACATAAAGGAGAATTGATGTGCGGACGATTTGCACAAGTGATTGTGCATGAAGAACTGAAGAAGATGCAAGATGAGCTTAAGCTGATAAGCCAATCTGAACAGATGGAGCTGTCTTTTAATGTAGCCCCTACCCATACTGTATCTGCGATTATAGCCAAAGATGATATTCGTTATCTTGGCTTTTTCAGGTGGGGTCTGATACCTTCTTGGATGAAAGAAATACCCAGCCGTGCAATGTTCAATATCCGTAGTGAAACTATTAGCCAAAAACCTAGTTTTAAGGTGTCCTTTATGCGCAGACGCTGCATAGTTCCTGCAAATGGTTTCTATGAATGGCGAAAGCAAGACAAGCAGCCCTATTTCCTGCGCTCTGCCAATGGGGGCATGATATATATGGCTGGGATATACGATGCTTGGGAAAGTCCCGATGGCAGTTTTATCCCTTCTCTGGGAATAATTACCACTTCTGCCGATAGCACTGTGGGCACAATACACGAACGGATGCCCTTGCTTTTAAATCCCCAAACACGGAATGCATGGTTAAACTCCAGAAATCAGGATATCGCTACTTTAAGCCCCATTTTGGATGCAGATCCGAGGATACTGCTTACTATGTATCCGGTGAGCAAAAGAGTAAATAACATAAACAACAACGACATAGAATGTACACAAGAGATTGCCAATGTTGCAGAGCAATCAAGTATCTTCTAATAAAGAATATCAGGATTATTGATGACTTCAGATAGAAAGCAAATACTCGTAATAGATGATGATAGAGCCATGCTGGATTGCGTGCGCATGAGCTTGAAAGTGGAACCAAGCTATCAGGTTAGCGTATGTAGCGATCCGCAAGAAGCATTGGAACTAGTGCAAAGCAAAGTATTCAACGTGGTTATAT
>JAQUJJ010000162.1 GCA_028681035.1 Candidatus Cloacimonadota bacterium
TCGGTTGCATCGGTTGCATCGTTTTCTTCGGTTGCATCGGTTGCACCGGTTTCATCGGTTGCATCGGTTGCATCGGTTGCATCGGTTGCATCGGTTGCATCGGTTGCATCGAGGATAACCATCCACTTCCCTTTAGGTTGTTTTGGATCGTCCTGGTGAACAGCGGGGATTTTGCCAGCTCTGATGTCCTTCATGACAGCCTGTCTGCTTTTGCCCACTTTGTTGGCATATTCTTGGACAGAGATGAGCTTGGGATTATTCATATTACCTCCGCTCCCCGGCTAAAATTGGAGTGGGCAGTGTTCCGGAGCTGCCCACCCCTGGGGAGGTATGTGTTAAAAAATGGTGATGAAGTGATGAGTGGATTAACAAAGAGTAAAAGAGGAAAAGAGGAAAAGAGAGGGGCAACACTAAAAGCAGCCCAAACTGTAATCCTTCCACGCGATTTAATGAGTGCGCCATATCTGCGCTGATATCCGTGGCCTCGGTCTTGGGCTGCTTTTAATACTGCAAGGTTGACAGAAAAGGGGAGGCTCCCATGCTTGGAAACGCAAGAAAGTAAGCATAAGGAGCCTATGATGAATGACGAGATTTTGAAGGAACTGAGGGTGCTTAACCGGCTATTGGCAATGAACACCATCATAAGTGTAGAGAAAGGGCGTACATGGAACGAAAATGCAGAGACCTTCCTGTTTGCCAAGTCTAGTGAACTAATAGCTAAAATAGCGGAAAAGCACATGTCTGATCAGAGCCCGAAAGAACAATGATAAGCTGCCGTTAAAAGGGCTGCAAGCTTTTCCACATGAGTAACTGAGCGCTCTTCAAAGAGAGTATTGATTACTGCGCCTTCTTTGCCAAGAAGCATATTAGCTGTAGCTTCACTTGGACTAATACATCCTTGAAATAAGTATTCTTTGTACTTATTTAGAAGCACTTTAAGAGCATCGGTGCATTGATATAACTCTACTTCCAGTTTCGCGCGATAGGACGGGGATGCGGCATCTTCTACCTCCGGGGCTTCGCAGGATGAATCTATGCTCTCTTTACGACCCTCAGCAATAGTAGGGGCAATCCTCTTGCGAGAGAGGTAAATCTGGTCATTGGGCACAAAGGCAGGTGAGTTTAAGAAACTACCTTCTTTTCGCTTGAGCGGGAGAGCTTCACCGCGGAGAAGGGAAAAGAACCAATAGACTTCGCCTTCGGAGTATTGGTCTGCCCACTGCTCTAACTCCTCTTGGTTATGGCTGATAATCACGTCGGTGGGGCCAACAGCTACCAATATGTGTGTGAAGAAATCTGACATACAGGATGGTGTTTTGGCCAATGCCTGGGCAATTTGTTGGGCATCAAGATAGCCTCTTGAATCTTCAGCAAGTTTCTCCTGGAAGAAGTTAGTGTCGATATTGGCATCATCAGGCAAGGTAATGATGAGGGGGATGCTACGAGATTGTGAATACATGTTATTCTCCTTTTTTGGGGTGTGTTTCTAATGATACGTTGATGTCTTTGGGATATTTAACTGTGATAGTTATCTGGTTTTTAATTGTGACTTTTCCGCTTTTTAGCACATCAACGAGCCAAAGTATGGCTTGCAGAATACCTAATAGTGGCAAAGCTATACAGGTGGACAATAGTGCTATATCAGTCATTTTTTTAGCACATCAACGAGCCAAAGTATGGCTTGCAGAATACCTAATAGTGGCAAAGCTATACAGGTGGACAATAGTGCTATAACAGTCATTTTGCTGCACCTGACAGGATGTTCATGATCTGGGAGGGGGCAATCAGGATGGGTGCCTTCGTTTTTGAAGGGTTCTGTGATATTTGCATAGGAACGGTGTTCCATGCCGGAGATAATGTTTGGGGAGCGGGTGAAGATCAGCTTGCAGAAATACTCGTGGCGGAACTTGCCCGGCGAGGGGGAGGTGGTTTGATGGGTGCGGTGGGGGCAATCCTTGCAGCCGGAGATCGGCATGCTGATGATGGAATTTGAGAAGAGCTTCATGGGTTACTCCTTGGGGTTTTGGGGGTGTTGCCGACGGGGACGTCTGCAAGCCTTACCTGTGAGGACACAGGCATTCCAGGGGACGCAGGCATTCCGAGGCTGATCACGATGCCTTCTGCTGTAAGAAGGTGGTGATTTTACGGCGCATTTCCACAGCGGGACGATAGCCCTGGAGAATCTCTACCAGGTATTGATAGTAGATGCCGGTATCGCGAGATAACTGCGCCTTGGATATCTTGCGCCGGGCAAGCTCTGCCCGGATTTCTTCTGCGGAGAGGATGGGTTTAGTTTTCATAGATACTCCTTTGGGGTGAAAAGAACTGGATTCCAGCCTGGGCAATGATGACTGGGCAAGCGACAAGATGTCGCTTCCACGGAGAGATTGACAAAAAGGGGGACGCTCCCCATGCTGGGACGACACACAAATAAGCGCATAAGGAGCGTGAAAGATGGAAGAGAAATTCCATTACAAAGGTAGCTTCATATTCTATTACCATCCTACAAACCAAGGAAAGGTAATTAAGTCCTTTTTGCAGGATGTAGCAAGTGACAAGCTGAAAAGTGAAGCTCGAAAGAACCCATGGAAAAGCTATAGCACTTTGCAGAAAAGAGAGGCAATAGAGATTGCAGAACATGTAATTAAATCCTCTTCACCAGAACTGCTGGAAGCTTACTTAGACCCAGACAGGCTAAAGGTAGGCATGGATGCTGAACAAAGCAAACAAGCATCAGTGAGCCTTTATCACGTAATGAACCTGGTTGCAAAGCTTGCCGTTTATCCTGCTGATTTCGATATTAAACACGATCTTGCTTGCAGGATTTTGAAAAACAGCTTCGGTTCCGTGGATTTCGAGGACAGCGTTTAATTTAGAATCAATCTGTTCTACAGCTTTGTGCACCTGTTGAGTGAGCTCAGTACTGAGCCTATGGGTGGCTTTTGCCCGGCGAAGACCAATTGGCTTAAAAGGCTTGCCATTATCCAAGGGGACATAGGATTGTGTTCCGTGAACACTTGTTGCTTTGGCAAATGCCTTGGCAAGCTTGAGAACGCGTTGGTGCTGCTTTTTAGCCTGGCGAAGAAGCTTGCCAAACTCCGCAGCGGATTGGGCGATACGTTGTTCTAATGTCATGATTTACTCCTTGGGGTGATTGACGTTATGGACGGGATGGACAAAATGGACAACATGGACGCGAAGCCATGCAGGATAAGGCGGGAAGCGACCTTTGAAACTTTGTGCTTGACATTCATGTTATTGCCTCATTTTGTAGTCTTAAGTTATAGGGACAAGATATTGAGTTCTCGATATTGTGTCAAGTGCAAATTATTGATTTCTCAATAAATGAGGATGTGATGAATGCTATAGGTTTACGAATTAAGGAGTTGCGCAAAGAAAAAAAGTTGACACAATGCGATGTATCAACTCTTCTTGGTGTAACCCAGAGCTCAATTAGCAGGTATGAGAGCTGCACTGGCGATCCTGACTCAGCATTTCTTGCATCGTTATCAAAATCATTTCCAGAAGTAAACCTGAATTGGCTTCTCACGGGTACGGGTAGTATGTTTCAGGAGTTGATACCGGTGGACGCGGGGATATTGGAGGATACGATCCGTTTGCCGATAAGTGCGGAGATAGCGGCGGGAGAGCCATGCGAAGTGTATTTGGATGAGCCTTTGGGGTGGGTGAATATCCCGCGTGCGCTGTTGGCGTTTCCCCCGCCATATTTGGTTTTCCGGGTAACGGGGCGGAGCATGGAGCCGCATATATTGCATGGGGACATAGTTATATGCAGCCAAACCTATCCGGCACCACATGAGCTGAGCGGGAAGATAATGGCATTTAGAACGCATGAGGGGATAACCTTGAAGAAGCTGATGCTGGATGATAAGAACCGGGTTACCTGGTTGATGCCGATAAACCATGAGTTCAACCCCATGCCCTATGACGAGGACGGAGAGGAGCTGGTGATGATAGGTCTGCTGGATATAGCGATACGGAGTTTTAATAGGGAGTGAGGGGGCTTTTTTTAACAAAGAGTAAAAGAGTAAAAGAGTAAAAGAGCGAAAAGAGAGTACGATGAAGGATAGTTAGTTGTTTATTTTGTTGGCGGAAAGCTTCCGCCTGTACATTAGAACCCCGGCATGTCCGGGGTTTTTTGTTTTTGGGGCGAAAAATTTATGCCGCATCAGTAAAGGGTTTAGGGGACAAAATGTCCATATATATCATATATGTCATATATAGCCCGATAAATTTGACAGGAAAAGAGGGGTTGGCAATGGTGGAGCCATCGATAAGGACTAATGAGCCTTAAAGGAGGAAAGATGGCGAAGCTAAAGAAGCTGAATGTAGTTTATGTGAGCCTGGTGAAGAACCCTGCGAACAAAAAAGACATCGTTTACAAGAGTGCCGATGGCAAATTCACCGATGAGAAAGAGCTGAAGATTACCAAAAGCACAGCGGAAGGCATGGTTTACGGGACAGTTTACAGCCCCAATGAGAAGGATTCCCAGGGGGATTGGGCAGATGCGGAGACAATCAAGCAGGCAGCCCATGACTTCGTAGCCAAGGGTGCGCTTTCCAATGTGGATAAGGAGCACGATGAGAAGCTTACCGGAGCCAAGGTGGTGGAGAGCCACATTGACGAGAAGGGAGCTTGGCAAGTGGGGATCAAGATGGATCCGAGCAGCGAAGAATTCAAGAAAGTTCAGAAGGGCGAGATCAAAGGACTATCCATGGGTGCTTACTGCGAAAAGAGCGATGAAGAGCCCTCCACCGATGCCGACAAAACCCCTGATGAAACTGCCAAGATTTTGAAGAGCGTGGTGGATAGCCTGGAGAAGGTGAACGAGCGTTTGGAGAAGATCGAAAAGGGCGTGGACAAGGTTCCGAAAAGCCGTCAGATAAGCATCGATGGCGAAAGTGTGAAGATTGAGAAAGGCGGAGACGAAGCTGCTTTCCAAGAATTCAATTTTAGTAGCCTGGACTAAGAAGGAGGACAAATGGCTAAGAAAGAAGGAAAAATGATCGGGTTGCTTTCCGCCGCAACGGTGGAGAAGTTCCTGGACATGGTGATTCAGAATACCCCGATTTTGAAGTATGTAACCTGCCCCAAAGTTGATCTCCCCAGTGGCAGTTACCCCGTGGTGAACATGGCGCAGTATAAGACCCGTGGATTCAGCAATGCGCACAACAGCACCGGTGGACGCAAAACCGTGGCAACCTTGCAGGAGCTGAATGCTGCTGATGTGAGCTACAATTTGAAGGAATTGGTGCTTGCCCTGGTTGTGCAGGACAGCTATGTGGATGACATGGCAACCACCCCGGAGAAGGTGGCAGAGATGTTTGCCAAGGTATTTGCCAAAGACCTGAGCCAAGTGCTGATCAACGGAGATACCGAGCTGGAGCCGGTGGACGCAGAGAACCTGACCGACCGTGAACTGACCCTGGCAATCCTGGATGGCTTGGTGAAGCAGATGACCGAAGCAGAAAAGACGGTTACCTATGGCGATACCGAAACCACAGTGAGCAAGAAGATCATCAAGCTGATCAGTGGCAGCCCGGACGATTATATAGCCAATCCGGACAGCAAGATATTCATCTCCCCCACGGACATGAACCTGCTTTGGGACGAGGTTACCACGACCAAGCCGATAATCAAAGAGCGTGATGGTGCGCTGTATTTCCGGGGGAAATATGAGCTGGTGGAGATTGCCGGCTTAGCTCAGAATTGCATCCTGTTTGGGGACATGACAGGGCTATTGGCTCCCCTGGGACGCGAAGTGTATCTGGAGACCCAGCGTTACCCTGAAGCCCGTGGATTCAAGGGTGTGCTGAGCTGCCGTATCGACTGCAACATTCACCCCTACATCAACATGCGAATGTTGGTGGCAGAGCCTGAAGTACCTGAAGCACCAGCAGGTGGCGGAGAATAAGTGACTTACAGCGAAGCACAAGCACATCTGGATGACCAGGCAGCAAGCTTGCTCCCGGATGTGTGTGTGCAGGATAACATGATAGACAAGCCTGAAAGCCTTCCTTGTGTGGTGATCGAAGTAGATGGTTCCCGTCTTCAGGAAGATGGGGGCGGGAGCTCATTTACGGGAGAGCATGAGTTTAGCATTTGGGTTTTATATCCTTATGGGACATCATTTAAGGCGAGCCGTGAAAGCATGATAGCGATGGTGGGGACGTTACTGCAGATACCACGTTTCTTTAGCAGTGAGCGGGTGGAATATGGCAATGATCTGGTGCACGGCACCAGGTGTGTTGTTGCCCGGATAAGCGGGAGGGTGGCATGATGGAGTTGGGAAAAGAACTGGATTCCAGCCTGCGCTGGAATGACGGAACAAGCGACAAGATGTCGCTTCCACAAAGCTGGAATTACGGGAGGGTGGATGCCTGAACCTGTATCTGTATGGGTGGCAAAGGTGAAAGCCTTGCAGAGCCTTTCCAAGGATATCCCTGACGCGCGGATAGAGCTGATTGCCGAGGTGTGCGATGCGAATGTGCAGAGCGGGCTGGGGACGGCAGCTTATGAAGCGTTGGGAGCGGATAAACGCCTGGAATATGCCATTTGCGCCTTTACGATAGCTAAGCTGATAATAAGCAGCAGAGAAATCGGCGAGGGAGGCAGCATCCACAGTGCAACGGGATGGGGTGAAGGCGAAGTGCAACCAAGCGAAGTAAGCGAAATGGTGAAGCTATCCAGGCATTGGGAAGCGCAGGGAAACTTGACGATGAATCAGCTAAAAGCAGAGATACCTGTGGATATAGGCTGGGTGGATATATGAGTGCTGGTGTTCTGGGGTGCTGGCGTGCTGCCGACGAGGACGTCGGCAAGCCTTGCCTGCGAGGACACAGGCATTCCGAGGTGCAGTCGAGATGATTGTACCAGTGGCACACGAGGCGTGTGCGATTACAAGGAGGAGACCATGAAACATATCAGTTTAATTAGATTGCTGCTGACCTTTACGATGCTAATGGGCGTTTGCCTGGCAAGTGCAGCGACAAGTGGCGAGGTGGATAGCATAGGGGCATTGAGCACTTATGCCATTCCCTTTTTGGCAGCTTTGATCTGCTTTTTTATTGGCAGGTATCTGAAGATAAACGTGGAAGTGCAGAAGATCATCCCCGTGCTAACGGCAATAGTGAGTGCGTGTTTCAACACTGAGAAAGAAACTCAGGCAGCCATTAAGCCGGAGGGGATTGCGAACTATGACGAGTATAGGGCGGTTATAGCGGCAACCAAGGTGGAAACTGCTTTGAACGCAAGCGGGCAGGGCACTTTGAAGAAGGTGTTCGGAACTGCGATAGATGCGGTGAAGTTTGTATTTCCTCTGATCAAACCGGTTGTGAAGCTGCTGAAGTAAGGGGAAGCGCAGATGATGAACATTCCCTGGGCATTGGTGCTATTTGTATTGGGATTATTGGTGAGTTTGGTAGCCTATATTTGGAATG
>JAQUJJ010000163.1 GCA_028681035.1 Candidatus Cloacimonadota bacterium
TAATCAAAGAGATTATACTGGCGGCCCAGCTTCTCGCCCACTTCTTTCATACAGGCTTCGATGATGCCGGGAGCATTGAGATAATGTGTATTGGAAGTCTCACGACCCTGGAAATATACGTCAGGCCCGTGTTGGCCTACTTTCATCAGAGGCTTGTCTGGAGTCAGAGCGCGCTTGCGGAAGTCTTCCACCAGCTTGTGATCCAAGAGCTCGCCCATGGTCTCATAATCCACCACATCAATCTTTTGCAGCTCGTGTGAGGTTCTGAATCCGTCAAAGAACAGGACAAAAGGAATCGAGCTTTTTAGAGTGGCCAATTGGCTCACGATGCTGAGGTCCATTACTTCTTGAACGCTATTGCAAGCGATCAGAGCCCAGCCGGTATTGCGGGCACTCATTACGTCCGAGTGATCGCCAAAAATGGAGAGGGATTGCGCTGCCAGAGAGCGCGCCGTCACGTAAAATACCGTGGGCAACATCTCGCCGGCAATCTTGTGCATATTGGGCAACATCAGCATGAGGCCCTGTGATGCGGTGAAGGTGGTGGTAAGCGCACCTGCGGAGAGAGCTCCGTGCACTGCTCCGGCGGCTCCAGCTTCGGATTGCATTTCCATGACATCCACCGTGGTGCCAAATATGTTCTTAACCTTGTCCGAAGCCCAGGCATCGGCAAGTTCTCCCATTCCGGAAGATGGAGTGATAGGATAGATCGCTGCTACTTCGTTAAATGCGTAGGCCACATGCGCGGCTGCAGCGTTTCCATCCATGGTAGCTTTTGTTTGTTTAGCCATTATGGTAAACTCCTTATGTTGTTATATCTTAGATAAAAATCGTTATTTTGTTTCAACATTATATATTGGCGTTTTATGTCAATGAAAATCAGGGGTTTGGGGTTTTAAGGTTTTAGCGTTTTAGCGTTTTAGGGTTTTAGCGTAGCGTAGGACGCCGTTCCTACGGAACTGGCTGGCGGGCACGAGCTTTCAAGTTTTCAAGTATCGGCAGATGCGTAGCTTTTCCATAGAACGCGGATCTAGCGGATTGATTGGATAGATAGGATCTAAGGGGTTTGGGGTTTTAAGGTTTTAGCGTTTTAACGTTTTAACGTTTAACTTTTTACGTTTAACGTTTAACCTTAACATAAGCCGTGTCAATCCGTCCTATCTGTGTGATCTGTGAGATCTGTGAGAGACTTTTTGCACAAACCCTTCATCCCGTAGGACTAAGATTTCAGATAGAAACCCGCGACCCGCTCCAATCATCATGAACCTCAATCAAAGAAATCCTTAAATTCCGTGCCCAAAAGCTGCATCATCTGCTCATAATCAGCGCTTCTGATATAGGCTATCGCAAACACCGGATTCCTCTGGAAATCCAGCTCCACATAATCCATCAGCTCAGCATAGCTCTGCAGGTAATCCTTGAATCTATCATGATTTGGCTCTTGTGTATTCAGATCAAGACCCTTGCCATTATACGCCAAAATAAACGCGTAATTATATCTTTCACGGCTCTTCCAGATCGTCTCCCAATCCGGCGCCTGACTATCAAAATACGCCGCAATGGGCTGATATCCATAGCTCAAGGAGCTGAGATCTGCCAGCCCGAAGCCACCATAGCGCATGGGATTGAACTCTATCGGAATAAACTCCTCTCCGCGCAGTTTGAATTCGGCATGGATAGGGAAGTTCCGGAGCTTGAGGTTCGCTCCAAATTCATTAAAAAACCGGAGGAAGGATTCCAGATAGAGGTCAAAGAGCTCTTCATTGCTGTAATACATCAGATGCGCATAATCCGGGCTATCCGAGACGGGATGATGATAGATATTGGTGATCACCGCGTGGCCCTGCTCATTGTAAAACATATCAACGGCATACTCTTCCCCTTCAATGAATTCCTCTACCACATACTCATCTTTGGTCAAGACAGATTCTGGGAAAAAGCGGGAGTTTTCAGCAACTTCACTGCGTATTTCTGCTTTCAAAGCCTCCAGATCCGTGTCTGCATCCGCAATGCGCACGCCGGTTCCGAAAAATCCTCTCAAGGGTTTGATCACGATCTTCTTACCCCCAATATCCAATTGAGGGATCTCCTCCAGCTTGCATTTGGCAAAGTAGAAATCCGGATAAAGGCCCCTGAGAGCCTCTCTACACAGATACTTGTCCTTGAGTTTGTTGATACCTTCCACGCCGTCGGAATCATCCATTTTCTCTATCACCGTACTCAGCGATGTTTCGGAAGGAACATAGACCTTGTCCGCTTCCAGAAAGCGGAGCTTGCTTTGGGCGAGTTCTTCCCTGCTCAGTACCTGTGTCCCAGCTTCGGGAGCATCTATGTATTTGCCGTTATATGTGGTTCCGGTGATGATGTAATTCATTGTTGTATCCTTAATATTATCATGATGTTTCTTGTAAAAGCGCTTGAGTCTTGGACCTGGTTCGCGTTTGCGAATGAGATCTGATCACGCCCAATTCTTATAAGCTGATCCATAATCAACTTGTGCATCCAGATATTTCAGCAAGGGTTACTGTCAAGAAATTCCGACAATCAAGCAGATTCTTAATGAGAACCACAATAACCACACACCCTAAAGAATGCCGTAGGCATGGCATTTCAGATAGAATCCCAAATAAGCAAATACCCTAACGAGTTCCATCGGAACGGTATTTCAGATAGGATCCTTCGGAACACTATTCCAGATAAAGTAAGCATAGTATTTTTGACAATAAACACGGCCAGAACCAGTCCGGTAGGACGAAAGGCGAATGCCAATAGCCCAGCAGGTGACTGCTGGGGTGGCCGACAAATGGATTCCCGAGTCCGGAACGCATGTGAAGGACGACACCTGATCACTCAATAGAGAATCCGCCAATATAGCCTGGGGTATATTTGTTCATATAGCTGCGGGTGCCTGGCCTTATAAGGCCAGGAAATCGTCTTGATCCAGTTGGCAACCTTGTAGCGTGGGGGTTCAAAACCCCCACCTTTTACCGATGTGCCTTTCATACACGTCTTTCAAGGAAGACCGTTCAGAGAGGCAAATTGGAGATTCAGATATAGCCTAAGGGTGTGACGGATTTTGAGGTTGACAAAAAAACAAAGTCTTTGTTTCTTGCCATACAAGCTAAAGATGCATTTATTTTACTGGCAAGATAGACTTAACCCATGGAGAAACAAATGACTAAAAAAGCTACGAACTCAGGAAAGCAATGGACAGAAAGTGAGATACACAAAATGAAAGATCTCGTTAAAGGGAATACTCCCACAGGACTAATTGCGCACGAATTGAGAAGATCTGAAGATTCAATCAGATCAAAAGCTTCACAATTGAGTATTTCTCTAAAGCCAACTAACCAATCGCCTTATAACCGCAGAAAGAAATAGAAATCAGAACATGGCCAACGTTAGCGGCACCAACCTCATATTCAAACAAAGCATGGAACCTTTGACACTAAGAGATATCCTACTTCCGTGGTTATTGAGTTGTGAAGCGTAATTACAAGGAGAGGCAGATGCCCATATTGATTGATTCTATTAGGATCTACGGATTCCGTGGTCTATCCAACGTTGAACTTAACCTTGAACCCACCACCGTGTTATCCGGTGTCAACAACAGTGGGAAGACCTCTTTATTGAAAGCGATTCAGATCGCTTTTGGTAACCCATCTTTCCTCACATGCGATGATTTTACGGTGAATGAGCAAGGGCGATCTAATAAAATCATTGTTGATGCCCGCATTGTGCCTACCACAGATCCAAAGAAATTTCCTAATGTTTGGGAAGAACTTCTAACCACAAATAGAATTCAGGCAGTTGATCCAGAGCTCAGCTATGTTCCAATTCGCAATGTCGTTACGTATGATAGAGTTCAAGCTAATTGCAAACTCAAGCAATATATCTTGAGGCAGTGGCCCGCTTTTTCAACAGATACAGATAACGAACCCACTTGGCAGAATGAAGGAAATGGTGTCGAAACTCGCTTCCGGTTTGAGGAGATGCCCTTTTTCTATATCGACGCACAACGGGACATTGTGGAAGACATGCAGCTTAGAACATCGTTCTTAGGAAGGATAATCTCCAGTATTGAGTACTCAGAGGATCAGGTTAAAAAGATTGAGCAGATGATCAAGGCTCTCAATGAAACGACCATACTAAACAGTGACGTCCTTTCACGGCTGCAAGATACCTTGAAAGACGTTGCATCGCTTGTAGGAACTGGTGCAGGAGAGATTGAAGTAACTCCTTTTACAAAGAAGCTGCGTGATTTAAATAAAGGGATTTCAATAACATATGGAGAACACGCAACGAGTTTACCTTTGGAATTGCATGGGATGGGAACTCGAAGTTGGACATCTATACTAACACTGAAGGTTTTATTATCAATACTACACGATGAGACCGAGAAGACAAGCAAACCTTTCTATCCTGTATTGTGCATTGAAGAACCTGAAGCCCATCTTCACCCGCATGCCCAGAAAGCACTGTATGAGCAAGTAAAAGAGATGCCTGGTCAGAAAATCATCTCAACTCACTCGCCATATATTGCTGCTCAAGCGGAACTCAAGGAGCTGAGAAGTGTAATCCATAAGCAAGGTTCCGTGGTCATAGGCCGTATTGATATGAAAAAGATTGATGAAAATGCGGAGCGTAAAATCAAACAGAAAGTTATTAGGACAAGAGGAGAGCTGCTTTTTGCTAAGGTGCTTGTGTTCTTTGAAGGTGAAACAGAAGAACTTGCTCTCCCAATTCTTGCTGAAGATTATTTTGGCTCAGCAGAAATGCTTACCATTTCGTTTGTTGGAGTTGGAGGCCATAGGTCATATGTTCCGTTCTTGCGCGTAGTTGAATCTCTTTGTATTCCTTGGTTTGTATTCAGTGATAATGATAAAGACGTAAAAAGTAATGTTGAGAAACAGATCACAGAGGTAAATCCTATTCTCAATATCAGTGACAAAGTAGTCTTTCTCCCACCTGGCCAAAATTTTGAAACATATCTCCTTTCTGAAAACTACCAAGACGAGATAAAACGAGCAATTATCTCAAAATGTATATTCGCTAACGAGCAGCACCAGCGTGCAAAGGAGAGCGTAATTTTTGGCTATACTGATAGCGAGATACTTAAAGACATGAAGGGAAACAAAACTCAGATGGGAGCACTTGTTGCCGAACAAATCGTCAATAGTTCCAAAGGACACCCAGGAAAAGTGACGGAACTTTTTGAAAAGGTTAAAACCGCTTTAGGAGCATACGATGGCTGTTATTAAATTGTCAGTTAAACAACAGGAAGCCGTAGATTACACACATGGTGCCTTGCTTGTGCAAGCAAGCGCTGGTAGTGGAAAGACCCGTGTATTAACAGAGAGAATAAAAAAACTCTTACAGACAACACGCAGAAAAGTGTTAGCAATAACTTTCACAAACAAAGCCGGCAAAGAAATGCGAGAACGTTTGGAAGGTGTTGACGATTTGAAAAGTAAAACCTTCATTGGGACTATTCACGGATTCTGCCAGCATATCATAGAACAAAGATCAAACTTGCTTGGATATTCCACACCTCCTCAAATATTTGAAGACGAAACAGACAGGATGTCATTATTAGAACAAGCACTCTCCAATACTCCAACATATTGGGCAAGATATCAGGAATTGAATCAAAAGGAGCAAAAGAACTTTAGATACAGAGCACTTGAATTTATATCTAGTGTTAAAAGGAGCCTCCAAGATCCAGAGCAAATTGGTGAAGCCAATCAGAATGATGATTTGATCCTGATGTACAATTCATACCAAGACATCCTGAAAGCACACGGGGCTATTGACTTCGATGATTTAATCCTCTTGGCCTACCGTTTGTTCACTGAGTTTCCCCATATTGCAGCACTCTACAGACGGGAATATGAGTATATCTGCATTGACGAAGCCCAGGATTTGAACAATGCCCAATACCAGCTAATTAGAGCGATTACAGGTAATGAGCACAAAAATGTTATGATGGTAGGTGATCCAAACCAATCTATCTTCGCATTTACGGGCTCTTCATCCGAATACATGACAGCAAACTTTACAAAGGATTACAGCCCACATGTTGTAAAGCTGATAGAAAACTTTCGTTCTTCAAGAAAAGTGATTGAGGCAGCATTAAAGATAGTGCCAAACTCTGCTAATATCAAAAATCTTGTAATCAAAGGAGATTTTACTCTATCTTCTTATGAGGACGAGCACAAAGAAGCTATTGCTGTTGTAGAGAAGATTCAACACCTGCTGTTATCTAAAACCCACAATGACATTGAGGGTGAGATTACACCAGATAATTTTGCAATTCTTGCCAGGAACAAGTATCTATTTCAACCGATTCAAGAAGTTCTCTCGGAGAGTAGGATACCTTTCTATTACAAGATAACTCCAGGGGCTCTTCAGTTCGAATCTAAAGCAATGCAAGTGTTTGATCTCGCCCTTAAGGTGAGATTAAATCCTCAAGATACACTTCATAAAGAGAAGCTATACAAGGCATGTGGTTGCTCAACAGCTCCAACCCTTTCAGAACTCCAAAAATTGCCCCTCCCAGATGTGCTGAATGCCATGATCGATGCTGTTTGCGGATTATCTGATGATGGTGGGAACATACGTGAGATTTTGCAAACCTTAAAGAGAAGCTTGTCTTTGGTCACGGATGGAGCAGAAAACGAGGACATGAGAGCACTTGTTAATAATGAGATAGATGAATTAATGAGTCATTGGTATATATACAAAAAGAACAACGATCATGCGACACTGAAGCAGTTCAAAAACGCAATGGCTCTTGGACAGACACATTCCCTCTCTACCCCCAATGGCATTACGCTTAGCACTGTCCATACAATGAAAGGACAGGAAAAGGATATTGTCTTTTTAATCGGAATGGATGAAGGGACTTTCCCTGATTATCGTGCCGTTCAAAAGGGTGGCATAGAGTTAGAGCAAGAAAAGAACAATGCATACGTAGCTTTCACCCGAGCCAAGAGGTTTCTATATGTCTCTTACCCGTGTCAAAGAACTATGCCGTGGGGTAGTGTGAACCAGAGAAAGGTATCCAGGTATTTAAAGCCATTCATCAAAGAGAGAGAATCATGAGAATAGCCATGGACAGCAACATTGACTCATTTAGGACGGGACACGCTCCTTTGCTGCTCTCGCTTCTAATTTGCCTTCGACTCGAGACGAATCGAAATCAAATTAAAGGCAGTAGCGTGTGCCGCCCTACCTCTTTTGTTTTGACTTAAAAACGACCTTTCCTGCTGCGGCCTTCGAGCTATGCTTGGCCTGTATCTTCTTGTCAGCCAGAGTGTTTTGAACTCACCTGGGTCGTTTTTGAGTTAAAACAAAAGCAACGCTGATCGGGTATTTTGACATCGCAGCATCGTGATCCTCCCATTTTAACTCTCATTTTTGGATTCGGAATAACTGGTAGTTGG
>JAQUJJ010000034.1 GCA_028681035.1 Candidatus Cloacimonadota bacterium
ATATTGATAATGCTAAATGCGTCATGGACTTAATATTCAGACTTTTTAGCGATAAGACGATTATTATTACATCACATCAACCATTAGCGATATCTTATTCTACAAGATCTATTTCAGTCTAATGCCTGTTGTATTTGCTGAGAATCATTTGGTAAACTGGGATAGATTAGAGATATTCATAAAAAGCTCTCTGATAAGAATCGTGACTTAGAAACATTAATAAAAATCGCATATACTAGAGGTGTGTCGCAATGAAACTATTAAGATATTCGTTACTAATGGCATTCGCGTTAACTATGCAAGTATCATATTCACAGAACATAGATAGTAGGATGTATAGTGCTAAACGAGTTGATTTTATTAATGGCTCGTTTGGTAACATAGATGACAACTTCAGCCCTTGTCGATTAACAACTAATCTTGAGTTTTTTGTTGATGAACAAAATCTCTATATAAAAATTGTGGCAGACATAGACTCAACATTCAGTATTGGCAAGGAAGGGAAAAGAGATCAAAGCAGTAACGGGGATCACATCATTCTTAGGGTTATAACTATTAAAGGCCAGAATTTCGCATATTCCTATGTCTTTACTCCTTTGAACAACAAGATTGATTACACTACTGGTCTTAATGTCAATAACAGTTATGAATATCTATCGGGATCGTTATGCCGAATATCTCAAAATTGACTTTCCCCGTATCCCCTTTACGAAAGACACACAGCTTTTCAAACAGATGGCAGGATATGGCAAAGCAATAGCAGATTTGCACCTGATGCAAAGCAGCGAACTGGACACTCCTATTGCAAAGTACCAGGGTAATAGCGGTAACGACAGAGTGGAACAGGTAAGCTACGATGTGGCTCAAGGACGCATCTATATCAATCCGGATAAGTACTTTGAAGGCATAAATACGGAAGTGTGGAGTTATCACATTGGTGGTTACCAAGTCCTGCACAAATACCTCAAAGACCGCAAAGGCAGAACTATGGACAACCCCATTTACTTCTGCAGGATGATAACAGCCATAAGCAAAACAATCGAGGTACAAACAAAAATAGACGAGATATATGATGATGTGGAAAGAGACTGTGGGAGCTTTAGCTTATGAGTTCGGTAACTCAAAAAGCAGTTAAGATTCTTTTCGCACGATCAAAGAACAGCTGTGCATACCCGAAATGCTATAATGCGATAGTTGATAATGATGGAACTGTTTTGGGAGATATATGCCACATTAATGCAGCCAAGCCCAAAGGCCCAAGATACGATGAAAACCAGACTCCTGAGGCAAGAGATGGGTATGAAAACCTTGTCCTCATGTGTAAGAAACATCACAAACTCATCGATGCGAATGTTCAGAAATATACCAGCGGGGTACTCTTGCAGTACAAGCAACTGCTTGAAGACAGGACGGTTCTTGAAATCACTCCGGATGAAGCATCTAAATCACTGAGCCTATATAACAGCTACATAGGTAAAATCGAAGCACAGCAAGTCAATGTGGTACTCTCTCCCGGTTCTGGGACACAGAACAATACCATTATTATTAAAAACACAAAGAAAGGCAGTACTGGCACTGTTCCAATTACTGGCACGATTAGTAGTAATAACGAGATGCGTGGCTACATAAAATACTTAATCGATAGATTCAACGAACTGGCTTCAAAAGGAGACCGGAAAGGCAGAGTATTCAAGCCTGCTGTAATATATACAAATATCCAAATAGAATTCGGGTCAAAGTGGGATTATATCAGCGAATCGAGATTTCCTGATCTGGTGACCTACTTGCAAATGAAGATATCTGGCACAGAAATGGGTCGTAAACTAAGGCAAAAATCTGGAGATATGTTCCATTCGTTCGAAGAACACCTAAAGATAATGAGATAATGGCAGTACCGTTTATTTCTCCAACATTGTTTAGGAGCACCTGATACAATAAGGGGGGATCAACTGGTAATCTCCGTTGTCGTCCTACATTTCCAATGAAAGGGTGGGAAGGGAGTATGCGCTCCAGAGACACCGATTGGCTCATCACTGCTATTATAGACTATCTGATCATTACTTACCCATGGCGCAAGCGCTTTGATGTACTCTCTGGCATCATCCAGGCTGTTAGACTTGGTATCCAGAGCCATGAGATTGTCCATTACTTCGATGGCATCGTTTAGGGGATAGACCCTATCTTGGGCTGCCAGAGCCCGGCAGATGTCACTGGTACGATCATCCAGGATCACCACGAGCTTGTAGTATCTGGCTTTGGCTTTCTTGTAGCCTTGAAGCCTTCCAAACTCTCGTATTCTCAGTGCAGTATGCTCTGCCAGTCCCTGCCAGTAATTGGATGATCTATTGGCAATGTCATTGATCTGGTCTTTGAGAGTATCGGCTAACATCTCTTTGGTGTAACCTTGCTCGATTGCTTTGGTGAGAGTATCTGCGAAGTTTTGTCTAACATCGGCTTCAAAGTGGTTCCCGATCCAGAACAACTGCTGCTTCTGGATTGTGGAGGATAGATGCTGATCTTCGATGCCCCAGAGCCCGATACTAGTCTTGGTTGGGGCTTGCACTTGGGTGTCCCTCAGTCCGAGCCGTACACAGCGGTCTATTATCGCTTTGGTGGGCTCATTGACCAGTGCTGCGAAGTCATCTCCCAACTGGGTGTTTATGATGCCCATAAGCTTATCTATGGAGTCTTTGTTGATCGTCTCGGCTCGTGGCATGTCACCCAGCATCTGGATCGCAAGGCGGGTAGAATCTTTGATCTCGGTCTTCCAGGCATTATTGAGTACCCGGTAGTACTCAAGCATGAGCTTATCATAGTATGTCATAACTGGATTCCATCCTACGATGGAATGACGAATCTCCTGACCTTGACTCTATTCCTGCCGATATCGTATTCCGAGAAGCGTTCCAAGCATCCAGCAAGAGCATCACAGGCATCGATATATCCATCTGGATAAGTGAGGAACTGGCTAATGAGGGTTGGTGTATCTTGACCCTCCGGAAAGATGACCTTAGCTGTCTCGATAATGGTCTCAGTTCTCTCTATTCGCAGGTTCTTGTTATCTTTGTTATCGATTCGCTTTATGCGATGCGATATTGGTAGCAGATGATTATCAGTAGCCCACCGATCGAAGTCAGCAAGGATACGAGCTTGTCCGTAGGTGGTTTCACAGGCGGCCCGGGCTTTCACTCTGTAGATTCTATCCAATTCCTGATAGGCATCATAGTAGTATCTGAAGAACTTGGTGTTCTCAGTTTGACGTATCCAGACATGGATCACGTAGAATCGGTTACCATCATAACCTATGGAGATGACAGCCTTGTAACAGCCCTTCTCTCCCCAGGCAGGGTCAGCATAGAGCCAGACCCGCTTCATCTGGGATGGTTCCGGTAAGGTGCGATACTTGTTGAACCAGTGATTCTTGAAGATGTTACCTTCGATAACCGGCTGTCCAAGCATCTCTCTTTGATAACCGGTATGCCCAAACTTAGCTCGCAGGTTTGGCAAGGTACTTGTAGGGTATTGCTCTTCCCAGATGGACTTGCCCTGCATATCTTCGAGAGAGAAGCGCAATATCGCCTTTTGGTGGGTCTTTAATGCAATCTGGTAGGTAACGTCTAATTCTGGATTATCTGCCCGTAAATCGCCTAATATGAGCTCCTGAAACTGGCAGATTGAGTAATTGGGGTGCACCAGGTTACCGAGCCAGACGATCTTGCCATTTCCCTCGGGTGAGAGTGCTCCGGCAAGCTCCTGAGTGATCTTCTCCATACGTCTCTTACCGATGGACTGGTTACCCATGTTCTCTTCTTTATCGATATCATCACAGACGATCAGTCCAGGACGCTTGGCAGTCTTAGGGTTGATAGTTCCCCTATGAGACTGCTTAATGCTCCTGGCTCTGATCCTGGCTTTGTTCTTGAGGTAGAAGTCCAGATCAAAGGCATCTACTGGTTGCAGCTCAGGATAGTCCATTGTGAGTCGCTTGTTGTTCTGCAGCTCATGTAAGGTGAAGGCTGTCCGCTCCTGTGCCAGATCTACGTCTGCGGCTGTATGGATCACGTAGCGTTCACCTTTGATGATCCTCCAGATCGGATAGACCACTCCCATGAGAACCGTTTTGCCCAGCCCACGAAAACCGGTAATGCCGATGATGCCTGAGCCCTTATCAGTCTCATCGAACATAGTCTCATGTGCTGGGCAAAAAGGTAGTGGGAAGATGTGTGGGAAATAGGTATGGCAGAAGAAAGAGAAGGCATCCCAGCCCTCTGCGGTAGTTCGCTTGATCCTGTCAGTCTTGGCTTCAGGATTATCATCTATAAAAGGCAAGACGGAGATCGTTTTTGATGCGATCTCCGCCAGTGCCTTGTTATGTCGCTGAATGAACTTCTTAGACATAACCTTTTACAGGAGGGTATTCATGAAAGTGCGGAGCCGGAGGCGACGGCTCCGCTTGGTCGGGTTGGAGGGTAGGTAGGTCTGGTTTGGAGGCTTGTATGGAGGCAACCATGTCCGTGGCTGTAATATTATCCATTTCTAACTCTTAAGTACTCGGCAAGGTCAAGAACTATACCCTGGAACTGTTTGAGCATGGTCTCATGCCCTTTCTCGATCATGAAGTCGGTCACCTGATCCAGAAAGCGCACGATGTAGTCGTTCAGTTCCTTGGCAGGCTCGGAGTCCTTCTGATTCTGCTTGATTAAGCTTACCAGGCTCTGCAGAGCGGTATCGGCAGGGTTCTTGGCATATTCCCGTAGTGCCTGGATGAGTGCCTTCTTGCGGGCTAAGCTGATCTCATGGTCGAGCTTGCGCTCTTCCTTGAACAACTCATCCCACTTTCCGGACTTGATCCACTTGCGGACGGTGATGTCGGACACACCGAAGATCACCGCCAGCTCGAGTGGATCGGTCTTACCATTCAGATAAGCATCTTTGCAGTTGTCCCGCTTGATGCGGAACTCGAGTGCATTACTCATACTCAGGTCTTACCTTGTGTCTGTCCAGATAGGCATTCAGGTCTTTGCCTTTGCAGCGCAGTTGACCATTCTCTTTGGTACGGAAAGCAGGCAGAGGATTGGCGATGTCCCGTATCCAGCGGTAAACACTGGAGCGGTCAACCCGGAGGATATCAGCTATCTCATCCGTGCGGTAGTTGCGTTCATCATTGAAGATACTCATGGGGATCAGCTCCTCTGCTGTGTTAGTATTCATAGGTGCCATGTTTCATACTCCTTGGGATTGTTCAAGTCCAGTTGCATTAGGATACCAATCATTCTTTTACAGGTTACTGAAGTTGAGCACGATCTGACGCTGCTGTCCGGACTCATCTTTCTCATAGAAGGTGATATACTGCTTGGTGGATACAACCTGGATTGCCTGGTCGATTAGCTCCATTGCTTGCTTCCAGACCGGGTCCTTGATGTTGTATCTACGCAGACGCAGGATACGGTACTTGGCGATCTCGCCTTTCTTATCCACCTGGAAGGCTTCACTGATGATGGCTCTGAGATTGACATTGGAGTCGGCTGACCACTCCTTCAGGCACTCATCGATCTTCTGCTTGGCAAGTTGGAGTTCGATACCGAATTGGATGCGTTCCTTGAACCTGATCTCCACCCGGCACTGTCCATCAAAGCTGTTGAGGATAGCATTGCCCTTCCATTCCAGCCCATTCTTCTCGGCTACCTCTTCCAGGTAGAGCTCCACTTCCTCAAAGAGCTTGGCTTTGTCTTTGATGATGCGATCCTGGAGTTTCTTGGCTCTTTCGATGGTTTTGGTCACAACGGCATCCTGCTTGATGATTTCCGGTTTGATAATCGAGATCGGAATGATCTGTCCATTAGCGTCGGTCTTGGTACGGTCGGCTGTCTTCTTAGTCTTGGGGGTGTCCATTAGATGTCTCCTTGTGCTTTTTATTCATGTTTCTATTCTCAGTTGAGTTGTTTTCGTCTTCTTTGACTAAAGCTTTCTTGATGTAGTTCTGCAGCATGGCGATTACGGCTCTGCGTTCATCTTTGGATAGCAGATTCCAGTGGCTCTTGCGGTAATGGGTGATCAGGAAGGTTCTGAGCTTATACTCGTCCCATTTGGCTTTTTTCATCAGGGAATGCATGTACATACCTTGGTTGTCATAGGTGTATTCATCAGGCTTATTGGTGAGGCGGACCCGCATCAGGATCAGCTTGAGTTCAGTCAGGATCAGTTCATCCAGGGCGGTGAGTGAGTCGCCCAGACCTAAGTACTTGAGAAGTCCTTTCAGATCATCTTCTGACCACTTGAACTTCTTCACTCTCATGGCATGGATATCTTGCCGGAGGTAGCGTTCTCTCTGTTCTTTCGTCATAGTAATACCCTCGTTTGCTTGGGGTTGGTTGTTAGCTTATTATCCTGTGACCGCCGAGGCTGTTGAGCCCACGCAGCATTCTCAGGATACCCTTGATTACTTTTCTGCCGATCTTGGGGACATTCTTGCGGGAGATAACCACATAGACATAATTCCTCAGATCGACTACTTCAATGGATGCCAGGGCTTCAAGGTAGATATAGACCCACTGTCTTGACCTACCGACTGCTTGGGCGATGTCCCGGATGGACTTGTATTTGCCCTGTTCCAGGACATCCAGCAGTTGATGGGCTGCACCCGGGTCAAAGGTCCAGCCCTTATAGTGTTGATAGCCGATCTGAGCATTATAGCGGTTCGCCCGGGCATAGATACGCTCAGTCTGACTGACTCGCTTGATACGCTTTTCCGATAGCAACGTCTCCAGGATAGGTTCTACTTCATCAGATGTTCTCTGGATCAAGGCTGCCATCGTCTCTGCCGAGAAGGGCTTGTTATAGTGGTCGATGAAGTTTTCCACTAACTGTATGGTGCTCATAGTACCGCTCTGAAGTTGATCTGCGAGAGGGGGAGGTCGGGTTGCTTACTGATCGCCATCTCTAAGGTATGCATGAGCTTGATCGCCTTACGCAGGTTACCCGCGCACTGGTGATAGATGATCTCCACCATCTCCGGACTGACCTTGACCTCCATCACCTGCGTGGCGATGGCTTTGATATCGGACTTGGTCAAGGAACTGAACTCGCAGAAGCTGTTGCATCTATCAAAGTAGTACTCATTGATCATGTTCAGCTTGTCCTTGGCATTCTGCATCCCGACCAGGATCACCACCGTCAGGGTCTCATCCACGATATCACGTATAGCTCCGAGTAACTGAGGCAGCCGGAAGGCATAGTCGATCTCATCGATTACGATGATGGTATCTTCATGATCTTCCAAGACCTGCAGACAGGCTTTGAAGAGGTTGTTGGCTGTTCCCACCGGGATGTATTCACCTAAGTGGAAGCGTCGGTAGAGTGAGGTCAGCAGCTGCACGGCGAAGGACTTGGGTGTGGTGGTTGCTTCCAGCCGGATATAGATATAGCCGTTACTGAAAGCCATGCGATTGGCATAAGTGGTCTTGCCGAGTCCGGGTTTCCCATAGATCAGACCCAGTCCCACCATCTCGAGTTTAGGACGGTTGAGCAGGAACTTGATCGTGGCATCGGCTTTGAGGACGTTGCTGGTTTTGATCAGTTGACCTTGTTTCATCTTATCTCCTTACTGCTTGTTTGATGCCGATGAAGTCGCACATCTCTTTGAAACTGTCATTGAGGGCGATACCGGAATCGAAGGGTTGATCTTCATCTTTGGTATCTGTAGGTGGATTGTCTTTTTGTTCGGGGACTTGCGGTTCCGGTCTGTCTTCCAGAAGCTGGGTTACCTGATGCTCCAGGTTAGCGATGAACTGCTCCGGACCCGGCTCAGGGGCTTCAAGGGCAGGCGGTTGGATAAAGGTGGGGTTCGCACTGGCAGCTATTAGCCGCTGATAAGGCTCAAGCAGGGCATCCACCGTCTCCTGGTTCTTTCTCACGAAGATCTTGGAGCGTTGTTCGGTGTTTCTCTGCAGCTTCTTGATATAGGTGTATTCCTGCTTGAGAGCTTTATGTGCCATGGGCTGATCCATCGCCAGCTTAATGAAAGGATGCTGGGTCTGCCTTAGTTCTGCCTGGCAGATGAATACGTCTTTGGTATCATAAACCAGTATCCACCTTGCATCAGCCAGATCGTAGCGGAAGATCACCGGCTTGCCGACCAGGTCGATCAGGGCAGGATGCCAGTAGCGGAGCTTGTTGAAGACGATGCCGTCATTACGGACTGCCTTGCGTTCGGCACTGAGCATCATGAAGTTCAGCTTCCCGGGCTGCACCAGTCTGTCTGAAGGCAGTGGAGCAGAACTGAATACCTGCCAGGGTGTCTTACCACCCAGACCACCATGCGGTGTCTCGCCATATACGTATCTGACATAGAAGCCGATCATCTGCATCGCTTCCTCGATTGTGGGTGGTACTGATTTATAGAGCTTCTGAGCCCACTTCTCGTTACGCATCAGGGGAGCAGGTTTGTTATCGATACATGAGCCCCGGAAGCTGGAGATGAACCTCTCGAACTGTTCCTGGAAGGTCTTGAAGAACCGCTCGATCACTTTAGCTTTGGCATTGTAGCTGGCTGCGAACTGGGCTCCGATGTTCAGCTTGGGGAAGATGCCACCCATCTCGATTTCCAGATCGTGGGATTCCCAGGCTTCATGAAAGAGTTTGCTCTTGAAGGCTCTACCATTATCGAGATAGACGTACTTAGGCAGTGCTCCCCAGTTGAGGAACCCATTTCTAAAGGCGATCTGGATATGCTGACTGTCCTCGGTAAAGGCGAGTGAGGCACCCACCGGATATCTCGAAGCCCAGTCCAGCACCATGATCATGGTCATACGTTGGGCTTTCCCAGTCTTGGGATTGTAGATATCGAAAGCCAAAGTATGACCATCGGCTACCCATACTTCTCCCACATCCAGGACATTATCCCGTATGATCGTCTTGATGATATGCTCAGCTACGAACTTACTGCCCTTCCGGGTTTGATTCCAGAGTGCAGGATTGTCCTCTGCCCATTCTGTGCACCAGCGTCTCAAGGTGGGGACACTGGAGGGGGAATTGATCCACCCCATCCGGGCTTTGGACTTGAGTGCCGAGATAGCCGAGCCGATCGTCACCTGGTTGGGATGCAGCAGTACTTGTAGTAGTAATGCGCTCTCCTGATCGGTAACCTTGCGTTTATGCTCTTTGTTACGGCTTCTATGGATCAGGGCATACATATTCTGCTGTGCTTCCTGATAACGTTCGATCCAGAGCCGCAGAGCCCGTTCGGTGCGTTTACCCTTGAGTCTGTATAGTTCAGGTGCCAGAGTGCCGTTATTGTATTCTCCAGCGATCTTATCCCACTCGGCTACCTTGGAATCGCAGTCTGCCAGGCGATTGAGGATGACATTGCATAAGTGTCCATAAAGCTTTGCCTCTCCATCGTACTTGGTGAAGATCTGATCATCCGGACTGAAGTCGATATAGACCTCTTGCCGATCGGGTTGGATATCTATAGATGGTATTACTTGAGATTCTACAAGATCGACTGCGGCATCCTCATCCTGATCCATAGGATTGGGATCGTCACACAGAGGATCAGGCTTATCGTTATCTAATGTTGTTAAGGGCTCAACCTGAGTGGCATTCTTGGGCTTTCTGCCAGGTTTACCCATCATCTCGATACCTAAGGGTACAGCATTCGTTCCTGCCAGTTCCTCTTTTAGGAACTCCGCATATTCCTCTATACTGAAATCATAAAGACTCATAATAGCCACCCTCTCCTTCCATACACTCCCGGTATTGGTAGATCAAGGCGCAGTTTACCAATTTGCCATTGATCTCCACTCGCTTTTCGATAAAGTGCTCTGGCAGCAGTCTCTGCTTTTCACAGTTCTGCATTTCCATAGCGAGCAGCTCGGGACTGGTAAGCAGGAAAGACTTCACAGTCTTGCCTCCACTCTGCAGCACCTGCTGTTTATGCACTGTTATCTGGTTCTCTTTTACAAAGCGCCAGACTGTCCGGTTAGAACGCTGCATTAGTTCAGCTACTCGTTCCACCGTCAGCCAGACTGCCTTGATTTTGCGTTTGCTCATTTTCAGCCTCTTCCAATAAAAGTCGTTTACCGGGACAAGCACTGTGACAAATTTCCCTGGGGTTTTAATTGTCACAGTGCCCCCCTGATCATCCACCACTGTGACATATTTCCGGGCTTTTAATTTGTCACAGTGCTCAAATCGTCTTGTAATCAGCATTGCGGGTGATTTTGCCCAAACGGAAAGCACTGTGACATATTTCTCTGCGTTTAATTTGTCACAGTGGTCTGCTTTCCGAGCCCTGTCTCCATTCTTGTAAGTAGTCGCTTTCATAAGCGCCTCCCTCATACTATTGTTGGTCTCTACATAACTGACCTGCAATAACTTGGGAAGTCCTTTCTGCCGTTTCCCGCACTACTTGAAAAACTTCTGAGACCGCCGGATTAATCCGCCGCCGAAACACACTATAAAATTTAGTTCTTGACGTGAACTGACTGGGCATTTACATTGTTCACAGATACACAATAATACCTATAGGGGCAGTGTCAAGACTAAAGATGCCCCAAAGGGGGAGAAATGAAGGCAGAAGACATAGGAACAAGGCTCGGAATGCTGGTAAAAGCATTGAATATGAAGAATTATGAGTTTGAAAAAAAGTTTGGTATCTCTACCAATTCTATGGCGAGATACAAGGGTAATACCCGTTATCCCGACCCTGAGTTCCTGGCGAAACTAGTCGAAAACGGGATCAATGTGAACTGGTTGTTAAGAGCTGAAGGCAGCATGTTCATCCAGGCTCCCTGGGAGCTCGGAGCCGACATCACGACTGCCAAGAAGGTGCAGGTCATCGATGGCAAACCCACCTTAGTCAATGATTTTGATAGAACTTACGTGCGCACTTCAATGTTCCCGATCGTGGCGGAAATTTCCGCCGGAGAACCAGTCGAAGTGAGAGACGACTATGTTCCAGCGGATTCTGTCGAAGTTCCCACCCGGTATCTTCCTTATGGTACGGACTCCTACATTGCCTTCAGAGTTAACGGTGCCAGTATGGAACCGCAGATACTCCATGAGGATATTGTACTGATCAAAAAGCAGTATGATTGGTCGAACACGGATGGCAAAATCTGTGCGGTCAGATTCGAGGGAGGCATTACCCTGAAAAGGATACAGTATGATGAGACTCGCAAGGGAGTGATCCTCCAACCACTCAATAAAGACTTTCGGGTTCTTATTATAGACTCAGATCAGACTGACACGCTAACCATGATCGGCCCCCTGGCACTTCAGTTGCGAGTCCCCCAAATCTGATGACCTCTCCCAAAAATCTGATAATCTGAAATCAGTCCAAAATAAGCGCAAATTTGCAATAAAGGTGACACAAAGACGTCCAGAAACGTCCAAAAGGCACTGTGACAGTTTCCATAGCCAGTCCTATATAACTCTGCACCAATCAAAGCCTTAAGACCACTGTGACAGGTGATACGCATTTGAAACTTTGGGTGACACATTGTATTTTGGTTGACTACTATGCAAGCTGGTTTCTGCATTGCATCTGTTGACTTATAAAGTGGCGACTATATTTTCGTTAAAACGCTGCTTATTACAGCATCGCCGCTTTATGAGTTAAAAGAAAAAACGGCAGTAGCTTACAATATTATGTTCCGGCTTACGGTATGATGTTTAACTCACAGTTTCGCTGTGTGATAGTTATCTTGGCTTATTAGAAAACTCGACGCAGCGAAACTGTAAGTCAAACTGCTATATTTTCGTTAAAACGCCAGGATGTGTGGCTTTCAAAAATAAATAACAGCTTATCTTAGCTTTATCATTTTGCCGGAAGAGCTGATTCCATCTTGTGTACACTTCACAAAATAGATACCGACTCCAACGCTGTTGCCATGAAGGTCTTTCCCATTCCAGGAGTATTTCTCGCCATTGTAGCAGTTAGCTTGGTTTAGAAGCTGTCCTTTCACATTGTAAATCTGCATTTGGATGGGTGAGATGGATTTGCTTTCAGGAGCAATCGAAACCGAAGTAGCGAAGGGACTGGGGTATATGTTTACCCTTAAGTCCGAGATTGGAGGCAGGTAATTATCCTGAGTTGCGGAGTATGTACCCCAAGTATAATCGGTTCTTTCGTTGTTTTCAAACGTTCCCATGAAGTAATCCTGCCCAATTGTATAGCTTAGGTTAGAGTTTGCATCATAATAGTATTGTTTTCTATCCCAAGTTGTCCAATCTGTTGAATCGTAACCTTGATTCAGCACTTCAGTCAATAAAAGCTGGGCATTGTACTCGTTCAAGTTACGATAGTCGGGATACCAATCACTGTCATACCAATAATAAGATGTTTCGCTTAGTATCTTTCCAGGTGCTTCAAAGCCATCATTGATAAACATCATCGGCAAATTCTGCGCAATGTAATGAATCAAATCCGCACCTGTTGAGGTATCCTGAGCATGATAAGTGTATTCTCTTTTATCTGACATCTGCCAATTAACTGAATCAGGAGAGCTATAATTCACATCCTCCTGCATTCTTCCATTTGCATCAAAGCTAAATGTGACATGATTGAAATTGGGTTCTCTATATTCTCCGCCTCCGTATGCTTCCCAGCCATAAACCTCAAAAGTTGTACCTGCACCATAAAGGATTTGCTGCCTTGTGTCAGGTTGCCAAATCGGGATTGGGGATTCAGAAACATTTTCATATGAACTTAGATTCACTAATCGGTTCTGTCCATCATACACTGAAGTGGATAACATCATGGGAATATCTGCTCCAAAGGAGCTATTGATTTGGTTAGTTGTGATGTAACCGGCTGCATTATACTCAAAATAGGCACACATTACTCGTGGTATCCAGACCCCATTTTCATAGTCGTAAGAATCGATGTGCAAAGAGTCCATCAGAGCAAAATTAGTAGCATTGTAAAAAGGAACCACCTTTATCTCCTGCCTCCACTCACTATCACTCCAATAGCTGGTTAATTGTCCAGTTAGCCGATAAGCTCTTTGGGTTTGATTAATGAGATTAAACTTCGTAATTGAGTGGTTGTCAAACACGCCTGCAAAAATAACAACAGGTAGTAGCATCAATAAAAGTGGGGTAATCAACTTATTCATTTCGTCACCTCTTTTTAGTTTAGGGTAATTATGTCATGTTTGCGTACAATGTCAAGAGAAATCTCTTTCAGGTACTCCCTTTATGGGGCGAAATAGATGGAATAGGAAGACGGATTTAGCGGATTAAACAGATTTTCGCGGATTAGTTTAGGTAAATCTGGAATAAATTAGCAGATTCGCTTTTTCACTGGTTGTAGTTAACACACATTGTACTTTATCTGTGTTAATCCGTTTTATCTGTGTTAATCCGTGTTCCTATCAATATTATTGGGAAATGCTATGAGCTGCTTTAACATATGCTCTTAAAATCGATAATCGAAGGATATGCCCTGCAGTTGTGGGTTTGGGCTTATTGCCAAACGGGGTGTGTCGCTTAGCACCAGCTTGGCGGCAACATAGCCAACCACAGCCCCCACGAAAACATCGCTAGACCAATGACGGTTGTCGTTTAGACGGGAGAGCGAAGTAAAAGTGGCAATTGAATATACGGTCGGGGCTACCCAGGTGCTTTCCTTATACTGAGAGGCTAAAATCGGTGCCAGACTCCACACCAGAGTAGTATGCCCTGAGGGGAAACTATCCCTTTTTCCATAGAGTCCTGTTTTATTCCAGAACTCCTTGCCATTTTCGGCTGAGGGTCTTTGTCTTGCGGTGGTAAGTTTTAGGGTTTGAGTTACCGCTTGAGACAGCACAAAGCTTTTTACACAAAGCATGCCAGTGTCAGTGGTCTGCTCGGAACCGCTAAGATATCCTCCCAGCACCGTCAAACCCAAAGCAGGAATGATATACTTTCCTTCTCCGAATTGCTTGAATCCGGTCATGATATCATCTGTTTGTTCCGTTCTGTTTCTTTGATAGATATCCCTTAAATCCTCATCCCAAACGTAGAGAGCACTCGCAGTTATCAGCACTGCGCTGGTTTTCAGCCAGTCTCTGCCTTTCCAATTCAAAGGAGCCTTTGCGCCCTTATACACGGTGTGAGGATAAGATAGGAGGTAAGCGTAGAGATATTTATCCTGCTCTTTGGCAGAAAGAATAGAACTGCTAAGCAGCAGAATTAACAGGATTAGAAATATAGCTTTTCTCATAAAAACAAAACCTTCTTTTCGCTTATAGATGTCAAGTTTAAAAGCTCATAGGCATCCCCCCCATTTTTAGGAAAAGCCTATAGACTTATCTCCCTTCGTGAAAACCTTAGCCGCAGTTTGGGAAACACTATAAAACGTTTTTGTTTGACACAATAGGCTCTCTCAATACAGTGGCAGAAATGGGTGTTTTCTTGCCCCAAAAACAGCCTCCAACATATATTGAGGCTAAACATAAGGATACAGCATGTTAGAAAGATTATTAAAGAAACTGTTTGGCGATAAATCCAGCCAGGAACTTAAAATATATGAACCCGTAGTCCGCGAGATTGCTCAGATTTATGATGGTTTAGCTAAGTATTCTGATGAGCAGATTAGAGATAGAATTATTGAAATTAAGCAAGAAATAGCAGCCAAGCTAAGCCCGCTTCGTGATGAGCTGGAAGAGCAACAGAAGAACTATCGAGAAGTGAACGAAGATAGCGAACGCAGCCGCATAGATAAGCGCATAGACGAAACTCGTAAAGAGCTTAAGAAACTTACTAAAGAAACACTGGATTCATATCTGCCGGAGGTGTTTGCCATCGTTAAAGATACTTACCGCAGGATGATGGGGCAGAGCTTTATGGTTCGCGAGCATGAGCAGGAATGGAACATGGTTCCTTTCGATGTTCAGTTAATAGGCGGTATGGCTCTGCATGATGGCAAGATTGCGGAAATGGCTACCGGTGAAGGTAAAACCCTGGTCGCCACTTTGCCGCTGTTCCTGAATGCTTTGGTAGGACGTGGAGCGCATCTGGTAACTGTGAACGATTATCTTGCCAGCCGTGATGCCGAGTGGATGTCACCTCTTTTCAGCTTTCATGGTATGACAGTAGGCTGTATTACCACAGGTATGGATTTTGCCGGACGTAAAGCTGCTTATTCTTGCGACGTTACCTATGGCATGAACAGTGAATTTGGTTTCGACTATCTGCGTGATAACATGGCGGTTTCAAGAGAACAGCTTGTACAGCGTGATTTCTATTATGCCATTGTGGACGAAGTGGATAGTATATTGGTGGACGAAGCCAGAACCCCGCTTATTATCAGTGGACCAATTGCTCAGGATAAGAACTTCTATCACGAGCTACGACCCTTTATAGCGCAGCTTGTGCAAAGCCAGAATGCCCTTGCCCAAAGGCATCTAACCGAGATAAAAGACGATTTGAGGGAAGATAATCCCAATCCGGATAACCAACGTTTGGCTCGTAACCTGCTGATGGTGAAAAGAGCGACTCCGCATAACAAGGCTTTTCAAAAGCTGATGCAGGATGGCGACCTGAAGAAGATGGTAAACGACATCGAAGGTATTTACTTGCGTGATAAAAACATGCACGAGCTGGATGAGAACCTCTTTTTTGTGGTGGAAGAACGCCATAACAGCGTTGACCTTTGCGATAAAGGACGTGAGCTACTTTCCAAACGTGAGACAGACCTTTTCATCGTGCTGAGCCTAGATGAGATGCTGATGGAAGTTGACCAGAATGAAACTCTGTCCGATGCTGAGAAGCTGAAACATAAAGAAGAAGTTACCAATAAGTTCATGGATAAAAGCGAGAAGCTGCATAACATAAGCCAATTGCTGCGTGCTTTCACGATGTTCGAAAACGACCAGGAATATGTGGTTATAGATAATAAAGTGATTATCGTGGATGAATTCACCGGACGCCAGATGCCGGGCAGAAGGTTCTCAGACGGCTTGCATCAGGCTTTGGAAGCCAAGGAAAACGTGGAGATTGAGGCAGGAACTCAAACCTTTGCCACTATTACCCTGCAAAATTACTTTCGTATGTTCGAGAAACTGGCGGGTATGACAGGTACTGCGGTTACCGAAGAATCTGAATTCATGGAGATTTACAAGCTGCCAGTGATGGTTATTCCCACAAATGTACCAATTACTCGCATAGATCACGACGACATGATTTACCTTAGTAAAAACGATAAATACCAAGCCATTATAAATGAGATAAGCTATTGGTATGAGCGCAAGAAACCTGTGCTGGTAGGTACCGTCAGTGTGGAAGTTTCGGAGATTATATCCCGCTTGCTGAAACGCAAAGGCATAGCACATAATGTGCTGAACGCTCGCCAACACCAGCGTGAAGCAGAGATTATTACCGGAGCAGGGCAGCCCGGTGCTGTAACCATTGCTACCAACATGGCGGGACGTGGAACAGATATTAAGCTCGGCAAGGGCGTGGTTCAAGGCACTTCCGAAAGCTATCACAACACTTCTAATGCCTTAACCGAAGAGTTTCCCTGGGGCTTACCTCTGGATGGATTGCACGTTATCGGCAGCGAAAGGCATGAAAGCAGGCGTATTGACCGTCAATTGCGGGGACGTGCAGGACGTCAGGGCGATCCCGGTACATCTCGATTCTTCCTCTCTTTGGAAGATGACCTGATGCGCTTGTTTGGTTCCGACCGTATTGCGCCCATGATGATGAAACTGGGGCTGAAATCCGGCGATTCCATCCGCCATCCTTGGATGACCAATGCAGTGGGAAAAGCTCAGAAACGTGTGGAAGAACATAACTTTGAAATACGCAAGAACCTGATTAAGTACGATGAGGTAATGAACCAGCAGCGTGAGGTTATCTATTCCTATCGTCGCAGAGTGCTGAAAGGCTATGACCTTAAGGCTGAGATATTGGACATGATAACCGAGACCATAGAGAATGTGGTGGATAGTATCATTCCTGCCAACAGTTATCCTGAGGATTGGAATCTGGAGCGTATATGCCAATGGTTTAAGAGTAGCCTCAATCTTGGTATAAACCCAAGTGATTTGGAAAGCGACCACTTAAATAAAGACCTGTTGCTAAACACCTTAATCGATTTTGCCATGCAGGCTTATGAACACAAGGAAAGCCAGATTGGTGCCGAGCAATTGCGTAACATTGAACGCCGTGCTTTGCTGGAAGTGGTGGATGACGAATGGCGGGATCACCTGCATGAAATGGACTTGCTGAAGGATGGAGTGCATCTGCGCTCCTACGCAAATAAAGACCCCCTTATTGAGTACAAAAAAGAGAGCTATGAACTGTTCCAAAACCTGATTGGCAGGATTCAGGAAAGCGTTACCCGTAAGGTATATACCACTTACATTCTGTCTCAGGCGCAGATGGAAAATATGCTAAAGAATGCTAACCTCAGTCATGAGGATATGAGTGCTTTCCTGCATGCCCAAGAACAGGCGCAGGTGCAGCAGTTTAACCAAAACATGAGTGCACCGCCACAGTTTAATAACTCTCCTGAAGAAAAACTGCGTCCCGTACGGGTTGCAGCTAAAGTAGGGCGTAATGATCCCTGTCCTTGTGGCAGTGGTAAGAAATATAAGAAATGCTGTGGACAGCATGAAGAAAGCGAATTGTAGCGTAGGACTCCGATGCTACGGAAGTGCTTGTGTGTAGCGTAGGACGCCGTTCCTGCGAGCGTAATAAACATAATGCATAGATATAGTTCAGCAGTATTAGATAAGCTGCTCTACATAAAAAAGACATTTAAGGATATATGATATGGCAAAAGGACTAATTATCGTGGAATCTCCTGCAAAAGCAGGCACCATCAGCAAGTTTCTGAAGAACCAGTTTAGCGTTAAAGCTTCCATGGGGCACATACGAGATTTACCTCAGCACAAGCTTGGCGTGGACGTGGAAAACGATTTCAAGCCCACTTACGAGATAGATAAAAAGAAGAGCAAGATAATAAGCGAACTGCGCGAAGCTGCTAAGAGCGCAGACGCTATTTATCTGGCGAGTGACCATGACCGCGAAGGGGAAGCCATTGCCTGGCACTTGAAGGAAGCACTTACTAAGGAGCTTAAAGATAAGCCTGTTTACCGCATTGTTTTTAACGAAATTACCTCCAAAGCGATTAACTCTGCCATAGAAAACCCAGGCACCCTAGATATTCCCAAGGTGGACGCCCAACAAGCCCGTAGGATATTAGACCGTATTGTGGGCTACAGCGTAAGCCCCTTGCTGTGGAAAGTGATTGCCAAAGACCTTTCAGCAGGGCGGGTTCAGTCCGTTGCATTGCGGATTATCTGCGAGCGTGAAGCTGAGATTCAGGCTTTTATCCCCAAAGAGTTCTGGAAGATACAAGCGGATTTCTGGCGGGATAAGCTAGCCAAGTTCTCTGCCTCGCTGGATAAATATGACGGCAAGAAGCTGGAAATTGCCGACGAGAAAACTGCCTTAGAGCTTGTTGAATCTATTAAAACAGAAACCGCCGTGTTGTCTGAAATAAAGCGCACTAACCGCAATGTGGAACCGCCACCACCCTTTATTACCAGTACCTTGCAGCAAGAAGCCTCCAAAATCCTAGGGTTTCAGGCGCAACGCACTATGAGCATTGCCCAAGCCTTGTATGAAGGCATAGATGTGGGCGGAGAAAGCACTGGGCTTATCACCTACATGAGAACAGATTCCACCCGCATAGCAGAAGAAGCTGTGGCAAGCTGCCAAAGCCTGATTAAAGAACGTTTTGGTGCTGAACTTGTTAATGGTAGCACCCGCGTTTATAAGAACAAGCAAAGTGCGCAGGATGCGCATGAAGCCATCCGTCCCACCGATCCCTTCCGCACTCCTGAAAGTCTGGAAGGCAAGCTTAGCAAAGAACAGCAAAAGCTATACGCCCTTATCTGGCAACGCTTTATTGCCACGCAAATGAAGCCTGTTAAGGTGTTGGCAACCTCTGCAAAGATAGAGCTTGGTAAGGCACAGTTCAGTGCCACTGGTAACCAGATAACCGAAGAAGGTTTCCTGAAAGCCTATCGCCACGTTAACATTCCTTTAGGGGAGAAGATACACCCGGATTACAGCAAGGCTGATGCCCTTGAGCATAGTGACCTGCTTTCCAGCCAGCATTTTACCACGCCTCCATCTCGCTATACTGAAGCATCGCTAATTAAAGAGCTGGAAGCCAAAGGGATAGGACGCCCCTCCACATACGCCAGCATTATTAGCACAATACGCAACCGCAAGTACGTAAGCATGGAAAAGAAAGCCTTCCTTCCCTCTCCTTTAGGCAACGATGTAAACCGCTTTTTAGTGGAGAACTTCGATAGTATCTTTAACGTGAAATTCACCGCCGAAATGGAAGATAAGCTGGACGAGGTGGAATACAGCCACATTGTCTGGACAGATTTGGTGCGTACGTATTACGACCAATTGCAAGCACTTATCACCAAAGTGGATGTGAAGAAAGAGAAAAGTAGCTTTGTTCAAGACAGTGGGCTTATGTGCGATGTCTGCAAAATCGGCAGCATGGTAATCAAGCGTAGCAAAGGCGGCGAGTTCCTTTCCTGCAACCGCTATCCCGAATGCAAGAACAGCAAAAGTTTCAAGCGTGACGAAGCAGGCATTATAGTAATCATCGTCCCCACTACTTTAGATGAGAAATGCCCTACTTGCGGCAACCCCTTGATCATGCGTACTGGCAAGTTTGGCGAATTCATCGCTTGTTCCACTTACCCAAAGTGTAAATTTGCCCGTCCCAAAACTATCGGCGTTACCTGTCCCGAGTGTGGAACTGGAGAGCTGACTTCCCGTAAAAGCAAGACAGGACGTGCCTTCTATTCCTGCAATCGCTACCCGGATTGTAAGTTCATCACCAACGATAAACCCTTGCCGATTCCCTGCCCAAGCTGTGGCAATCCTTACATTGTGGAGAAGTATAGTCGCGACAGGGGAACTTACAAAATATGCCCCAAATGTAAAACCGAAATGGAATAATACATGCACTTTCGTGATGGTGTCCATAGTGCCCTGCAAAGCATCTTAAACCATAAGCTGCGGTCACTGTTGACCCTTACTGGTATTGTTATCGGGGTGCTGGCGGTGGTTACCATGTTTTCCTCTGTTTATGCCCTTAAAGCTCTAATCAAGAATAACATGGAAGGCATGGGCTGGAACTATTCGCTTATTATTACTCCTGGTGGCGAAAGTTATGCACAGAGTAACCTAAGTGCAAAAGACGGCATTAGGCGGGCAAAGCAAAGTATTCCAAATCTTAACTACGACGATTTTATTGCCCTGAGAGATAATCTGAAACTGAAAAGCATCTACGGGATGATAGAATCCAGCAGCCTCGTCCGCATCGGCAACAAAACCCGCAATATGCGTCTGCGTGCCACTAATACAGAGTATTTCATCAACAAAACCTATAAGATTGGCAAGGGACGCTACTTTAACGAGTATGAGAACGAAAACAACATGGCAGTTGCCGTACTTGGTTATCATTTTGCCGAAGAGTATTTCCCGGGGAAGAACCCTGTGGGAGAGTATCTTACCTTGGGTGCAAACCGCTTTAGGATTGTGGGTGTATTGGCTTCCGATGCCCTTTCCAGTGGCAACGGCATGAACTTTAACACCTGGGAACGCAAGGAAGACCTGAAGGCTGTGTATGTGCCATTGAAGTACGGTGCGCGCTATCTGGGTACAGGTGGCACTCTGCATCAGATATACTTACAAGCGGCGTCCGAAGCTGCTTATAGCACTCTGAAAAAGGAAGCACGCCAGTTACTGCTTTCCCGCCATAATATGTATCCCAATTTTAGCTTCATGGATGTGGGTGATTTCCTGCTCTCGATTACCGATGAGATAAACAAATTCATGAAGAAATGGAATATCACCCTTATTGCCATTGCCTCTATATCGCTGATTGTAGGTGGGATAGGCTTGTTTAGCACTTTATTGATTTCCATTCAGGAACGGATGAGTGAAATCGGGATTCGTAAGAGTATCGGCGCTACAGAAACCGATATCTTCTTTTATTTCATTTTTGAAGCAGTAGCACTGGCTTTCTGTGGGGCTGTTACAGGCGTGATGCTGGCATGGCTGTTGATTACTATTATTGCCAAGGCGATTCATTTCCCGCTGTTTCTACCCATGCAGGGTGTGGCGGTGGGACTCTCCTTTTCTTTGCTTATCGGTTTTGCCTCAGGCATTTACCCCGCCTTGAAAGCAGCGAGTATTGACCCCATCCAAGCCATCTATTACCGAGAATAACTAAAGCATGGGGCGGTAAACTAAGATTTACCACAGTATCTAGAAGGATACTTTCAAGACAGCTCCGCTGTCCCTGCCAATTCGGAGATTGGCAGCCCAATACTGATTGCCTGCTTATCCAATGCCGATCAGAACCAATACTGAAGCGGTGTTGAACGGGTGTTATCCCGATGAGATCCCGATCGGATCCCGATGAACCCCCTTTCGGCTGTAGCGCAAGACGCCGAACCTGCGTAACAAAGAAGAAGAAAAATACCTGATTAAGACCATTGAATAACTGGTAACGCCGGATGAGCCAGCGTTACGTTTCTGTGCAACAGTCTCTGATTATACGTGTCATCAATGTTTGGAGTGTAAAAAAGAAGCCGTATCTGCTTGGCAAACACGGCTTTGTTTTAGAAATAGCTATGTACTTACTAATCTCCCAGCGATATCCCTAAGCCACGGGCAGTATTAACTATGTCCGAAGCGGTATCCACGAGATTATATTCTTTAATGGCATCTATAATCGGGACTGATACGATATTGGGATGGCGGTAGGCTACCATTTGTCCCCATTGCTGCTGCATCACCATTTCAAAGGCTTTCACGCCGAATTGAGAAGCCAGAATGCGATCGAAGGCACAGGGTGTGCCTCCACGCTGCAGATGACCAAGGATTGTTTCCCTAATCTCGATGCTGCAACCGGCATCCTTCAATTCCTGAGAAAGGCGAAGTCCTGCTCCTCCCAATTGTATTTTCATGGCACCTGGTTCAGCGTTCTCATTAAAGGACATACTTCCATCTATGGGCATTGCACCTTCGGCAATAACGATGTTGGCAAAACCTTTGCCACTATCAATACGCTGATTTAAGGACTGCATCACTTTGTTAATATCGTAGGGAATCTCCGGAATAAGGCAAACTTCAGCACCGCCGGCAATAGAAGCATGCAAGGCAATCCAGCCGGCATAGCGTCCCATCACTTCCAGAATGAGAACACGATGATGGCTAGCAGCGGTGGTAACAAGCTTATCCACGGCGTCTGTAGCGGTATCCACAGCAGTCTGAAACCCGAAAGTAAAATCAGTAAGAGAAAGGTCGTTATCTATGGTTTTAGGTACCCCCACAATGGGGCAACCCAGCTCAAACAAGCTTTGGGAAATGCGCTGTGAGCCGTCCCCACCAATGTTAATAACGGCATCGATATTTTGATATCGCAGGCGATCCATGAAATCCTGAGAGCGATCAACGGTAGTCCAGCTACCATCTTGGTTCTTAACAGGCCAGGCAAAGGGTCCGCCTTTGTTGGTAGTGCCAATAATAGTCCCACCCTGCACATGAATACCTGCTACTTTTTCGGGGGTAAGTTCCACCAAGTGCATGGGATCGCGCAGTAAACCATCAAAGGCATCAATACTGCCCAGTATTTCCCAATTATGCTCTTGTGAAGCACGTTTTACAATTGCTCTAATAACAGCGTTTAATCCGGGGCAGTCTCCGCCACCGGTTGCGACAAGCACTCTTTTCTTCATAAGCTCTCCCAGTTTTGAGTTACAGACACAAAAGTTTGCCTGCTAATTCCTCTTAATCATTACAATGTAACCATTAAGCTCAGTGAAGCCACATTTTTGGTATAAATGAAGGGCAGCGGGATTGTCTGCATGCACTTCCAGCTTCGCCTGATAGCCCAATTTCTTTGCGATGGATAGTGCCTCTTCTACCAATGAAGCACCAATACCTGTGTTTTGTAGGTTTGGCTGCACCGCCATATGATGGATGTATAACCTGCGGAAATCGTGAGTAAGCCAAGCACTGCCTTGAAGAACGTCTTGTGAGATTGACACCAGCATTAGCCCACCATGCTCAAGGCTATACTCCACGGCTTCAAAGCTATCGTTACGCTCGGGGTTGCTGATACCGGTGCTAAGCCACAGCTCTATTAAATCACTGTATAGCTTTGGGTTGAGCTTGGTGATATGGCGGATGTTAGACATGATTAAAAATATGATACTTCGCGGAATACACCTGCGTGGCGCATAAAACGAAAGACCGTATCGAAAGTTACCGTGAACAATACAGATGAATCGCCATCAATCATTAGCAGGTAGTTCTCGTCGCTCCCTTTAATAAAGGTGAGCACCTGAGTTTTGTTGTTTACTAAGTGGAGAGTAACGGTGCAATCGGGATTGGCTAACTTCTCGCTATATTCTGCCTGTCCACCATCGATAAAGATATAAGTATCCAAATTGGCAAGGATACTCACCACTTTCATGATACCCCGATTGCTGGGAGGAATGGGGAACGCCTCTTTGGCATCTTTGTAAAACCATTCATAACCCTTGCGAGAGAGAGTGAAACTATTCTTAGGATGCACAACATCAATACTCTCCAGTTCGTCTTCATCATGATGTGCAATTATTGGAGAACGCCAAGTTGACAGTTGGGTGCTAAAGTTTCTGGCTACCTTGCTTTTAATCTGGTACACTTTGTCACTTCCATAATAGCGAAAGTAGTCGTAGGGATTGCCCATGTTGCTGAACATGGTGTGTATTCTTTTCTTACCCTTCTTGTCTGAGGCAATTATGTGCAGTGCTTGCTTGTCGTTCAAGTTGAAGTTAGAAATTGCTTCCTCGCCTTCGCCCATGCTTGTTTTGGAGAACTTTGCCATAAGCACATCTTTGAAAAGCTCTTGCATACGTAATGTGTCAGCAACATGGGCAACTGGCGAAGTTAAGCTCCAGATTCCATTCTTAAGGGCAAATTTCAGCGTGTCAGACTGGTCGTAAACTTCTATTGTGCCTATGGAAAGTGAATCCAAATCGAATAAACGGGTCTGTTTCTCCTCGGGACGGTGCAGCCTAAGCAACAAATATGCACCAACTAGGACAAGCAAAATGATTAGCAGTATCAGCTTATTCTTTTTCATTGTTAAGCCCTTGTATTTGTTTGCGTCTTAGTGCCATGAACCCTCCGATGCCGATTAACAATAATGATGGTAACACAGTGCTCACCAGTTTGATTCCGGTTTTTATGCGTTTTTCCAGTTTAACGGGGTCGCCCCACACATAATCGTGCTTGTTCATGTAATAAGGAATATCCAGAATGCTTTGCTGCAAATGGCGTGACCTGATGGCAAGCATGGAATCGCGCTTCAGCAGCCAGTCCACAGCATTTAAGATGATGTAGTTGCGGTCTGCATAGATGTTCTTATCGGAATCTATGCTAAGCTCCCTATCTCCAAATACAACCATACGGAAGTTATCGTTCTTGGCTACAAAACCCGGCACCTGAAACTTTTCTTTATCTGTGAAAAAGCTGGTTACCTTACCTTCTACTATTGCCCCTAATGTAATCGGGGGGCGGTTAAACAATTCCGGATCAGGGTTTCGGAACAAACTGGGATCCATCTGATAATCCGGACCCATAAGCATGCCACTGCTCGCTGAGCTTTCAAGAATTGGCAGGAACTTCAGCCCAGCAGCCTTGGTGAAACTAATGCCTGTTGCCAGGTACATAATGATATCCGAAATATTACGGGTTATGGGATGGTCTGAGCCACGCAAAATCGGATAAATAGGGAAGGGAATACTGGTATCCACACCCACGCCGCGGATGTCGCAAAAGATATCCATAGCCACATTCTTGTCTATATCTACACCATAATTACTAAGAAAGGGGAAGATATTGGATTGTATTTCAAACAAGCTGCTGCCATCTGTGGCAACCCTATCCTGCATTACAACCAAGTTTCCACCTTGCATGATGTATTGATCCAGATTGTATAGTTGGGTTGTGGACAGGCTATCCATCACTCCAGCAAAGATCATAGCTTCTGTTTGCTTTGGGGGCGTAAACAAGTCTGTTGCAATCACATTGAAATTGGATTGTAAGGCTTCATTGAACACAGTTGCCGACATTTGGGTAAACAGTGAATCACGGAACACGCATATTTCGGGAAGAGTGTATTTAGCCAGCTTTTGCACTTTTAGGGTAAGCTCATACTCCAGTTTAGGCTCCATTTGAGGGAGCAGGTTCATGGAATCGAACTTGCCCTGATACTCGAACACGATTCCGAATATTACCTCTTTATTGGTGGTTTTATCGTTTTCGTAAATGCGGAAATACATGGTACTCAAGCCGTTCTCCTCCGCTTGAGCGCGTAGCTCTTCCATGCCTAAACCACGAATGTACTCGTAATGAAACTTGCCTTTACTCGCTATTTGGTATTCGGAAAGCAGGTCTTTTAGATAGCGGTCTAAGTTACTCATTTCCGGTGGTAGTTCCTCACTGGCGAATATCTTCACCACCATGTTATCTTTAAGGCTACGCACGGCTTGTTTGCTTACTGTGCCTAGCGAATATGCCTTGTTGTTAGAGAAATCCAAGCGTAACTTTAAGAACGAAGCCACCAGCAGAATCATCACGATAATTGCCAGCTTGATGAGCAAAGCACTAAGAATGGAGTGGGTTTGTTTACCGTTCTTTTTCATCTTTTAACGCTCCTGCATCATATTACGGGATTGGAGGTTAAACTCTGCCAGCAAAGCAAACACCACGGTTACCGCAAGGAAGAAGAGAATATCACGTGTGTCCACCATTCCCTTTAGAAAGCTTGCCAAGTGGGAATCGAAACTAAGGTATTGAATAGGACGTAAGAGGCTTAAAGGAATAAAGGCAATTACAAACTTAAGGATATAGAAAAAGCTGGAGATAACCAGTGCCAGCACAAATGCCAGTATCTGGTTACTGGGGAGGCTGGAGGCAAATACGCCGATAGAGATGTACGCTGTGCCAGCCATAATCAAGCCCAAATAACCGCAGATAACCGCACCGTAATCCACCCCTTCCCCAAAGATGGCGATTATCCCCAAGAATACTAAGGTGAATAAAACAAGCGTCTTTAGCTGCATAATGCCGGACAGTATCTTGCCCCAAATAATGGAAGAAAGCTTTATCGGCAATGTGGAAAGCAATTCCAGCGTTCCGCTTTGCCTTTCTCGGGCAATACTTCCCATGGTGATAGCCGGGATGTAAAATAAGAACACAACGTGCATTATTTCAAACAAGGTGCGCAGTTCTGCCAAGCCTAGTTTAAACACCAGACTGGAAAAGAATAAGCCTGTGATAACCAGAAACAGCGTTAACACAATATAGGTGGCAACAGAGCGCATGGCGATTTGGTATTCTTTTTTAGCAATTATCCAGATAGCTCTCATGGCTGCTCCTCCATTTCTGTTTCCGGTTCATAATCTTCCTCTGTAATTGGTGCTATCATATCTCCGGTAAGCTCATGGAAGATTTGCTCTAGGCTTTGCTTTTCGGTGCGCATTTCAAGTATAAGCCAGCCTTTTAAGCTTACAAAACGTGCCAGTTCCTGCCTCAGTTCGCTATCCGCAGGAATGCTGAGGCTAAGCCTGCTATGTTTGGCATCAAGGATTTCGCTGCTAATCTCCAGTTCCGGGTGGTTAAGCACGAAATCTGTAAAATCTATACCATCACCCTCCACTTCCAGATAAAGCATCGCGCTTTTATCCAGATAGTTGCCAAGGTTTTCCTTCAGGTCATCAACGATGATTTTGCCCTTATTGATAATCACCACTCTGTCGCAAAGTGCCTGCACTTCCTGCATGATATGGCTGGAGAGGATTACCATCTTTTCTTTGCCAAGCGTGCGGATCAAATCCCTGATCTCCATTATCTGGTTGGGGTCTAGCCCAGAAGTGGGTTCATCTAGTATCAATATGCGTGGGTCATGCAAGATGGCTTGGGCAAAGCCTGTGCGCTGCCTGTAGCCTTTGGAAAGAGTTCCGATGCGCTGATGCAGCACTTCTGCCAAACCACAATTCTGTACCACGAAATCCCGTCTTTGTTTGAAGTATGCTTTATTCAAGCCACGCAGATCTGCCAGATATGCCAATGCTTCAGAAACAGTCATGGCGTCATACAGCGGGTTTTGTTCCGGCAGATAGCCTATTTGACGGCTACTGGCAATGGGATCTGCAAATATGCTTTTCTCATCCAGCTCAATAGTTCCAGAACTTGGCTGCAAATAGCCCACCAACATCCGCAGGGTAGTTGTCTTTCCCGCTCCGTTGGGTCCCAGAAAACCCAGGATTTCCCTATCCTGAATGTTGAAGCTTATGTTATCCACAGCTTTAATCGCTCCGAAGTTGCGGCTTAAGTTATTTATACTAATCATGTTACTCTCTTACTTCATCATGCCAAAATTCGGCTTGTTTCCCGGCTCGTTCAATAATATCTTGTCGTTTTCTTTCAAACCCTCAATCACTTCCACCTGTTGCAGGTCATTAGTCCCCAGCTTTACAGGAGTGGCAATGCCGGTGGGTTCGGCTTTCGCTGTCGCTTTACCTTTTGCTTTTGTATTGCTGCTATCCGCTTTGGTTTCACTTACCAGATACACAATATCCTGGTTTTTATCGTTACTGAACACTGCCCGAATCGGGATTACCAGCACGTTCTTGCGGGATTCGCCAATAATGGTAACGTTCGCTGTCATACCTGGCTTAGCGGTTTGTCCGCTGGAGTTTAAGCTTATTTCCACAGGGAACACCTTGGCATTATTAACCGTGATTGCCTGAGGAGCAATCTTTATTATCTTACCCTTAAACTCTTGATAGGGAAGGGCATCCAGTGTAATCTCGGCATCCTGTCCCTTCGTGAATTTGGAGATATCCACCTCATTGATATTGCTTTTAACAATCATATCGTTCAGGTCGGCAATCTTCATTATCACCGTGCCTTCGCCAAAGCTATTAATGCTGGATTGCACCATCTCGCCTTCGTTTATGTCGCGCTCTATAACCACTCCGCTGGAAGTGGCATATACGTGCGTAACCTTGCCGGGAACATCCAGATCGCGAATCATTTCATACTGACTGCTGGCTTGGGCATACTCTATCTGAGCCGTTTGCAGAGCATCCACGGCTTTTTTGTGTTCTTCTATGGAGATAAACTTCTTTTCCAGCAGAATAGTGTTATCTGCTAGGTCTTTTTTTGCATTGGCAAGCTGGATTTCTGCCCTTTGAAGCTGTGCTTTGGTATTAAACAGGGTATTAGCCTGATTGTAATCCGGCTCTATATCCGCAATAATCTGTCCGGATTTTACTAAGTCATTCTCTCCGGCATAGAATTTCACTATCTTTCCGCTTACTTTGGATTTTAACGCCACCACCGTTTGAGGTTGAACCTCACCCGTAATCTCTGTACGGGAGAGAATTTCCCCTCTGCTTACGGTTGTGCTTTCGGACGATGTATCTGTTGAAAGAGCTGGTTTATTGCCTTTACCACAGCTTTTCACCACCACGGCAAGCACCACAGCCAACAGCAGAATACCTATAATGATTCTCCATTTCTTGCGCATAACACCTCAATGTATGTTGCTTTTGAATAGTTTAACCCATCCCAATAAAGGGGGAGTTTATGTCAATAAAAAAGGCAAGCAACACCACCCTTCATAATGTAAGGGGGACAAATCCGGGATTTTGGGACAGATTTGTCATTTATTTTTACAAATCTTTCAATTTTTGTTAGTTACATTGCAGCAAAACACTCTTTATAACAGCCGCCCATGGCAGTTTTCACTCGAGGCGTATGACGTTACAAATTGAGTGTCGAGTCGTTGTGGTATAAATAAATTACAAATCTAGCTCTCATTTCGCTGCCGCAAGGACTACACCGTTATGAGTGCCGCAAGCTTTTTAGCGGATTTGGGATAAAGATTGAACTCTAATATATGGACAAACAGGGAAGTTGTCTACCTCCCTGTTTGCTAGTATAAATTTAGTTTGTTAATCAGTATTCAAAGACTTCTTCACCACCAAAGGAGTTCATAACTAATATGTAGTTCTTGAGGCTTGCACAAGCTTCCTTGATATTTTTCTCAGTTTCGATTATCTGGCTTATATCCTTGCATTTAAAAGCCTGCCCATCAACTAAATCACCAATTTTTATATCGATGTTGAATTTGTTCCCAAACAAGCTCATTTCTTTGGAGAGTAAAACCTCTTTATGAGCCTTGTATTTCTTAATGATCTCACTTTCTTGCTGAGTTAACTGAACATGAGCTCTCAGTTCAAAATTAACTCCCCCCAATAATGCTTTCGCTTGGTCTCTAGAAATAGTAAGTTTCATGGTAACTCCTTTTTATGAGTACACTACTACTCGGCCACTTAAATGACCGGAATATCTTTCTGAACCGCTGACTATAACCTTGCCTGTCTTGGGCTCAGTACTAAAATTTGCATCGCCATCAGAATTAGTATATTCTTCTAACCATGTCCCAAACCAGTCTCCGCCGAATGATAAATGAACTTTCGTGTGACTCACAGGTTTACCGCTTGATTTGCTTACGACTCGAATCGTTATCATGCTTTCCCCTACTTTCTTAAAAAGATGATTTTTTGTGGTTGAATAGATTTATCTGTGCTGCGAATCATGTAGCAACCACTTGGGCAAACAATACCATTTTTATCTTTGCCATCCCAATGCAACTGAGACACTCCCTTGCTAACCCTACCAAGCGTTTTAACTTTTTGCCCCTTGATAGAATAGACTGAAATTTCAGAACTTGCCATACCTTTAGCTCCAATTTCTATAGATACTAAGGCATTGAAGGGGTTGGGATAAGCTTTCAAATATGGACTGGCTACGATATTGAACTCATCTTCATTGCTAACTGATACATGTTGCACGACATTAATAGTTTGAGTTAAGCCTTGACCGGAAATTAAAACCTGAGCTGCTCTCGGATTTGCATCAGTATTCTTGGATATGCTAAGAGTTATTGTTTCATTATTTATTCCGGTTGTTTGATTTATAGTAATCCAATAAGGTGATTCAGACACATGCCAAGTGATGTTTGATTGGATGGTCACATCTGTATGGCAACTGTCAGCACCGCAGTTAATAGTCAATGGATCAACCGTTAAGAATAGTGGTGCAGCATCCTGAGTAACTGTAATTGCCTGAGTGAGCCCGCCACCGGTAACTATTATCTGTCCGATTCTGGTTGTAGTCAAAGGATTGGCTTGGTAAGTCACTGTCAGTGTCATGCTGTTACTACCTGACATAGGTGATACTAAATAAAATGAGAAAAATAGCTGTTTTGAAAGCTGTCTTAATTGATAGCGTAATTCTGAAATAGCAACCAAAGTGAGCAAGTGAAAAATGGACAATAATTCTTTAGCGGCATTAACATATTATTACGAAAAA
>JAQUJJ010000164.1 GCA_028681035.1 Candidatus Cloacimonadota bacterium
GCTTCTCGCAGTTCATGATGTCATTGATCAGCATGACGTAGGCTTCAGATTGGGTTATTCCGCAATCATCAAGATTGCGGCCGATACCGATGGTCAGTTTACCTGCCGTACAGCGGTATGGCTTCAGTCTCAGACCTTCATGTTTGACTAACTGAGCTTTGATTCGGTTCATCAACGCTTCGGTCATGCTATCTCCTTGTTCCAGTTTTGATCATTGATCCGGAGCCAGGAAAGCACTCCCCTGTTTGATGACAAATCAGGATGGGCAAGCATGAGACAGATTCTTCTGTGACAACTGGTTTGATCGGGAGTTAAGATAAGACTTGACTTGATACCATATTGGAATTGTCTGGTATCCATAACATATTGTACTGGAGAAAATTATGATACGCACTATTACTTTGGAAGCCAACGACAAATGGCTGCAACTTGCTGCTAATGAAATCCCTAAGGACACAGATTGCATCATTATTGACACTCATGTTGAAAAAGAGGATCTGGTTAGCCCTTACAAGTATAGCGAAGAGGATAGTTCTTATCTGGAACACACAAACCAAGTTATAAAATCCGCGTCCATGAAAATCAAACCAGGCGGAACAATGTTTATCTATGGGTCTCCCAGGTGGTTACCATATTTCTCCAAGTTCTTAAGTGAAGAAACAGATATGGCTTTCAAGTATTGGATTGCGCTTGATATTGCCAATGAGCCTCATCAAAATGGACTTGTATCTAGTCATGTTGGGTTACTTCTACATGTAAAGGGATCTAACAGTCCGTACAAGCTCAATACTGATTCAGTCCGAGTACCTTATGTAGCATGTTCCTATTGCGGAAAAAACACTAAAGACTGGGGTGGGAAGAAACACCTTATCAACAAATTGGGATCTTGCATATCTGATGTGTGGAAGGATTACTATAAAACCACCAGTGTGGTTGAAGACACCATCACTCCGGGACTCAAACTTAATCTGATAGACACAGAGACTAGCCGAATAGCAGATTATTCGAGCCTTCCTGAGGTCGTAAAAGAAAGAATACTCAGCTTGATTGATGGGGAAATGAACGTACTTATAGATTGCAAGTTTCGCCAGAATAATTTGAATCACTTACAAATACCTCGCACGAGCAGCCCACAAGCATCGTGCAAAACTATACCAGAAGATATTTACTTAGGCGACTCGATTCAAGTTATGGAAGGGTGGGCAGATAAGTATCCAGAAGGCTGTTTTGATCTAATCTTTGCAGACCCTCCCTACAACCTTGATAAGGATTATAAAGACTATAACGATAAAGAGAAGGATAACGATTACATTCATTGGTGTAACGAATGGTTAACTCTGTGTTCTAGACTCTTAACTCCCAATGGATCATTGTTTGTGCTTAATCTACCGAAATGGTCTATTCATCACGCAGTTCATTTGAACACGATGCTATACTTTCAAAATTGGATTGTCTGGGATGCACTATCAACACCAAAGGGCAAAATAATGCCTGCACACTATTCACTTCTCTATTATTCAAAGAGTCCTTCTACGACTTTCAACAATATAGAAGAATACACCATTACTGATACCCAAGATCATTGTCTCAGAGCTTCATGTGTAAAAACCAGGAACATGTCTGGAATTCGGAATGGTAAACGATTATCGGACTTATGGGTTGATGTATCAAGGATTAAACATAAAAGAGATAGAGACGATCATCCATGTCAACTACCAGATAAACTAATGGAGCGGATAATCGAAGTCTTTTGCCCAAGAGGTGGTTTCGTATTTGATCCATTCAGTGGCACAGGGACGACTCCTATCACCGCAAAGAGACTGGGAAAAAGATACGCTGCTATTGATATATCCGAAGATTATGTTGAGTTGGGAAAAGCAAAACTAAGACAGTTGGATCAAAATGGATACATAATCAAGTCTTCAGTTAAGAAAGCTAAGTATAAGGTTTCAAAGAAACAGATCGAGGTTTATATACAGAATGTATGTACTCAGCTTGGGTATCGGCCATCCGAGGATGAGTTTATTCAGCATCTTGCAAATGATGCGTTTGCAGACTTCTCTGTAGATGACATTCTTTATCTGTATCCTGATATCAAAACTGCACTAAAAAGTGGGAGAATAGCCCTGAAATAACTTATAGGTTATTACTCACCATCATCTTCATCGTCAGATTCCGTAATTTGTACCTTGGTTATCCCTTTGAGTATATTGATAAACTCGTCCTTCTCATCTTCGCTGAGTATAGGCACTAACTGACTGGCTATGTTATTTTTCCATCTTTGTATCTGAGATTTTCGCAATCCATCAACAAAATCCTCGTGGCTATTCCAGTAGATTATACCCCTATCAAACTCATCCCAAGTTTTTGGTCTTACTTTGCCATCATAAGGCCTGAACTTTACTCCCTTACATTTGGCATTGTATCCAACAAACTCTCTAAAGAGACCAAAGTAACATTTAAGGAATTTTTTGGTTTCGCTATCATATTGTATCAACAACTCCCACTCTTCATGATAGATAGCTAAGCGTTTCTCATTTATCGTATCGAGTCTGGCCATATCGTACCAAGGATTTTTCTGTATTTCTGAGCATTTGATATCGATGGCGTATTGATTTTTTCCCTTAATGATCTTTATATCCGGATAGGTAGATTTTGATTTTGGGATTACTATTTTAATATCTGGTATCTCTCTATACAAGATTTCTTTTACTTGTTTAGCAGCAATATCTTGTAATTGTTTCCAAACTATCTCGTAGGAATCTAGCTCGGTTTGCTCAAGTATCTTTTCGGTGACCTCATTGATAATCGTTTCCGAAAGCGTATTGATAGTTTCAACTATATTAGACATAAAGCCTCCTTCTTAGCTTTTTTGATATATCTGTATGTACTCTTCTTTCATGGTGTTTTGTATGCCCTTAATTGGTTTGATCATTTCCATGATGAGTGTTAAATTGCACTGAGAGGCATATATACGGAGCATTTCTTCTAACCGTATACCTCCAGTTTGGATTGCATTAGATCCGATAATAATCGTACAGAAATGACCTTTTTTCAATACTCTCCGCATTTCATATATAGCGTGCTCCATATCCAGCAGATAATTATTTATTATCTCTTTCTTTGTCTCACCTCTGAGTCCTATCATCCTGGACTTCAACTCGCCTGTATCTATACCTAAGTAATCCAGTTGAGGTTTATCATTATCTGCGTAATCAATAGCGAATGAGTAGGGGGGTGACGTTATTATCCCATCTACAGAGTCATCATTAAGCGGTAGGTCTTGTATATCAGAAACGTGGAAATTGCTCTGTCCGAGGCTTAATGACAACTCATCCCTGGTTATTATCCACTTATTATGGGTAACGCAATACTTCTCTAGTACTTCCCCAAAGACGTCCTTCGTGCATTTGTTCTTTCTTCTTCTCGCATAACCCATAGCATCTAGATAAACCAACTGAAGGAATGTCTGAACGTCGTAAACGTGGGATTCTGATGATCGACTAATGATCTTCGAAAAAGGCATCTGGACAAATCTGTCTATACTGCTATCTTTCGGGAATATAGTTTCGTAGTAATCGACCATTAATGAGACATAACTTTCGTCCCATGATAACTGGAGATCCGATCCAAGAGAATTAGATTTGACCTTGGACATCATAACACAAAATGGGCTTATATCAACACCAATTGAGTTCAAACCAATCATGGAGGCCTCGATACAGGCAGTGCCACTACCGCACATCGGATCTAGTAAGATATCGTCAGTAGTTAGCCCCATAATATTAATAAGGGCTTTTATCATTTGAGGGTGGAATTTCCCCCGATATGGGAAGAATCCATGTGTGCCATAGTTTGAAGAATACTTGTTAGCTTCGAAAAACGATCTGGTGAATATTGATTTCCCTTTATATTCACTCATGTCCCTTGAGTTACATATTTTATAATGATTTGTCGTTTTCCCGTTTACTGATTGTATGTAAGCACTTCGTTTTATTATCTCTTGCTCAGTCTTAAGATTAATGTATTCATTCCAAGCCAGATCAATCTCAAAGACATCAGTGGTTTGTGGCATAACTCGTAAATGAGCAGGGAACAACTCGTCCAAAAAGTTCTTATACTGGATATGGTTCATAAATCCTCAAATATATCATTGGTTGGTTGTCAAACAAACTGGACAAGAATGTATCAGTTCTGCTGCTTGTCAATGATTAGTTCTTTCGTGATTTTCAACCAATTCTTGTGCAAGAAGTTAACAAACCAAACACTGCATTGCTGATAACGTTTCTCCCATAGTTCTAAGCTGTCTATCATGCATGGAAAAGAGCATAAGTAATAACCATGCTAGATCATGCTTGTGATTATATTATGGTCTTCGAATTATCAAAGAAGTAAAGCTATCATGTCTTACTTACTCAAACAAGACACTACAATGAATGATCTGAGAAGATGTTAAAATAAGCTTGAGCAGCATCATAGAATGTGTCGAATCCTTCGGAAAGAGTTACTTTTGCATATTTGTATGCATAAAGAGCTATTATGGCAACAACATAACTCCAAATCTGGTCGTTTTCTAGTTCGGAATTTATATAAGACCCTACTGCCCATGACAACCGATCATATGCTGGAGGATGTTCCTCATCCTCAAATGTGTCGCTCCCTACTTTGTACTTCCGCAGCTTGCTAAACACCAAGAACAAATTCGCATTTGCCACACCAAGAACTCTAGACCTAAATATCTTGTCAGATGCATCTTGCCCCTGTAGGAATGATAAAACCCATTCGTGCGCAAATTCATCTGCTTGTTTCTCAGATTCCATAGTATGCTCTTTATTTTCATCTTTAATATGCCCAAGCTCTATATGTCCTATTTCGTGTAGTGTAATGTACGACAATGACATTGCAAATAAAACTAACGCTACATCGTACCCATCATCACTTGAATACTTGTTGTAAATCATGGACAATATCTGACTGTCCTCTATAGTAAGCTTATCTTTTTCAATAGTTTTCACAATTGTTACAGTATCAATTGTGAGAGGATCTGTTAAATCAAAATCGATCATGATGGATTCTCGATTACCATAGTACTTACCCATTATATACTTTGAACAAAGCATGTATGATGCGAAACAAAATCCCCATAATCTCTCTATCAAGCTTATTGATAACTCGATCCTGCGTTTTACTGAGCAGGATCGAGCAATATTGCGATCTAAATCTAGTATCTGGAATTCAAGACCTCTAGCGCAAATATCAAACATTCTAGCCTTATTCTCAGGTGCTATGTTAACTAGATAGTCTTGAATCTTTAATAGATGTGGGTATATAAAACTACCAACCAATGGAGGGTCTATGTTAAGTATGCAATTTATCATCTTGTTACTCCTGACAGTCACTCAAGAGTGCGACACATAAATGTCAATGAGATTTTAAAACATCACTGTCGTTGTCCTACATTTCCAGTGAAACGGTGGGAACGGAGTATGCGCTCCTGAGACACCTACAGGATTCATCTCTGAGTCGTATTCTATCTGATCGTCTTTGATCCATGGTGCGAGTGCTTTGATGTATTCCCGGGCATCATCGAGGCTGCTGGACTTGGTATCCAGAGCCATCAGGTTATCCATCACTTCCAGGGCATCGTTAAGGGGATAGACCCTATCTTGGGTTGCCAGAGCCCGGCAGATGTCACTGGTGCGGTCATCCATGATCACCACGAGCTTGTAGTATCTGGCTTTAGCTTTCTTGTAGCCTTGTAATCTTCCGAACTCTCGTATTCTGAGGGCGGTATGCTCTGCCAGTCCCTGCCAATAATGGGATGATCTGTTTGATAGATCATTGAACTGGTCTTTGAGAGTATCTGCAAGCATCTCTTTGGTATAGCCTTGCTCAATAGCTTTGGAGAGAGTGTCTGCGAAGTTTTGTCTGACGTCAGCTTCAAAGTGATTGCCGATCCAGAACAACTGTTGTTTCTGGATAGTGGATGATAAGTGCTGATCTTCGATACCCCAGAGACCTATAGATGTCTTGGTTGGGGCTTGCACTTGGGTGTCCTTGAGTCCGAGTCGCACACAGCGGTCTATTATCGCCTTGGTGGGCTCATTGACCAGAGCTGCGAAGTCATTTCCCAACTGGGTATTGATGATGCCCATAAGCTTATCTATGGAGTCCCTGTTGATCTTCTCTGCTCGTGGCATGTCACTCAGCATCTGTATAGCAAGTCTTGTAGCATCTCGGATCTCGGTCTTCCAGGCATTATTGAGGACCCGGTAGTACTCAAGCATGAGCTTATCGTAGTAGTTCATTAGAAACTGAACCTCCGGACTTTGACTCTATTCCTGCCGATATCGTATTCCGAGAAGCGTTCCAAGCATCCAGCAAGAGCATCACAGCCATCGATATAGCCATCAGGATAGGTGAGGAACTGACTGATCAGGGTTGGTGTGTCCTGACCATCGGGAAACAATATTTTGGCTGTCTCAATGATGGTTTCGGTGCGTTCTATGCGCAGGTTCTTGTTATCCTTGTTATCTATACGCTTGATGCGATGCGATATCGGTGGTAGATGGTTATCAGTAGCCCACCTGTCGAAGTCAGCAAGAATACGTGCCTGACCATAAGTAGTTTCACAGGCTGCCCTGGCTTTTACTCTGTAGATTCGATCAAGCTCCTGATAGGCATCATAGTAGTATCTGAAGAACTTGGTGTTCTCAGTCTGCCGTATCCAGACATGGATCACATAGAAGCGGTTACCGTCATATCCAATAGAGATGACAGCCTTGTAACAGCCCTTCTCTCCCCAGGCAGGATCAGCATAGAGCCAGACCCGCTTCATCTTGGACGGGTCAGGAAGTGTTCTATACTTGGTGAACCAGTGGTTCTTGAAGATGTTCCCTTCGATAACAGGCTGACCAAGCATCTCTCTTTGATATCCGGTTTGCCCGAACTTGGCTCGTAAGCTTGGCAGAGTGGCAGCGGGGTATTGAGCCTCCCAGGTGGACTTGCCCTGCATATCTTCGAGTGAGAAGCGCAAAATCGCTTTCTGGTGCGTTTTCAGCACTGACTGGTATCTTGTATCCAGATCGGGATTATCTGCCCGTAAATCGCTTAATATGAGCTCCTGAAACTGACAGATCGCATAGTTTGGGTGTACCAGGTTCCCGAGCCAGATGATCTTGCCATTTCCCTCGGGTGAGAGGGCACCAGCA
>JAQUJJ010000165.1 GCA_028681035.1 Candidatus Cloacimonadota bacterium
AACATCAACTTGCTTTTTAAAGTCTGGCTGCAATATATCCGCAGTATCAACACCAACACCAATATTTTTAAAAGAATCCCACAACCTATTTAAGGCACTTCTAGTTTTACTGGAGCGACTAGCAATCAAAGCTAAAACAGCAATAACTAGTAGCAAGGATGCTACTAACCTGGCGTTGGCTGCTGTAGCCACATTTGCACCTGTTACCCAAGCTGCAAAGGCTTTTACTAATTTACCAACACCACCTATAAACCATTTAATTATTTTACCAATTCTAAGAAGGTTATATAAACCCTTTAAAGCTCTAACTACAGCAACAACAATTAGCAAAGCTACAAAAGCTTGTGCTAGTTGTCTCACCCATGGAACTACAGTATAGATCCATTGTAGTGCTTGAGCTAACCCATGTACAAATGCTGAGATATAGGGCAAAATAGCTCCCATTACTCTTATTATGTAAGAAAGGGCGCCACCAAATATATCACGTAATATTTTACCAACAATAGCTAAAGCACTACCCAACTGTTGGAATGCTCCAATTAAACGTCTAATAGGTTCATGTAAGTGCGGAGGAAATAGAGCTTGCATAAGTCCACCAGGGCCATACGCTCTAGTAATAGCAGTAAAAGCCTTAAACCTATTCGCAACTTTATTAAGCCACTCACTTAATCCTGCTCGTGGTTCTTCGGATAATTCTGTAAATATCAAACGGAAGTTCTTTTGAATAACTTCAAGAGCTCCCGGTATAGTCTTAGTAAATTCTTCAGCCGCACCAGCATATCGTTTTTGTAGTCCACGTAATAAAGCATTAACACCTAATTCAGAATCGATGTTCATCTTACCTATATTACGAACCTCTTCTGCAGTCAGATTAAGCTCTTCACGCATGATTTCAAATACTGGTACGCCTGCATTGTAAAGCTGACGCATTTCTTGTGTCATTACTTTACCTGATGATCTCATCTGACCTATGGCCAATGTGATACCAGATATCATTTCAGCCATTCCACCTGCACTACTAGTAAATATTGCAGCGGTGTCAGCCATAACACTTAAAGTAGGAATAATTTCTTTAGCTTCAAATCCCATGGCCATTAGCTGTCGCGTAGCATTCATGACATCATCAGTTTGTAATGGAGAAGCTATACTAAAATCTTGTAGCTGCCTTACCATTGCATTTGCCTTATCGCCATCTTTCAATAGGTATTTAAAGGCGATTTCAGCTTGGTCCATATTATTGGCGAATTCGATTGAACTCTTTACTAATTGATTCATAACATCAAGTAATTTATAGAAGACCTGTGAAATAACAATTCCACCTATAATACGCTTAATGTCTTTAGAAGCTAATCTATTTTTCTCCTGGTGCGCAGCAGCTTTAAATAAATCACGCTCATATTTTCTAGCACTCTTTTCAAGTCCCTTCCAAACACGTGAATCTTTTAAAGTTGGCCAAGCAAAGCCAGTGCCTGATTGTTGAGGCTTTGCACTCTTAGCTGCCTCTGCAGCTGCTCGACGAGATTCTTCTGCGACTTCTCTAGTAGATGAAGCCCAACCCTTGGCGGCCTCTTTTGCCATATTAGCATTTTGTGTCCAATCATCTACCTTATCACTCGCTGCAGATGTTTGTGTTGCTGTTTCTTTAACTTCTGTGGCTACTGCAGCCGCATCTGCACCTACTTGTTTTACTTTTTCACTTACAGTCATCAGTTCTTCGCCTGGACCCATAAGTAATAAGTCACCTAGACCTGATTGGACTAGATTTTCCATCTCTAGCTCACCAACAGATCCTGGAGTAATTTGTTTACTTAGCTGAGCTACACGTCCCATACGCGGCTCAATATTAATAAGTTGCTTCCTGATATTATCTAAAGCAAAAGCTGACTGACGAAGATTTTCCGTCAGCCCAGCAGTGTGCTGCTGCACTTGTACAAAGCCATCAAGCTTACCTGCCTGATTTACTTCAGCATTAAAGTCTTGAACTAAAGAGGCTAAGGTTTTAATATCCTCGCCTATATTTTCCATGTCACCAGCTAGATTATAGAAGCCGGATCCAGCCCCCATAGCTTCGTTTAGAGAGGAACGCAAAGAATGTGTTAATGCAATTGCTTCTTTTATGCCTGAGGCAAAATTACTAATATCTAATCTTAATTGTGCATCTAGCGAACCTACATTAGCCATGCATTATCCTCCTAAAAAATTACGTTATCTATATAAGTGTCAGGCCGTGTTGCAATCGGTTTCTTTTTACCTTTTGCACCTGATGTTGTCTCACTACTAGAATTCATTTCCGCATGTACTTTGCACAATGCATTAAACTTTCTAGGAGTACAACGCCAAAAAATTCCCGGGGACATATGTAAAACTACAGTGCCTACATAATAATATAAGGCCCAATCCCAATAAGCATTGGGCTTCATTAGTTTGGGTCAGATTCTTCTCCTGCAGCAGCTAGAGCATGCTTAGTTATAGGAGTTACATTAGCTGCAATAGCTTCATCTTCTTCGGGTAAAGAAGCATTAATAGCCATTGTCAATTCTTTAATAACCGCGGACATATTAGATGTATCCAGCCAAGTACCAACTTGGTAAGGAGTAATTTTATATCCAACAGGTTCACCTGTAACTTCATCTAAAATAGCTTCATCCCAGATTAATCCTATCCAAAGAATTCTACGAATTTCTTTAATTGAGCCTTTTGCTAAAGCAGATTCAGCTTGTTCCATATCGCCATAAATGTTTTCCATTTCAGCAAAAGCATTTAGGTCAAAACGAATATACCTATCTTTTCCATCAAAATTACCTATAAGATATGCGCCTTTTTCTGGGCGCATATCTTTTAAGGTAGGATTTACTTTTTTGTCTGCCATTATTACGTTCCTCCCATAAATAATTAATCAACAGCCAATGTCAAAGTTACACTAATATCTTTATCAGCGTCTAAATCTTTATCCATCAGATAAGTTAACTTGCCAGGTGCTGTACCTGTAGCATTATCAATGATTGCCTGCATACCTGCTTTAGTATACTTAACACCATCAGCTAATACAACAGCCAAAGCATTAGAAGTCCATGCAGCAGTTTCTTCTCCTGCATTTACAGAATCATTAGCTGAAAGTGCAATAGTAGCACCTACCATAGCTGCCGGCCCTGCAATAGTAATTTTAGATGTTCCATAATCTTTAGTGTCATAGGCTCCAGCAACTGTTACAGGATCCAAGAACCAAGTAGAAATGTATGAAGGATTGAAATCATCATCATCTTCATCTGCAGTTCTCTCCCACTCATCATCACAGTCTCTCTTAACAAAAGAACCAGTAATTGTGGGTGTTCCAAATTCAATTGAGTCACCTTTAGTATTATAATCCTCTTCAGGAACAGTAAATTTACCTTTGTTCAGCCACATGTAGCGATACGCACCATTGGATTTCAGTGTGCGGAAGCCAATGGCCAACCACGGAGGTGTATCACCACCCTTACGTTTAAGAATGCCTCCTGAATAGTCATGACCTAACCACACCGCCTGAGTTGCTAGCGGAATGTCTGCCAAATTGAGCTCTAGGGTGATTTCACCTAAAGTAGCTGCAGTATCACCAGGACCATCATCGTAAAACAATGTAGCTGAAGATGCGTTAGGGTTAATATTGGCGGTAATTGCGCCAATTACCTTTACAGGTGCAGCATATGTGGCAGTGCCTGTGGCAGGGTCGCTAGTTAGTAAAGCATAATGTACATCTCTAAGACCAATTGTTGCCATAAGTAATTACTCCTTTAAAATAAATTTGTTTTAACAGGGAAGGATAAGCCCCATATATGTCTTCCCTGTTCATCTATCTTTATCTTTATGGGGCCTTGATTACAATCAAAAATTACCCAAGTGTCTGAATCTAAATACCTGATATTACCATCCACCTGATCAACATCGGATTGTTCCAATAAAAATTTGTACAATGTAAAAATCCTCAAATGGGCATTTTGCTGTGAGCTAGCACGCACAATTACTTGTACATATTTAATTCCTACATTCTTTGCTGTCGCAGAAGCATGACTCGTATGATAATTGTTAAAAACAAATACATCATCTGGATCATCTTTATCACCAGGTAGATCAAATAAGTAAGATTTTTCACGATCAACATCAGAAGCTTGTATTAAGGCAGGAGCCACATTATGTACGGACAAATATGAAATTAGTTTTTCTAAAAAATTATCCATAACAACTCCTAATCTTGTAATGCTTGTCCAATCAATCGTCTGACTTCTGCTCGGAAATCTTCTCCCGATTCAAGCAAAGCTTTTTCTAACCATTTGTAGCTTTCCGGGTTTTTGTCACTTCTTAACTCGTGAACTATTGGTGCATATACTGCCGTCGGCGTATTGTGTCTTCCTACTCCTCTGCTTCCATAGCTAATGATGCTTACAGCTAGCTCATCATCACCCCATTCAGGATCAACTCTACCGCTACTCCTTAAAGCTCCAGTGTCTACGGGTACTTTTTCTTGTGCCTTATCTAGAACTTTGTTGGCCGCACTGTTAACTGCTGTTTGTGCTACTGCACTTACTATGGAGCGCTGAGCTGTCAAGCTATTCATTACCATTGAAGCACTAAGTGAATCTAAAATTATTTCAGCTTTCATGGTAAATAAACTACTCCTATTAAAGTTTGACCATTTCTTCCGCGGTATTCTTTTATTTTTATAATTCGTGACTTTGTACTGTCTAAGCAAGTAATTAAGTCCGAAGGCCGAATTTGTGAAACAGCATCTAAAGGAAGATAAATTTGACGAGAAGATATCTCACTTTCACCTAAATAATTGGTAATTGTAAGTACTTCGTCATATACATATCCCATGGTGTTTGTTGATTTGGTTGCAACCCTGTCTCCCATACTATCTTTTGCATCAGCAGAGAAGACTGTTACAGGAGTAGTAAACATAAGACTTTTTACACGTTTATCCATGTCCACATCCATCCTTAGCCATCATATCATAACTAAAAATAGTTCCAGTAGTTGGCTTAGCTCCAATCGGTGGATTCATGCCTGACATCTGTAACATCAACTGATCATATAAAGCTCTATAAGAAGCTAAACGATTACCATGTGATTCAGAATAAGGACCCACCGAAAAATCAATCATTCCCGATAGACGAGAGATAATTGATTGGCATCCTTGTAGAGTAGCCGCTAATACATTGCCATTGGCTTGTTCCAGTAGATATTCTATTTCCTTGTCTTGAAGAAGGCCATCTGCTTCTACAGTATCGCCCAACTTAAAGCGTACTTGATCTTTCTTTGAAGTAGCTAAATTTTCAGGGTCATAACTCCAACTCATTTGGCCCTCCTCCTTTACTATTTAGTAGGCTTCGCACCAGTGGTGGGAGCCTTTTTAACCGGAGCCTTCTTAGCCTTAGGTACTGGTTTCGCTTTGACTTCCTCTTTGACCTTTACAGGTTTAGGTTCAGTCTTGGCTTCGACCTTAGGTTCAGGTTCAGGTTCAGGTTTGGGAGCTTCGATCACCTCTGGCTCCTGTATCTCTTCGATAGGTTCCAATTTGGCCAGCTCTTCATCCGTTAGTGTAACTTCACCTATCCTGCTAGGATAAATGTTTCTATACACATCACGCTCTGTGAAGGTGGCTGGCAGGAGTTCACCTTGACGGTAAATCTGCCTGCCATACTTAACCCACAAACGAGTAACAATAAAACGTTTATGCATAGCTCACCTCATTATCTTACGATGTTAGAGAAGAGAACTCCCATATCAGCTGCAATAACTTTCATGTCATAGCAAAGCTCAACTTCAATACGTTCTGTACCGATTCCAAGCAGCGGGTTCGGGATTCTGTTAATACGTCCACCCCATGCAGCGGAACCCATCAAACCAGTCCAGGTAAATGTATAACCTGCACTTGCCATGCGCAATCCAGCTGAAGGAGCTGTGTAGCAAAGCAATGCGTTATTACCTAGAATGTACTGCATCTGAGCATTCTGACCTTTGTTGGCTACGTTCTGAATTGCATTAGCAACCAGGATACGATCAACATCAAAGAGTTCTGCCATCAGATCAGTCGTAACTACACCCTTCTGTGAAAAGCGAATACGATCGATGATATCAGGGTGATGCTTAAGAGCATTATATACACGACGACCAAGAACGAGAGTGTTAGGCTCTTTACCTGTCACTTCAGCAATAGTCGTGGAGCGCTCACTGATATCGATGATAGGATCTGAGTTCAAATAGTCATCCCAGAACACCACCTGGTTCGGAGCAGCAGCTACTGCAGCACCTGTGAGGTCAGTAGCCCAAACACCTGCACGGAAGAATGTTCTAGCCCAATTGTTTTCTTTATTGAGCAAGATTTTATCTGTGACAAACATCGTAGCATCAGCATCAGGTGAAAGCGGGTCATCTGAATTTGCACGCTCTTCATCATAAACGTTTTTATGGAAAGCATACCGCTGAGCGTAATAGGTGTCTGTCCCCAGCTCGTAGTCGCCGCCAACGGATTCTGTTCCCATGGCACGCAGCTGGGCGTCATCGCGGAACCAGTCTTCACGTTGGTAGGTATAAAACAGGTCTGACTGTTTTGCTACCGGCACCATAGGAAAGACTTGGCCAGCGATAAAGTTTGAAGCATCCTGAACGTACTTGACGCTCAGATTAGTTAATACTTTATCAATATGTACTTGTTGCTTACTAGGCATATTTAATTACCTCCTTTATTTCCTTCATTCTCTTATACAAAGAAAAGCTGAACAACAAATACAGGAAGATCTGCTGTAGCTCCATTTGTTACGTCCAATGTGATAACATCATTAGTCTGAACAGCTACCGGAGGCACAAGAGGCAGATCAGCCACTTCACCTGCACCGGGGAAGAGAACAGCATCATCAAATGTTAGTTCAGATATTTTAACTGCTCCAACCTTAAGCTCAAACTTTGAAGTGTTAGCTGCATCTACGCCAGCTGCAGCCCCAGTTGAAACAATTTTAGCTCCAACAAGTTCACCATCAAAAGCAGCCACACCAACTACGCCAGCGGTGATGTCGGCACCAGCGTCAAGATTAGCTGAGGTGTAAGTCATTATAACTGCGGTAGCTGCAGGGTTGCCTACAGGCTTCATCAACACAGAGATAATATCACCAGCGGCAGCTGCGGCGTTCAG
>JAQUJJ010000035.1 GCA_028681035.1 Candidatus Cloacimonadota bacterium
TGGCAGATTAGATAGGCAGAAGCTGATTCAAACTTGTAGGGGGATTGTGCTGGAAGACAGGACTCTCGCAGAGGATTATCACATTTTCGGCAAAGCTCAGCGCATTCTGCAGAATATGTCAGAACCAGAGTTTATCGCTTACCAACGTACCTTCAGACTGATGACAGAACAAATAAAAGAACCAGACCTCTTGGTGTATTTCAAGGCAGATGTTCCCACCCTACGCGCAAGAATAAGAGAGAGAGGACGCGAAAGCGAACTGGCTATTTCTGCGGAATACCTTGAACTGCTAAATAATCTGTATGAGGATTTCATAGCTCACCATATTGGGTGTCCTGTGCTTGTTATTGATGCAGATAAAGCAGTGGATAAAGCAGAGTGGCAGCGTCGCACCATTAATCTGGTGGCAGAACAGGTGAAAGCTTTGAGACTGCGTGTTTCCAGCCCGGGTATCAGTGAATGGGTTACTTTGCCGCAGACGGAAGCCACGCTAAAAGCAATTGATGTAGAGCGTAACCTGGAACAATACTTGGCAGAACACCCGAAACTGATAACCATAGCCGGCAATGTGGGGCTGGGGAAATCCACGCTCACCGCCATTATGGGACGCAGCCTTAAGATAAATACCCTGTATGAAAAACCGGAAGAGAATCCCCTTTTGGAGAAGTTTCTGGGAGATAAGAAAACCTATTGCTACGATTTGCAGCTACACTTTCTGGAAATGAGAGCCAAGCAACGGCTGCTGGGTAAAAGCGGAGATGGAAGCTACGTGAAAGACCGCTCACTTCCAGAAGATTTGTTGGTGTTTTGCAATCAGTTCCATGCAGACGGATTGCTTACCGATGACGAATTAGACAATCTGGTTACACAGTTCCAAACTGTTAACAGGCAGCTCCCCTCTTCAGACCTTATCATCCTTTTACAGGGAAGCCCATCCTTGGCTTGGGAACGCATCCAGCAACGCGGACGGGAAATGGAAATCGAAGGCGGATGGAAATCCACGGAGATAAATAACCTGAATCACTGGTATAAAGCCTACGGAGCTAACGTTGTAAAGCTGGGTTTTCACAATGCTCCTGTCCTGGAAATCGATGTGGAAAAACTTGATCTTACTAATCGCATCCACGTGGGTTATATCTTCGAGCGCGTGCTGGAAATCCTAAAGAACCAAGATTAGAATAGAACTCTATTCGGGGTTTTACTCCCGCCATTCCAGCTAAGGTCTCTCCCGGCATAGGCTGGGACTGGAATCAAGAGGGCGAGGGGCGAGATGTCTTGAGGTTGAGAAGAAACAATGTGCCTGGAGTCGTTAGCTCCTTCACAAATTATACGTTTACCTCTTACCCTAAGGGAGCTAAGGACTACAGCGCAATTAAGGTGCTTTGCCACACGCAGGCAACACTATCGGTGTAGTCCTTTAGGCTGCAAAACAAGGAGTAGGTTTGTGGTTCGTTTATGCCTAAACGACTCCACACTTGTGGTTGGTAGCATCGGAGTGCTACCCTACGATGTTCGTCTTTGCCTCTTTTTAAAAACTCTGTTTTTCTCTGCTTTTCTCTGTGTTAAAAAAGAACTCAGCCATAGCTCAAGTTTGGTAGCATCGGAGTGCTACCCTACGATGTTCGTCTTTGCCTCTTTTTAAAAACTCTGTTTTTCTCTGCTTTTCTCTGTGTTAAAAAAAAGAACTCAGCCTTAGCTCAAGTTTAGTAGCATCGGAGTGCTACCCTACGATGCCTTCCTGCAATCTCAGGTTTTGCAGAGGAGATTCCCACGTGATTCCCACGTGGCGACCTGGGGATCACCTCGGATTTACCTGGTGGTTGCCTGTGTTTAAAGCAAGGAAGGTGCACTAACTACTTTTTATAGCAGCAGGTTACCTGTTGTATTCATGCTGGAAATCCACCTGCCTAACACCAGTGCTAATCCTTTTGCCAGTGGGGCTTAGGTAAACCTCGTTCTCATAAACCTGTTCTATCATATAGTTTTCCAGAGAATCGAAAAAGTCCATCCCCAAGGCATTAAGAAAGCTAACCACCCAGCCAGCAAGCCCGGATTTATAGATAACCATCCGCACCTTAAGCCACCTATCCCAAGGAATCTGCGTGCCCGTTTGGGCGGTGTTACCGCTGGCAGCAATGTAGCTATCGGCATAGTAGATAAAAGCATTGTTATGCTTATCGCGGATATCCATACCTACATTTGCGCCAGGACCGTTTATCACCCATATAGCCGAACCCTGGATGGTATTGGGAATAAAAAATATCTCCGTGTTGCCCATAATATCAGGATTGGGTCCCATATGTGCAACGGAATCCTGATTGCTATCTCTCACGGTTACCTGAGTAGGTTTTTTCTCACAACTAAACAGCAAACAACATAAAACAAGCACAATTAAGGTTTTATACATAGCACAGCTCCTTATCTTCAGTACATTTTCACCTGAAAATAAAAGGATTTGCATATCAGATTTCTGTCAAGATGAAACTTGCTTTTTTAAGCCATATATGCAAAAAGCCCAGAGCAGAATACTCCGGGCATTGCTTTTTATTAGCTTACATCAATTTAGATATGCTTGTTCAGCTTATCCAGTATCTTTTCTTTTTGTACTAAACCGATCAGTTGATCGCTAACGGCTCCACCCACAAAGATTAACAGAGTGGGGATGGACATAATGGAATATTTGCCGGCGATATCGGGGCATTCATCAACGTTTAGTTTAACAACTTTCACTTTGCCGTCCAGTTCGTCGGCAAGTTTGGTTACGATTGGTGTAAGAGCTTTACAAGGTCCACACCAAGGTGCCCAAAAATCCACCAGTACAGGTATATCGGATTTCAGGACATCGCTTTCGAAGGTGGCGGTGCTTGTTTCAATGATAGCCATAATATTACTCTACGATTGCGAGAATATCGCTCTTAGAGAGAATAAGCAGCTTTTCACCATCAAGTTCAATTTCTGTGCCAGAATACTTACCGTAAAGGACTTTGTCCCCTACTTTTACTATTTTTTGCAGCTCTTCATCGGTACCCACGGCAGTAACTTCTGCAATCTGAGGTTTCTCTTTCGCTGTATCTGGGATAATAATCCCACCAATGGTTTTCTCTTGGTTAGCGGAGTGGAGTTTTACCACAACGCGGTCTTCAATAGGTCTTAGTTTCATTGTTACCTCCATAAATTATCTGTTTATGTTCAAATTATAGTATAAGTGCCAATGGCTACTTTAGCAAACACAAAATTAGACTGCTAAGTTTTGTCAAGCGAAATCATCCCATTTTAGCTTTCGCTTTGCTACTGCTAACTAATTCGTAAAGTAGATAACCGTTTAGCATATATAACACTTTATCAAATTCTTTATCGCCGGGGATGATGAGATCGGCATTTTTCTTGGTGGGTTCAATAAAGGCATCGTGCGAGGGTTTCACGGTTTGCAGGTATTGGTCAAGCACGCTTTCCACGCTTCTACCACGGTCTATAATGTCTCGTTGCATCCTTCTTGCCAGGCGCAAATCTGAATCTGTATCCACATATATCTTCAGGTCTGAAAGTTCCAGAAGTTCGGGATAATAAAGGGCGAAAATTCCCTCCAGAATAATCACATCCGCAAAGGCTACGCAGGTGCTGCCTTCAACGCGGCAGTGGGTTTTGAAATCGTAATCAGGAATATTCACCGCCTCACCGGCAAGCATCTTTTGAATATCGGTAAGCAGATAGGGAGTGTCGATGGAATCGGGATGGTCGAAATTAACCTTTGCCCTCGCAGCAGGTTCCAAATGGCTTAAATCCTTGTAGTAATTATCGTGAGAGATGATAACCGTCTTCAAATCATTAAGCCTCATGCCAATGGCGCGGGCAATAGTGGTTTTACCAGAACAGGTTCCCCCGCCGATAAGTACTAGGCGCACATTATTGGTCATTATCACCCATCCAAGTGCTTATTGTGTTTAGAATAGTGTCCGATAAGGTTTTGCGCTGATAGTTCTCTTCACAGTATTGCTTCAGGTTGTTGGCAGAAGATTCCACCTCGCGCGGATATTGCATCCAGCGGATAACTAAGGGTGCTAGTTCTTCCGCTGTTATGGCAGTTTTTACGCAGTTTTCTGCCAATTGCCAGCCTGATATGCTGACGTTGGTGCATATAAGTGCTTTCCCGGCTGCGGCACATTGCAGGATGCGTCCTTCAGAATCAGGCACGGACAAAGGTAGCAATACGAATAGTGCAGTGCTTAACAGTTGTCGGAAATCTATCTCTGCCATCTCCGCTACGTCTGCAAACTGTATCCTGCCGCCGCATACACTCTTCAACTGTTCATTACCGCAGATAGTGATGCCGATATCCTTCTCCACCAGTTTCTTAGATATACGGGGATATATTTCGGAAACGAGGGTTTTAGCTGCATCCAGGTTAGCTTGATTGCTTTCGAAACCCCAGAACAGGATATACCTTTTGTCGGGCAAGAGCGGAGTTGTTTTTGAATCACTTGTCTCTTGCGGTTCCGCCATGGGTAGGGGAAATACAAGCAAATTATCCTGCTTAAGCTTGAAAGTGCCCTGCATATTAACGGCATCAAAGGGATTAGCAAAAAAGCAGTAAGTGCCAGATTTCAATAGAAACTTATCCCACAAACGTTGACGGGTATAAGCCCACAAGTTATTGACGGATTCCAGCTTTTTATTTGCTTTCCATCTTGCCTCTGCCTCAGGCAAATAGTTGCGGTCTATGTCTATAATATACTTGCAGTGGGGCAGGGTCTTTTTGGCAAGATATAGCAAAGGTAGGCAGCTCAATCCGGCAAAAACTATCAATTCGTAGCGCTTACTGTCCAAAAAGTGGGCAAAGCGTTCTGCTTGCCCTGATCCAAGAATATGGTAGCTTTCTGGGAAAAGCTGATTTGCCTCTGCCAAACTGAGAGAGTACAATTTATCGTAACCAAAGTGGCTGGCAACCGGCATTTCTTTGTAAGCACTGGTCTTTAGCAGCAATAGGTCAGCATCAAAATTCTCACAGAGCAGCTCCCATAAAAACAGAGAGCGCATGCTGCGTGGAGCACTATTATCCATGAAAGGTTCATCCACAAACAGGATTTTTCTTAAAGTGCTAGTCGGCTCATCCATAATCTATACTCCCTTAAACTTGTTTTGTTTTGGCATATGTCCGCAGGCAGCTATACAGCAGATTCATGTCTATCGGTTTGGCAATATAGGCGTCCATTCCGGCAGCCAAGAATCTCTCCCTATCGCCAACTAATGCAGCGGCAGTAAAGGCTATAATAGGTGTATGTTTACCAGTGGCTTTTTCTCGCTCTCGCAAGATTTTGGTGGCAGTGATACCATCCATCAAAGGCATCTGGATATCCATGAGAATAGCATCGAAGGTTCGCACACTGCAATAATCAAGAGCATCCTGACCATTTGCGGCAATGTTCACTTTAATTCCCCAGCCTTCCAGTTGGCGACGGGTTACTATTTGATTGATAGGTTCGTCTTCCACAATCAGAACTTCCATACCGGGAAGATGCTGGAGCTTAATCTCAGGGTGACTTGCATGGGTAGTTTCGCGTTCTGGCTGGACTGTATTAATGGCGAAGGGCAGGATAAAGAAAAAACTGCTACCAGTCCCGTGTTCGCTCTCCACCCAGATAAAGCCATTCATCAATTCCACTAAACGTTTCACAATAGAAAGCCCTAAGCCCGTTCCGCCATACTTGCTGGTAACCATGGAATCGGCTTGGCTAAAGTTATCAAAGATATCCTGCTGTTTACGGGGGTCTATCCCTATGCCAGTATCTGTTACACAGAAGAGGATACGTATATCATCATTGCTGATAGTATAGATATCGGCACTTACATCCACGTAACCGGATTCGGTAAACTTAACCGCATTCTGCAACAGGTTTACGAACACTTGCTTGAGGCGTAACTGATCCCCATGCAATACATTGGGAATGCGTTCGTTTATATGGCTGCGAATGTCCAGATTTGGTTTTTTATTCTGGATAATGAAAGTTTTCAGGATATCGTCTATAAGAATACGGGGGTTAAAATCGCTTATTATCAGTTCCATCTTTCCGGATTCTATCTTTGAAAAATCCAGAATGTCGTTGATAATCTTCATTAAGTTGCGCCCAGAAGAATACATTATTTCGTAGTATTCTTTCTGTTCTGGGCTGGCATCCATTTGCATCAAAACTTGCAAGAAACCCATAATTCCATTCAGCGGAGTCCGTATTTCGTGGCTCATCGTTGCCAAAAAATGCCCCTTGGCAGTGTTAGCTGATTCTGCTTTTTCTTTGGATTCCAGCAGTTGAGCTTCAAGATTTGTTTGCCCAGTGATGTCCATCATGTAACCATAGTAAAGAGGATAATTGCGGACACTGTCTATAAGGGTGGCGTAATCTAACACCCAGCGCATCTCACCGGTTTTAGTTAAAATCCGATACCTTTTTACGAAGAATTCGCCAGAATCATCCATTGATTCATTGGCTAGGAAGGTGAGCCTATCCTCGGAGAATACGATACCCGAGAATTCCTCGCCCATGGCAATGATTTCATCCACAGAATAGCCCCATTGATCTATATTCTCAGAAACCATCAAAGCTCTAGGTGGGTCAGATTGCATCTTGTATAATATAACTGGACCTTTCTCAAAGATACGATACTCTCGCATAAGTTCAGTTTCGATTGATTCTCTTTTAGTTTGTTCGGCACTTAGAGTTTTTTTATATTTGCGATTTCTATAGAGCAGTATGCTTAATAACAATACCATAAGGAATATGAAGAATAATCCGTGAATGATAAGTAAGGTTGTTGTGTTTCTATTAAGTTCTAGTTCGGAATACAAATCATAGTGTTCGAACCACTTTTCCTGAATTGCTGCCAATTGTCCATTCTGGCTTAAGATGAGAAGCGCATTGTTAACTTCATCGATTAGTTTAGGGTCTTGGGAAGCAAAACAATATTCGCGCTGCATGATTCTAAAGGGAAGTGCTTTAATATGTTTTAGGTTTTCTTGTTTTACAATGTACATAGCGTTCATGTGGGTAACAATGGAGGCATCATACTTACCAGAATCCAGCAATTTCAAAGCATCTTCCTGCGTGGGAACTTCAATGATGTTCCCTTGGAAGTTTACTCGTTTCAGGAAATCCTTGGAGATATCGCCTTTCTGGAGCACTATTGAAGCATGAATGATGTCCTTAATCTCTCTTATTGGAGAGTTCTTTCGCACAAAAACTGAGCGCCAAGTTTGAGCATGAGCCTCGGAGAAGTTCATAGTTTTTGCCCTATCAACAGAGAAAGCCATCCCCTGAATGAGATCCACCTCTCCTCTATCCAACCACTGACGAACTAATGACCATTTTGCAAGGCGGAATTCCGGCTGCCAGCCGAGTTGACGGCAGATTGCTTTGCTAAGCTCAACATTGTAACCATCGGGAATAGATTGCTCGTTTAGAAACTCGTAAGGAGGAAAACAAAAATCTCCCCCAATAATCACCTTACGGGGAACAGATGTCTGCTCCTGAGCGGAGAGGCTAATACACATTGCCAATACAAGTAATAAACCTAAAACTCTTATACGCATTTATACTCTCTGTGAATACTCACCTCGCGAAGGCTGGCATTCTTAACTATTCTTCTTTCCAAGCATGCCACTACTAAAAATAGCACCATTTCTTTACTCTATATCCTCAATTATATTCATCTGCGTGGTAGCACTTTGTCAGCTATCATAAACCACATCTGCAAACCACTTCAGCTCGCACCTCTTATAGGATTCCATATCAATCTGTCAAGCTATTAATGCCCTTCCAGACCAACTCTCTTGTTGTAATATTTCTACTTGCGTACCTAGGTGCTACACTGAAAGCCAACCTTTTTATATCAGAACGAGTTTTGTATGAACCATACTTGTCTTATAGAACAAAATATGTGGACAACGTTTGGGGACTTAGAATAATGTCTCCAAGGATAAAGAAGTGATTTGTGGAGGTAAGCGAAATGCTTTCTAACCTTATGCTAACAGTACCTTTTTTTCATCGGGAGTTGCTATCTAAGCCCGTTTTGACAAGTTTACTCGTCATGGCTGTAAGCTTTGCAGCTTTCATTACATGGCTGGTGTTGCTGTCTCAACTAATTGTGTTGGCGGATGGCAAAAAGTCTAAAAAGCGGTATTTAGTTTGGACGTTCATTATTCCTTACCTAAACTTGCTTTGGATACCTTGGGCATTGATCTGTAGCAATGGCTGCATAAAAAAAGCTCAGGAAAACTATTACAAAGTTAACGTTTATGAAGCGGCGGTAGGGATTCATATCTTGTCCATTCCCTTGTTAATATTGTATTTGTTCTGGGGTGTAATCTGCATTATTATGCACAAGCCAATCCTCAATCAGATTAAAGGCATGGAAGTTTTACTGCCCTCAGGCATTGTGATTATCTGCATTCTGATTGTGGCGTTGTTCTATCTAATTAACCTATCTATCTTTGTAACAAAAATGAGGAACCACCTGCATTCGAAACCTACTTATCGTTAACTATAACATAAAGCCCCTAAAAAAACCAGTTATATTGCTGTAACTGCCACATTCTTCATATCTTGCATTGACTAATATGGCACTTTCAGATTTATAGGTACTAATCTATACAATTTGAAGGATAAAGATGCAGAAAATCAAGAACATAGCCATTATAGCTCATGTGGATCATGGGAAAACCACTCTTGTTGATGCGATGCTTCGCCAGGCAGGCGTATTTCGCGAAAACGAACGAATGGTAGAGAGAATAATGGACTCTAACGACATTGAAAAAGAACGCGGTATAACCATATTTTCTAAAAGTGCTTCTCTAACATATAAAGACTATAAGATAAACTTGGTGGACACCCCCGGTCACTCTGATTTTGGCGGCGAAGTGCAGCGCATCATGAAGATGGTTGATTCAGTACTTCTGCTGGTGGATGCTTTTGAAGGTCCTATGCCACAAACGAAATACGTGCTTAAAAACGCCCTCGAAATGGGCTTGAAACCTATTGTAGTAATAAATAAGATTGACCGTCCTCATTCGAGGTCATATGATGTTTTAGACATGATATTCGAGCTGTTTCTGGAGCTGAACGCTACCCATGAACAATTGGATTTCCCTGTTATTTATGCCTCTGGCAAAGATGGCTACGCTGTGGAAGAATTGAACGATGAACCAAAGAGCATATTCCCTTTACTGGACATGATAATTGCCGAAGTACCCGATACTAAAGGTGATATTCATTTGCCTTTCCAGATGCTTACGTCTGCAATTGAATACGATAACTACCTCGGCAAAATGGGTACTGGAAAGATACATAATGGCACCATCAGCCAAGGAGAAGAAGTCCTGCTGCTAAAGCGCAATGGAGAAAAGATTCTGTATAAAGTTACCAACCTATTTACCTATGAAGGCTTGCAGAAGAAAGAAGTAAAGGTAGCCTATGCCGGAGATATCGTCTCCATAGCAGGATTGGAAAAGATTGATATCGGAGAAACCATCGCCAATAAGGACAATCCCGTCGCTTTGCCCAGTATAACTATAGACGATCCCACCATTGCCATAGAATTTGTGATTAACAATTCTCCCTTTATGGGCAGGTCGGGCAAATGGCTAACTTCCAACAAGATATGGGAAAGGCTGCAGAAAGAACTGCAAACCAATGTGTCTTTGGTAGTGGAAAAAACTGATTCCGCCGATACCTTTACCGTTAAAGGAAGAGGTGAACTGCAACTCTCGATACTAATGGAAAGCATGCGTAGAGAGGGCTATGAGTTTCAGGTTTCCAAGCCGCGGGTTTTATTTAAAGAAATTGATGGCAAAACGTTTGAACCCATTGAACTTGCAGTAATAGACGTAGCAGAAGAATTTGTAGGCACTGTGATAGATATGCTGGGAAGACGCAAGGGCGAAATTACCAGTATGACTCCGCCTACCGATGGCTATTCACGCTTGGAATTCAAAGTTCCCGCACGTGGCTTGATTGGCTGCCGCAATGAATTCCTTACCGAAACTCGCGGAACTGGCATAATGAGCCAATGTTTTTTTGGTTATGAAGAGTATAAGGGCGAAATCACAGGCAGCACTCATGGCTCGATGGTAGCCATGGAAACAGGATTGGCTTTGGGTTACTCGCTTAACAATTTCCAACCCCGCGGAACATTCTTTATCAACCCCAATACCGAGGTTTATGCAGGAATGATAGTGGGGCAGCATAGCAAAGATAAAGACTTGGTGATAAACGTATGCCGTGGTAAGAAACTTACCAACAATCGTGCCGCCGGTAAAGACGATGCCATTAAGCTTATCCCGCCACGCATATTCACCCTTGAGCAAGCGATGGAATATATAGGAGATGATGAACTATTGGAGATTACTCCAGATAGTATCCGCCTAAGAAAAAAGATTCTCCATCATACAGATAGAAAACGAAATGAAATAGCCACTTAAGTTGGTTAAACATATAAGGGGTGCCTCATTTGAGACACCCTTTTTTTTTGTCAGTCTAGTTTAATGCTTTCAATGCAGCCTTATAGTCTGGCTCAATGACTATATCTTCCACTAACTGATGGTAGATTACCTTTCCATCTTCATCGATGATAATCACTGCTCTGGCAAGTAAGCCCGCCATTGCTCCGTCTATCAGCTCCAAACCATAATCTTTTCCGAAATCACGATTTCTTAGCTCAGACAATGTGAACAGCCTATCAATCCCTTCCGCAGCGCAAAACCTACCCAAAGCAAAGGGCAAATCTCGCGAGATACCCAGTACTACCGTGTTAGGCATATTGGCGGCTTCTGCATTGAATTTGCGTACGCTCGTGGCACAAACTCCCGTATCTATGGAAGGGTATATGTTCAACAGCAACTTTTGACCCTTGAATTCCGCTAAAGTGTGATCCTGAAGCTTGCTATCAGTTAAAATAAATTCCTTAGCATTCCCCTCGATTCGAGGCAGAGTGCCAATTGTATTTATTGGGTTACCGTGTAATTTTAGTTTAGCCATTTTATCTTCTCCTGTATGTCTTTACTGGATAAGATAAGCTGCATTGCGCAGGATGCAACCTTTTAACGTGAAAGCGATTTGTGTCTGGAGTCCTCTGTGCGGATGCTAATTGCACATACACCAATAGCTTGGCAGCACACTGCACTTCAGGTCAGAATTTTAATTGTCCGTAGTGAATGCCCTAGACGATACATTGGACATTACAACACAGCATTATTATGCCCTTGCACCAATCTTTGGTATTACAGAGGAATTTCCTGCGTGATTCCCTCGCTTTTACGTGGGGTTCACATGGGGATCACGTGGGAATCACCTGAGGTTTCAGCAAGGAACCCTTTTGTGAGGGTTCTTTTATTTTTGTGTGTTCAATCCTTCTTAAGTTTTCCCAAACCCAGTATAGTTGAACTTGAGCCTCTTAAATTGGCAATAGCAACATAAGCTTCACAATCGCTTTCATTTCGGCAGTAAGAATTTGATATTTGCGGGGTTGGGCAAAAATATAGGCGGGGCTATAAACCCCACCTATATGCTTAACTAAGTTTGTTTCTATTTTAAAAGAAGAACAGCTTAACAGCAATGGCAATAAGAATGGCTGAGTTAATTGCTAGCCATATTCTTAGTTGGGAAAAGCTTTTTACATACACATCACGGTTAAACTGCACCTTCTTTTCTAAGCGTACCAGTAAGTGTTCTATAGTGCCCAGTTTTTCTTGGGATTTATCATTCTTCTTGATGCTCTGGTTGTGATTCGTATCACGACGAAACTGGCGTATTAACTCGAAAACAAGAGGAATGAAAGCCGGTATGAAACGATTGAAAGCTTTTGCCATTATTGTCTCCTCACTTCTGCTTAAAATTTGTAACCTAAACTGAAGTAATGTGTTCCTTCAAGTACTGATTGGTGAGTATAAGAATAATCTACCTCTACGTTTTCCACGTAGAAACTTGCTCCTGCACTATAGGTGGCTGGGTTTTGATGAACACCAAAGCGCAGCGCAAGAGGTTCAAATACGCGTGCTTCAACCCCACCCATAAATTCTGTTTCATGGGCAAAGTCTTTTTTCAGTTCAATACTGGTGGTAACTCGATCATAAGGGGTATAGGATATGCCCAAAGCAAGCTTGTTAGGCAGATCAATCTGATTATCCCTTCCCATCTTGGCTTTGTTAATATTTGTTACAGCAAAGGCAAACTTTGTCCTTCCATGTAGCCGCGCCATAACACCTAAATCTAAGCCCAACGCAGTGTCATTGTCTTCTCCATCCATAGCCAAGTTATAGAAATTACCCGTATAACCAAAACTAATCTCGGAATGAACATCTTTAACCAGTGTTATTCCCTGACCAATACTCCATATCTGCTCACTCATCAAGGAATAATCTTCGAAATCCACATCCAACATCCGAGCTCCGAAAGCAAGTGTTCCAAGCTTCGCAGGAAGCTGGATACCCACAGCAGCAGTCTTGAATTCAGAAAACTCCTGGTTGAACAAATTAGCAAAGCCAATTTTAACACCATACTTGGTGGCAGTTAAACCGGCTGGATTGTAGAAGAGGGCATTGGCATCATCAGATACAGCGGTGAAGGCATTCCCCATGCCACGTGCACGAGAAGAGGGCTGGTAATCATTAAACACCGCTAGCAACAGTGCGGATTGGATCAGAATCAGGCTTACTATAATTATCTTTTTCATGCTTCACCTCACTTCAAACGTGACTTAATCACGATGGGTTGCACCGAACGTGCAATGGCACCGTTCTGCCTATTAGCAACTTCCATATTGCAATAATACAATCCTGGAGGAAGTAAATTCATAGAGCCATCCCTACCGTTCCATTCAAATGAATCTATCTGTTGGACAGTTGTAAGCCCTGTAAAGTTTTTATTCAAGGGAGTGGCTACCACTCTGCCCTGAGCATCGTAGATACGAATTATCGTACGAGCAAGAAAACCACCTTTAGTGCCATACTCAATCTTGATCTTTTCGACCATGGGGTCGAATATGTTTTTATCACTGCTGGCTGTTCCAATATTCATGTAAGCAACAAAATTCGCTAAAACAACAGAGAGATTACCATTTTCAAAAGCTGTCATGGCTATATCGTTATAGCTGAAGCTACTGATTTCAATAGGCACAACACCGTATGTTTGGGGTTCGAGCAGGAGCTTTATTAAAGTTGTTTCCCCCGCCGCCTCAAGCTGTGCGCCATCATAAGTAATCGTTACAACGTTTCCCACTACGGTATAGGTGGGCATTGTAGGAGTTAACGTGCCACTGATATCCACGCCGTTGAAACGAACAATACTTGCATCAATATTCAGTACCAGGCTGTACTTCGTAACGTTCCATTCAGTTTTAAGCTTAGTGGTTTTTACTTCTAGGCTCGTTACTGAATTTAAGCTACCACTTGCTGATTTTATGCTTATTTTGCTGGCTTCAATGTTGTCTATCTTTACCAAATCGGCAACACTGCGGGGAAACACCCGGTATTTATCTGTTGCTGAATAATCCACAACGCCTTGAATTTGGTACCATGTATCCCCTACTACGAACTGAGAAGTAGAGTAAGGGTACAAGAAATCATCAACTTTTGCATTGGTAACGGGGTTGTTAGCATCAGCAATTTCAAGGATGTTAAAATACAGGCTTGGAAGAGTCATAATCTTCACATCAGAAAAACGAACCATAACACCTTCCCAAGCTTCAGATATAGTGCTATCATCATAAGGTAGCTGAGTAGTTGTTATCTGACTGATGGGAATAGGATTCCCAGAAGATTCCATCTGGTTTGCAGTAAGCAACATTAGCTTGGTAACACCGCTGACTTCTTTCACTGTGCCGCTAAGGATATATATGTCTCCCAATTGCACTGCGTCGCTTAAGGTGGGATCTGAAACAGATAAGCCGCTCCATCTGCCATCATCTCCAGCAGCAAGAGCGTCGCCTATAAAGAATCCACTTCCACGTTTAATCGCAGTAACAATTCCTCGAACTTGCACCATCTGGTCCATATAGGGGGAATCGCCATTCGCTAAAGTTGTTTCCTGTATTTCGCGACAGGTGCGTACCTGTGCTGAGATTCCTGTGCAAAGCACTAGGACTAAAATAAGCAAAACTACACCTTTCATTTATATCTCCTTGGTGGTAATTTCTGTTAAGGGGGTTTCGGGATCGGGTTCGGGAATATCCTTGATGAACAGCATATCCACAATTAGCAAGCACACACCGATAAAGATAGAACTGTCTGCCACATTGAAGATGGGAAATCGCTGCATTATAAAATCAGGAAAATCCACACTAATAAAATCGGTAACTCCGCCATAAACAATCCTATCAATAAGATTACCTACTGCCCCGCCTAAAACGAAGCCAAAGGCATAAATCTGGATACGGTGTTGGCTACGGCGAAGTAAATATACTATAAAAAAGAGAGCCAAGATAGTAACGGTGATGAAGAATATCCGATTCACAAGGTCGCTATTAAAACCCAAAGAAAAAGCAGCCCCTGTATTCTGCACATAGATTAACATGAAGGTATCCCCAAAAAAGCCTTTAAGCAAAGGAATACTCTGATGCAAGTCCATATACAAACGAACCACCGTCTTGCTAAGCTGGTCTAAAACTAAAAGCAGCAGCATAATTAAGACAGCGGGAGCGATTTTTAGTTTGGTTAAAGGTGGAATCAACGTCTTTGCCGCCTTTTCTTGTCTTCCATTTTCTCTTTGCAACCAAAGCAATAGGTAGCATAAGGGATTACTTCTAAGCGCGTTTCCTGAATATATTCACCGCACATTTCACAAATCCCGTAAGTTTCATCTGCAATCCTGCGCATCGCATCGTTTAACAGACGAATCTTTTCCCTTTCGCCTTCCATCAACATTACTTTTTGTTCCATCATATTAGTATCCGAGCCTTGATCTGCTTGATGATAAGCATAGCTGGAAAGATCGCCGCTGCTCTCACGAGCACCGATGCTTTGGTCCTTATTTATGTTTTCTATATAGCTGACACTTTCATGGAGTTCCTTAAGGATAATCTCCTCATAATGCTTAAGTTTTTCAGCACTTAGCTTTTTCGTTGCCATTTATGTCTCCTTTACTCCATACGTAAAAAAATCAGAATAAACAAGTAATATGATCCCGCAACTTATGTCAATGAAAAGTTCTGGGATGCCTCAAGAATAAATTCTGCCAGGATGTTCCGTAACTGTGAACCTGAAATTCCCGCATGATGACGTATCTCTTCCTGAGAATGCGCTTGCTCGTGAAACAGGTTACTATAGTTGGTTACAATTGAATATGCCAAAACCTTCATGCCCGCATGACGTGCGGCTATAACTTCCGGCACAGTGGACATCCCCACCAAATCTGCTCCCAGGGTTGCGAAAGCCGCACATTCGGCTTTGGTCTCTAGGCTTGGACCGGTTACTGCGAGGTAAACGCCTTTATGGGTTTCGATTCCCTGTTTGGCGGCTATATCATCACATAGCTTTCGGAAAGCTGGGTCATAGGGTTGATTCATAGAAGGAAAACGTTCCCCTAGATTTTCATCATTGTGTCCTATCAACGGGTTTGTTCCCATAAAATTGATATGGTCGCTAAGCTGCACTATGGCACCGGGAGGAAACTCCAATCTCAAACTTCCCGCAGCATTGGTAACAATTAAAGCTTTTACACCAAGGGCTGCCAGCACTCTAGTGGGATAAACAACCTGCTCCATCGCATAGCCTTCGTAAAAGTGGAATCTCCCCTGCAAAAACAATACGGGTTGTTTGTGTATCTCTGCAAGCACCAAAAACCCTTTGTGCGAAGGTGCGGTACTGCTAACAAACCCGGGAATTTCAGAGTATGGTATTTTGCACAGAGCAGGGAAGTATTCTGCCATATCGCTCAAACCTGTTCCCAGAATAATAGCATACTTGGGAAGCTGTGGCAATATTTCCTTAAGCCATGTAGCGGTTTCGTATAAATTCATCATATCATTCCTTTATGTAGTAATTCGTGCAGACTAACATACGAGGGCGCATGTTGTTACGGTTTAACATCCTGTTTGGGTACGATATCTTCTTTTATCTGGCGAAACTCACTATCGAGCTGTAATTCGCTATCTTTACTAAGCAAGGGGTCTTTACCTATGCGATCCTGAAAGCTTTGCAGCTCCACTCTAAACTGCATAAGAAACTGTCTTTTCTGTTCTTTCATTTGCAAATACTGGTGCTCAAGAACACTTAAATACTGCTTCGCTTCATGGATTGCCCGTTTAGCCTTTAGTTCTGATTCATGAATAATATTCTCTGCTTCTTTGCGGGCATTCGCTACAATATCAGCCTTAGTCTTTTCCGCAAACACCAAAGTTCTGCTAATCAGTTCTTCTCTGCGTTTCAGCTCTTCCACGGCAGATCCAGCTTGCATAGCTTCTTGTTTAACTTCGTACTGCATCTGTTCTCTGCGAGTAAGTTCGCGTTCTTGCTTTTTCTGGTATTCTTCCAGTTCACTGGCAATCTGCTCCATGAATGCACGTACCTCTTTCTTGCTGTATCCAAACATCTGTCCGGAAAACTCTTGGTGCTTAATATCTATGGGAAACAGTGGCATAATCTCCTCCTGCTTAAATTAACGATGCTATTAGTCTGGCTAACAAATTTAGAATCATATAGGCTATTATTGGCGATAAATCTAGCCCCATGCTTGGCATAATACGGCGTATCGGTGCAAGCACCGGCTCTGTAAGTTCGTAAAGAAAGTGATATATGGGATTAGCAGGATTACGTATAATCCAAGACATCAGTACCCTGGCAAAGAGCAGATAAGTGTATATCTGAATAACTCTTACCAGTAAATACATCGCAGTTCCGGTTATGGAGCCTGAGTATATCAATCCAACACCTCATGGCAGTTACGGCAGCGAGCTTCGTAAGCTTCAGTAGAGCCAACCAATATCTGCTCACCTTTATGAATGGTGCGTTGGGTACGATTGGCGGGATTACCACATTTCATACAAATAGCAAGGTTTTTGGTAACGTATTCGGCTACTGCTAAAAGCTGAGGCATGCTGCCGAAAGGCTCACCCTTAAAATCTTGATCCAAGCCTGCTACTATCACCCTATAGCCTTGGTCGGCAAGGTCGTTGCATATTCCTACTATGGATTCATCAAAGAACTGTGCTTCGTCGATAGCAACTATCTTAATCTCATCTTGCAGATAAGTATAGATTTCGCTGGGGTCATTAATGGGAATGGATGGTGCCTGCATCTGAGAATGAGACACGATGTTATTAGCATCGTACCTGTCATCGATAACAGGTTTAAATACTAATACTCGTTGTTTAGCATATTCGGCACGTCTGATTCTACGGATAAGTTCCTCGGTTTTCCCGCTGAACATGCTTCCGCAAATCACCTCAATCCATCCTGTCTTCTGGTTAATAATATTCACAATTCCTCACTTCCTGTCATGGTATAAATCCCAATTTACCAACACCTAAAAATAGCGTATTTTGTCAATTACTCATTTCTTGCTTAGCTGAAAGGCGCATATTCCCGCACATACAGCCACATTTAGAGATTCCATATCTCCGCTCATGTCTATCCGTAGGCTTGTTTCCGCCATCTCTCTTATTTCTCCGGATAATCCGTGAGCTTCGCTTCCTAGGGCAATAATATATGGCGAAGGTTTATCTGTATAGTCTTGCAAGGCAATGCTACCCTCCATATCCAGTACTATTATCTTGTGCCCAAGTGCTTTCAATGTAGCATAGTCACATATATAAAAAGGCACTTTGTAAACAGCTCCCAAAGAAGCACGAATCACCTTAGGAGAGCTAATTTCGCAGCTCTGGGGACTCAGCAGCAAACAATCTATACCAAACGCAGCGGCAATGCGGAACATGGTTCCCATATTGCCGGGATCACTAATTCCATCCAGATAGAAGGCTGAGTTGAACTTAAGTGTCCGCTCTTTGGGCAGCTCGAATAACCCTGCTATAGAAGGTGGAGAATCGCTGTCGCATATCCTATTCATCGTGTCATGGCTAACATGATATACCGCCTTTGCAGTAATCGCTTTCTGTCCTTCCACAAGATACAGCTCTTCAGCTATTATCCCCCAACCTGCTAACTGAGACAGCGTGCGATATCCTTCCACGATTACCTTCTGTTCCAAAGTACGAAACTTTTTTTGTTTCAGTTTAGATAGCTTTCGTACATGGGCTATGCTTAGGTTCAAATCTGACAAAAGTACCACCTCTCGTAAACCTTTATTTTCCCAATTATCTACATACTTATCCACATGTACTGTGGATAAGCCTCATTTTCTAACATACTCATATTATATGTGCTTATGCTTTGTGGCTCTTTATCCACAAAACTTATCCACACGTTATCCACAAACAAGCCAATCGCCTTTATTAGTATAAGATAGTGAATTTTTGGACATAGTGCTTAGTCCCCATACTTAGCTTAAGAAAGTATCGTCCCGCCGGAAAGCTCTTAAATTCTGCATCTGCAAAAAGAGGATAGCTACCTTCCCCAAAGTTTACCAATCCCAAATCTCTGGACAGCACTTTTTGCCCTCTAAGGTTGTATATTTCTAGGCTCAGATTGCCGCTTTCATCCTCTCCTGCCAGCCAGTGAACGCTTGCCAGATGCTTTCCCCGCATGGGATTGGGGCTTATCGATACGCTGGAAAAACTATAGCTACCGCTGATGGGAACGCTGCGATTCTCATTTTGGTCTATCGCTACAAGCTGGTAAGAACCAAATTCTGTTACCGGAGCAGAAATATTAAAAGATGCCCCATCCATGGCAGGATAATAGTTCATGGTTCGAGTATGGCTCCCTTCTGTAAGCTTAAGCTCATAGTACAGTGAATCGGGATCAGAAATAGGCTGAATACGGAGCTGTAAATACATATTGTCCAAGGTTTTAGCAATCAATGAAGGGCTTGGAGGTGCTTCTACATCCCCCAAGGCGTTATTTATCAGGCTAAGCCATTTAGTAGCAGCAAACTGAAGCTGAGCATATCTCTCCCAACCCCAAGTAAAGTTTAAGCGGAAATCAGGAAACCACAGAGCACCAGTGCCAATGTTGGTTTGGCTTACTGGAGTAGTAAAAGCTTCACTGATCACCATCTCATCCCACATGCTTTTTAGCCCCATTGCTGCTGCACTAACCCCTCCCAATCCTGCATCGCTTACTCTGTAAAGAAACTCTTTCATATCCACATCTGCCATGCCGTCGTTCATGGAAAAGCAGAGCTGGCGAATATCCAACAAATCTGCTCCAGAGCTTCTGTAGGTAGTGGCAAAGCTCTTAAAAGCTGCATTAAAGGCGAGGATATCTGCGGTTCGAATTGAGGAGCAGGTAGTAGTCCAATACTGCCCGCCGGTATTAATATCGCCCCAGGGCAAATATGATTCCACGAATAGATTGGGAATCTGAGCTAAAATAGTATTAATATCTGTCTCGAAAAGAGGTATAATTGTCTCATAGGGAAAGCCATTTGCAGGAACTAAATCTGCGGAAGCTATCACATAATCTGTGAAGGTGTATATTTCTGTAAGCACCTCTATACCCTGCATACTGCATGCATCCAGCAGGAGAATATCCAGATGGGGCGTATTTGCGAAAGCCTGTGCCAGTTCGCCGTTGTAAACATTTATCCGGTTCTGGCTTGTATCGTCATCGCAGATAGATTTGCTATCACTGTTTTTGTACCAACTGTTCCCATGAGACCAAATCACCAGCATTTTCCTATCCGCTGGGTAAGCTTGAAAGCCCCAATTAATAAAGCTGTTCAGGGTATGGTAATCACCGCTATCAATGCTGCCCATATTAGAGATAATCGGCGAAGTAACTAGGGATGAGGTATCTTGCATAATGCGGTAGCGTTTAGCCCCTTCCGGGAAGTCCGCCTGCACGATAATGTTCAAGCCTTCAGGCTGGGTGGCAATCTCCATGCTGTTTATGTCTATAACCGCATTTGTTGCTAGGTTGTTGTCTGCTGCCATATACACAAGCACAGTCCAAGATTCGGCGCTGAGTTTCCCCAGCGCCAAACTTATGATAGTTAGCAGCAATAGCCAATGTTTCAATAGGGGTAATCCAGTGCAGTCTCAAGTCCGCTTAGCACACGCACACCACCCTGTGACAAGGCTTCCATTTCTTTCTCTCCGGGATACACATGCAAGGGGGCAATAAACTCCACCCGCTCGCGGATAATATCCACAATCTGGTGGTTATAAACCAAGCCACCGCTAAGGTATATGGCATCTACCTTACCACAAAGCACCGCGGCACAAGCACCAATTTCTTTGGCAACCTGATAGCACATGGCATCACGAATCAGCTTGGCATATTCATCACCAGCCTCAATGCGATTTTCCACTTCAATGCCGCTATCCGTGCCAAGATACGCCATTAAACCGCCAGCTTTTGTTAAATAGGTGGATAGCTCTTTCTTGCTGTATTTTCCTGAATATGCTAAATCCAGCAAGTCACCAATCGGCAGTGCGCCGGCTCTCTGAGGAGAAAAGGGACCCATCCCCAACAAAGCATTATTCACATCTACAATTCTACCGTTTTTGATGGCAGCCACAGATATACCACCACCCATATGCACGCCGATCAAATTAGCCTCAGAAATATCTTTGCCCAGTTCGGTTGCCAGTAAACGCCCAATATAGCGTATGTTAAGGGCGTGTAACAGGCTCTTACGCTCAATTTCTGGGATACCAGATATACGGGCGATGTCATCAAATTCATCTACCACCACGGGATCTACGATAAACGCAGGAATCCCCAAGGGATCAGCAATAGCTTTGGCAATGAATGCCCCAAGGTTGGAGGCATGGATGCGCCCCCATAAACTTGGGTCTTTCAAATCCCTCAGCATAGCTTCGCTTATTTTCCATGTTCCTCCGCTCACAGGGCGCACCAAACCGCCTCTGCCAACTACTGCATGTAAGCTTTGTGGAGTTACATTATTCTCTGCCATAGCTTCCATCACCAATGTTTTACGGAAGTCATGCTGTTCGATTATCCCGCCATATTTGTCTAATTCAGCAGGATCATGGCGCAGGGTTTTCTCGAAAAGAGGGGTGGCATCATCAAAAACTGCAATCTTGGTTGATGTGGAACCGGGGTTTATCGCGAGCACACGATAGGTCATTTTTCCTCCATATAGGTGAATATTTACTTTTTCGCAGGCTCTGTAAATCGCCAAAAACTGTCAATAACTTTCCGTATCTGTTTTGTGCCCATTGTTAATCAGACTGCTCAATTATTGTATCTATGTCAAAGCAACAACCTTCTCTAAGCAGAGAATAAGTGGACAAGGCTATGCCAAATCCCCAAAAACTCTGTTAAAAACCAGACACAGTGTTTTCAATATCATGAAAGAATTCCAATGAAAAAACCCCCTTCAGGGAGTTAAGCGACGGTGGCATGGATGGGGGAAGGACTACAGTCTTGCTAAGGCATTGTTTAACAAAGAGTAAAAGAAGGGAGGACTTAATCTCTAGCTATGCAACTCAAACTATCCATTTATTTCACCCTTCCACTCTTACACCCTCAGCAGCACATTCCACACTTCCACTCTCAGCAGCATTGGAATGCTGCTCTACATCCTACATCTCGACCTCAAGACCTCTCGACTTCTAAACACATAAACACTCTATACACACATCAAAGAACAAAACAAGCTTCTATCATGTAAGGGGGACAAATCTGAGATTTTGGGACAGAATTGCGATTTATTTTTCCAAAGCTCCCAATTCATGCTCTTAAGGAACAAAATATCAAGTAGCGTAATATCTAGCATTTATAACTTGACATAATATTCTAATAGATTTCTAATACACTTGTGGGTTTACAAGGTGTAGCTTGTCAGTTTGTACTGGCATGAGGCTAAAGCCAAGTAGCTGTAATTAGGAAGGATTATGAGCAAGTTTTATTACTTTCATTGCCTAAAGCTGGGAAACGCCAGTTCAACTGTTTTTTTGCGGTTGCATAAAAAAACTCTTTGCAACAGAAAACCCCGAAATCCTTTACAAATCCTTTTGGAGGCTAAGATGAGCCGAGTTTATCTTATTGCAATGATGCTAATGTTATCTCAGTTTCAAATGTGGGGTGTGAATCACTTGGACATTATGAATATCTTGGCAGGTGAGGACAGCACACGAGGCATGGGAAATGGGCTGGCATCTCTGGATTTTAATGGAGATAATATACAGGACTTGGCAATTATTCAAAGCAAATGCCCGCGACCCGAACATCAAGGCATCTATGATTATGGGAGAATTCTATTGCTTTATGGAGGCAGTAACTTCGATACTACTCCAGACTTGGAGTTATATGGAAATCCCAACGATTATTTTGTCCAAGGAACGTTGTTAAATGCAGGAGATGTAAATGGTGATGGATTTGAAGATTTAGTCGTTATTAGAAAGTTCCTTGATCCAGAGTACATTAACTCAATATGGCGACTTTGCATCTATTATGGAGGAGTTAATCCCTCTACTGAACCAAGTTTTCAAGCAGATTATCACAATTATTATGCCAGCGGTACTCCGGGAATTAATTCTTTGCTCCCTTTTGTTCTTGGTGACATCAATGGTGATGGGTATGACGATATTGGAGTTGTCACTTTTTGGGAAGAGCCAGAGCATCGAAAAGTAGAGATTTTCTTTGGGGGTTCATTAGCCGGTTGGACAATCTATGATTCCTATACAGAGATTTACACATATCCTATGATGAATGGCGTAGGGGATGTAAACAATGACGGTTACGATGATTTCATCCTTGCCTACACCACCGGCAATATAGATAATCAAAGTAATGTTGTTCTATACTATGGAAGTCCAGATATCACAAGCAGTGAAACTGTTGTGTTAGCCACGGATAGCAGCTTGGACTATCAGCGAAAACCGATGGCAGCGGGGGATGTGAATGGAGATGGTAATGATGATTTTCTGGGAAGATCAATCTGGAATGGAAGCGCAGCATTTGGGGCATTGTGGTTAGGAGGAGAGAATATTACTGCCACTTATGATGTTATGTTAAACCCTAATTACTTCGGCACCCTTACTCCCGCTTATGGTTTTGTACATGGTGATTTGAACGGGGACGGCTTTGATGATTTGATTGGTTCAGATTATTCTCACTGGGGCGGCGATGGCCATGTTGCTATATGGTTAGGGAAAACTAACTTCAATGGTACGGCTGATTTGTTTCTTAATTCTCCAGATAACATCCCTGGTTACTCGCAATTTGGTTATTCAATGGCTACCGGTGATTTTAACAATGATGGTATGTGTGATCTTGCAATTGGAGCACCAACCTCACCTCCGGGATTATCTGCTATCCCTGGTGCAGTTGTGGTCTATAATGGCAATGCTCAGCTTTCTGATACTACCGTAGCCAATGAGGATGAATTGAGCCCCTCCTTGATAGATATCTGGAAGCTAAGCACCTATCCTAATCCTCTGCATAAAGGGGATAAACTAAATGTGGTATATGGTGGAGATGCTTACTCCAAGGTAAAGGCTAAGATTATTACAGTTTACAACCTCCGCGGACAGGTTGTTTTTCTGGCAACAGATGCTTCCAGATCATCTGCGTACCCCATGGTACTACCAGAGCTACCCAATGGCATCTATTTTTTAACTGTTGCCAATGGCAATAATGCCTTAGCGACAAAGAAAATCATCTTAACAAAATAATAGGAGGCTAAGATGAGCCGAGTTTATCTTATTGCAATGATGCTAATGTTATCTCAGTTTCAAATATGGGGTGTGAATCACTTGGACATTATGAATATCTTGGCAGGTGAGGACAGCACACGAGGCATGGGAAATGGGCTGGCATCTCTGGATTTTAATGGAGATAATATACAGGACTTGGCAATTATTCAAAGCAAATGCCCGCGACCCGAACATCAAGGCATCTATGATTATGGGAGAATTCTATTGCTTTATGGAGGCAGTAACTTCGATACTACTCCAGACTTGGAGTTATATGGAAATCCCAACGATTATTTTGTCCAAGGAACGTTGTTAAATGCAGGAGATGTAAATGGTGATGGATTTGAAGATTTAGTCGTTATTAGAAAGTTCCTTGATCCAGAGTACATTAACTCAATATGGCGACTTTGCATCTATTATGGAGGAGTTAATCCCTCTACTGAACCAAGTTTTCAAGCAGATTATCACAATTATTATGCCAGCGGTACTCCGGGAATTAATTCTTTGCTCCCTTTTGTTCTTGGTGACATCAATGGTGATGGGTATGACGATATTGGAGTTGTCACTTTTTGGGAAGAGCCAGAGCATCGAAAAGTAGAGATTTTCTTTGGGGGTTCATTAGCCGGTTGGACAATCTATGATTCCTATACAGAGATTTACACATATCCTATGATGAATGGCGTAGGGGATGTAAACAATGACGGTTACGATGATTTCATCCTTGCCTACACCACCGGCAATATAGATAATCAAAGTAATGTTGTTCTATACTATGGAAGTCCAGATATCACAAGCAGTGAAACTGTTGTGTTAGCCACGGATAGCAGCTTGGACTATCAGCGAAAACCGATGGCAGCGGGGGATGTGAATGGAGATGGTAATGATGATTTTCTGGGAAGATCAATCTGGAATGGAAGCGCAGCATTTGGGGCATTGTGGTTAGGAGGAGAGAATATTACTGCCACTTATGATGTTATGTTAAACCCTAATTACTTCGGCACCCTTACTCCCGCTTATGGTTTTGTACATGGTGATTTGAACGGGGACGGCTTTGATGATTTGATTGGTTCAGATTATTCTCTGCAACACGATTCCGGCAGATTAGCCATATGGCTTGGTAAACAATATTTTAATGGTACTGCTGATTTGATAAAATACTATCCAACTGATTCTCCCAATATGAGTTTCGGTTACTCTATGGCTACAGGTGATTTCAATAACGATGGCCTATGTGATTTGGTAGTAGGCGCACCTAAACGTCCCCCAGACATGAACCCAGTTCCAGGCAAGGTATTCATTTATAGCGGTAACACAGATTTATCTGATACTACCGTAGCCAATGAGGATGAAGTTCTGCCCTCTCCACAGTTAAATAACTTACAGATGGATTTATACCCCAATCCACTAAGTGCATCAAGCGGCTCTGTCCAGCTTAACCTAAAGGGACAGGAACAGCTTGAACAAGGCAAGATTGAGATGTACAATCTGAAAGGACAGTTGCTGTATAGCGGTATAGCCCCCGCTTTTAAACAAAACGTCGCAGTAAACCTTCCCATCAATAACTACGCTTCCGGCATCTATCTATGCCGGGTTGCCTATGGGAAGATAGCAAAAATACAAAAAATTAGCATAATTAAATAGGAGGATTATATGAATGATATCAGGTTTCACATCTGGCTATGCCTTATGCTACTATCCGTTTTCAGCATACAATATGCAACAAACAACATGAGCGTAATTGCTGCATTTGAGGGGGAACACTTCACTTCAGGATATGGTACATCAATAGCTTCATTGGATTTTAATCATGATGGTTACGAAGATTTGATTGTTGCTGCACTGTTTTTCGGGTATGCTTCCGGGCAGTCAGCTTCCCGTGGTAAAGTGTATGTATATTACGGGGGACCAAGTTTCAGTTCCAACACGCCTGCCTCCATAACACTGGAAGGTAACTTTAACGGAACCATCGGTAGGCAGATACTCTCTGTTCATAATGTCGGGGATGTGAACGGTGATGGCTTTGATGATCTTTGTGTTTATGATGATGCACCCCGCTACGAAGCAGATCAAAGGCTGATGATCTTTTATGGTGGAACGATGAATCTTGATACTCCCGATCTTGTCATATATTATCCATTTACTACTAATATTACTTACATCACAGGGGTTCATGATGTCGATGGGGATGGCTATGATGATATAGGTATAGCTTATAGGACAGAGGGGAGCTTCAATTCAACATTCTCAGTATATTATGGATTTCAGTTAAGCGAATCAGTTGTAATGACATTCCCGCAACAATCAGGAATGTACTCGATATCAGGCTTAGGAGATATAAACGGAGATGGATATTCAGACTTAACTGTAGGTTGCACCGATTATGATCCTAACACAGGATACCATTTAGTAAAAATGTTCTATGGAAATGCCCAACGTACTTTTTCCAATCCAATAGTGCTTATACAAACCCAAGAACCATTAACAAAGGTGAGTAAACCTCTTGGAGATATGAATGGAGATGGATATGCCGATTTTATGGGTTATCGTTCCAATGCCGGGATGCATGCATGGCTGGGTGGGCAAACTATCAACTTGGTTATGCCAAGTTTTAATCTAGACCCCAGTTGGAGCGGTGGTGAATCTTCACAATCTTTAGAATATGGCGATTTTAACGCAGATGGTTATGATGATGCCGTTGGTGCCAGTTTCTATCAGCGTAAGTTTTCCCTTTGGCTGGGAAAGCAGAATTTGAATGGAACTTCGGATCTAATAGTCGACAATTGGTTTTACGATAACTTCGGCTATGGCTTGGCAACCGGCGATTTCAATGCAGATGGTTACTGCGATATTGCAGCTTCTGCGCCTTTCCCTGAAGATATGCTAAACACTACTGATTTCCCCGGCTATATTTGGGTGTATGCAGGAAATGGTCAATTGGCAGACACTACCGTGGCGATTGACAATCCCTCTACACCCGCTGTAACAGATGTACTACAGATGACGCTAAGCCCCAATCCGCTAAGAGCATCAAGCGGCTCTGTCCAGCTTAACCTAAAGGGACAGGAACAGCTTGAACAAGGCAAGATTGAGATATACAATCTTAAAGGGCAGTTATTGTATAGCGGTATAGCCCCTGCCTTCAAACAAAATGTCGCAGTAAACCTTCCCATCAATAACTACGCTTCCGGCATCTATCTATGCCGGGTTGCCTATGGGAAGATAACAAAAATACAAAAACTTAGCATAATTAAATAGGAGAAAACATGAAAAGACTTGTTATTATTTTGGTCGCATTCGTTGTGTTGCACCTGCACGCGGTTAGCGCAGAAGATTATTTAATTGGAGCATACTCCCAATACCAATTACGCTACACTTATGGTTCTACGGCACAGGTTATGAATACCTTGGGCTCTCTGCTTCATCAGGGTGGTTTTAATGCCACCCATTTTGCAGTAAATGAAGATGCTGACTATAGCTCTGTTAAGCTTGGTGCTGCTTTAAGTGCATTGAATGAAAATAGCATAAGAACTATTCTCTATGATCAACGCTGGACATCCAGTAAAGTGGGGACTACCGCGATAACTTATGGAAATGTAAAGAAAATGGAAGCTGAGTATGAGCTTAAATACGATCCCGAAACTCATGCATTCATCCCTGATGTATTACCAAGTAACGATACCACTGCCAACGATGAATACAATTATGTGTTCAAGCACGAGACAGGTATGCTTTCAGGTTTTAACATATCGAATAATTCCGATGGATATAGCTGGGTATGTAACGAGTTGTCTAACCATACTGCTGGTCTTGCCTTATCCTACCCCAGATTCAGGTGGAAACCTAATGATAAGCAGAATCCAAGGATTTTTGGCTATGATTTCAAGTTTAGACAAGCTGCCTTGGCAGGTAACAGGTTATATCTAACCGTTGCCATGAAGTTTAGTGGAGGTGTTCCTGCGGGTCCTGTTGCCGAGATAAAACTAAAAGTTCTCAAGAATAGTACATTGCCAACAAGTGTTTGGAATGACTATGCTGATACCTTATATTATGAATTCGTACTGCATCCGGTAAATCCAAGTGCCTATTCAACAACGATATACAATCAGCAGTATTCAACACTGCTACCGGATGCTTATGGTAATTATCTTTTTGAATACTATATAGAATTACCTGAATACAATACAACTCTCTATAATCAAGTAATGATGGGAGAGTATTTTTACCATATTAATCCTCAAGTATTCTGGTTTGGATTTGGAAAAATGGAGATCGATTATATCCAGTTGGAGGATGAATATCACAGATCTCTGCGTTTAGACCCAAGCCCATCCAATCCGTATTTAATTAGATTGCAAAACCAGTTTAACCAAATAAGTAATCTGGACACATCAAACAATATTATAGCATATTACGCAAAAGATGAACCCCTTCAGGGGCAGTTCTCAATGTATCATAAAATTGAAAGTTTTATGGATGGATGTGATAAACAGCTGGTAACAGCAATCAATCTTGAGGATTGGACATCTGTTAAACCAAGCGGTAACCCAAATTATTCTCATTATAATCACTTCCTTAGGGTTGCAAATCCACATAAGATTATGATGGATGCCTATCCCTTACAAGAATGGACATCATCGCCAAATTATGTTACTAATTGGGATAATGAATCTTATGAGACATTTGTACAAAATAAGCTTCAGACTCGTTTGCTAAATCATTATTTGAGTGTAGCATCAGAGGTAAAACACAACCCCCAATATTACGGGACAGAATTGTTGTTTTCACCACAGATATTCGGGGAGTGGGTACCAAGTGCTTCTGGAAGTGTTAGTTATTGGAGATACATGATGCCGCCACGCAGTATGGTTAAATGCCTACAATTGTTACCTTTGTGTTACGCTGCCGATGGCATAGTCAGTTTTGCGATTACTTCCGAGCCACATTATAACTATGGTAATGTCAGTAATCCGTATTACAGGGTAACGCCCTTAAAAACTCAGCATGGTTCAAGCAGCTATGACGGGCTAACTGTTTTACCAAACAGTTCTGCTTTTAGTATGCTAACTGATGCCAACGAGAAGATTGCAGTCTATGGTCATCTCATTAAAGGATTTTCTTGGGTTAGTGCTGATTCTCTTATGGTGAACGGATCCCATCCGGATGTAAATATTGATGCTATGCTATTAAACGATTTGACTGTAGTACATAGTACCGATGTTGGTTATGAGGGATATGTACAATGCGGTTACTATCAAAATAGCAGTTTAAACCCTCAATTTATGATTGTTAATCGTCGCTCAGTTTTCAAGAATTCTGGTGTTGGGAATGTTATTCCTGAGATTGTTGATAATTGTTTTTGTGATGCTGATTCACAAGTTGTCAATTTTACTCCCAATACTGAAGCTTACTCTACCTTTGGTACCTATGTCGGGCTTTTCGATCCATATGATAATACTGTTTACTACCCTTCTAATGATAGCATCAAAGTAACAATTGGTCCCGGTGATGGCAAGCTGCTGCAAATGATATCCACGCTGCCCGATACTGTAAATACAGCAGTTCGGATTTTTACAAAAGGTATTCTGGAGGGTGATATTACTATCGCCAGTGGAGGTTCTGTAAGTGTAC
>JAQUJJ010000166.1 GCA_028681035.1 Candidatus Cloacimonadota bacterium
ATTTTCTGTAATCTTTCCAGATCATGTTTATCCCCTTTCCGGATTACGATAATGGACTTATCGTAGATGGGCTTTGGGGTATTTCCCATACTGATCACGTCTATGTTTTTATCCTTTAACGCAGCCGAAAAATCTGTGGCCAATTGATCATAACCACACCCATTCAAGATCACTACCTTGATGGCCGGCAGTTGGTCCTCACCATAGACAGGGCTATCAGCTATTTCTTCACCCTTGCGAAAAACGGTAAAATACAGGATCAGAGCAAGCACTATCGCTATTACGGTGAAGATTAACCATGCTTTTGAATGCCACTTTTTATCAGGTGGCTTTGTTGTCAAATCCAACTGTTCATTCAGCACTGGAAATCTGCCTCAAAATCTCTTGTTTTAGTCTTTTATAGCTGGTCTCAAAGGCCTCTGGGATTACCCTTTCTCCGCCCACCACACTCATAAAATTGCTATCGCCATTCCAGCGCGGCACCATGTGGATATGCAGATGTTCGGCGATTCCGGCACCCGCGGCAGAGCCCAGGTTCAGCCCAATATTGATGCCTTCGCAGTGGTAAGCTTCGTGGTAGGTCTTTTCACACACCCGGATCAAGTCACAGGCTTCCTGCCAGGTTTCGGGGGGTAGATCATTGATCCTGCTCTCGTGAGCATAGGGCACGATCATCAAATGGCCGTTGTTGTAAGGATAGCGGTTCAGCATTATATAAGAGGCTTTGCCGCGGTATAAGATGAGATTATCCTCGTCATGCGTGTGATCGCGAGCGCGGCACATCACGCAATCATCAGGCCTTTCACCCATTATGTAGTCTATGCGCCAGGGTGAATACAGGTATTTTTTACTCATGACCCTTGTCTTTGATTACCTTGGAGCCAAACTCCAGGGTTTCGTACTCTTTGATCAAACTATCGACCACGATATTGTGTCCCAAGAGAATGCTATTCTTTGAGACCACTGCATTTTCGAGATAGCAATTTGGCCCCAGTATTACGTCGCTACCCAGGGTGGTATTGCCCTTCAGCACACAGCCCTGGCCGATTTCCACCTCTGTCGCTATTTCCACATCATCAGCGATGTAGATCGTGGCAGGATTGTGCATCATGACTCCGTTATTGAGCCATTTTTTGCGGATTTCATCTACATAGATGTTTTCCAATTCGGCGAGCTGCTCCTGGGAGTTTACCCCGGATACCTCCATCAGGTTTTCCAGGATCACGTTTTCCACTTTCTCACCCTCTTTATAGAGGATGGACAGGGTATCTGTAAGATAGTATTCCTTTTGCTCGTTGTGGTTGGTAGTCTTATCCAAGGCCTTAAAAAGCTTATCGGCTTGATAGCAGTAGATGCCGGTATTCCATTCCTGGATTTTGCGCTCTTCGTCACTGGCATCTTTGTATTCCACGATGCCTTTGATCTGGCCTTTTTCGTCGCGCAGCATGCGGCCATATCTGCCTGCGTCCTCTAAGATAGCGGTAAGAACTGTAACAGCTGCGCCCGAGCTTTGATGTTTGGCATAGAGCGCACGCACAGTTTCGCTGGTGAGCAGAGGTACATCGCCACAGAGGATCAGGATATCGCCTTTAAAGTCTTTTAGAGCCGGGGCTGCCATTTGCACGGCGTGTCCGGTTCCCAATTGTTCAGTTTGCTCTACAAAGGTCAGTCTTTCATTGTATTTCAGAGCGGCGGTCACGGTCTCTTTTTTCCAGCCCACCACCACGGCTATCTTGGTGCAATTGAGCTTTAGGGCGGTATTTACCACGCGTTGGACCATTGCTTTGTCCGCAAGCGGGAATGTTACTTTGGCACGGTGTGATTTCATGCGGGTGCCTTTTCCGGCAGCCAGCACTATTGCTGCAAGTGGCTTCATGTCTTTCCTCCGGTGAGCTTTAAGCTCTTGCTTTAGCTCAGATATCGTTTTATTTAGTTTAGGATGCAACGCATCTGGCGCGATTTCACAAAGGAGCTCCAGTGTGAAGGCTCGGTTGTGCATATCGTAATGCGGCACAGTCAGATTCTGGGTTTCAATGATCATATCTTGGATCAAAAGAATGTCTATATCTATGATGCGCGGCCCCCATATTTGCCCGCGCTGGCGTCCCATCTCTGCTTCGATCTTCAGCAGGCTGGCCATCACGGTTTGGGGATCAAGCGTGCTTTCCAGCTTCAACACCTGGTTGTAAAAATCATCCTGATCCTCATTGCCATAGGGCTTGGTGCGTTTGAGGCTGGATTTGTCCAATACTCTTAGCTCCGGAAGCGCAGCAATATGCTGCAGGGCAAGCTTGAGCTGCCTGGCGGGATCATTCATGTTTGATCCCAAAAGCAAGTAATAGATCAGTGCCGGCGCCTGCATATCTCTACTTCCACACTCTTCAGGCTGCCCTGTATAGGCACGGAAGGCTTTTGGATGCATATCTTTAGCTTTGTAAGCAGGGCAAAATCCTGAATCAATTGATCGGCAATGGTATTGGCGCAGCTTTCCAGCAATTGAAATTGCTTGCTTTCCATGATCTCACGGATCACGGCATAGACCTTGGTGTAATCTACAGTGTCTTCCAGATTACGAATTGCGCTATCCAGATCATCGTCTGTATAAAGGGTGGCGGATACCACAAAGCGCTGTCCCAGACTGCGTTCTTCCACGTGAACTCCGTGAAATCCATAGAACACCATCTCATTCAAACTTATCTTCACAATTTCCTCACAATCTCGATTTGGAATCTCTGATTCCATTTCTTATCAAAGCATCTGATAATGAAAAAGCTAAGCCCCATTGCCAAAAAAGCAAGGATTATGCTCGGCAATTCCGCCAGAAACTGGTTTGCCAGCAGGAAGCCCAACATCAGAAAGAGCACGGGCAGACCAAAGACCAAAAGGCTGGCCAGCACCCTGCCTTCTGCGGATACGTTCAGCTCCACTTCATCTCCCACCACCAGGGGAATCTGGGTGGGGATCTGAAACACGGCGGGAGTGTTTTTGGAAAAGCAGATGCCATGCAGGCTACAGCTATTGCAGCCTCCACCGCGCACGATTTCCACGCTTGCGATGCCATTGGCAAAAGCGGTGACCATCCCCTTGTCTTGAATTTCTTGGGTCTCTTCGTCTGGCATACTTACCCCTTAAGTCTCTCTAAGATACCGGTAGTGGATAAACCTTCCACAAAGTTCAAAGACAGCACTTTGCCGCCTCTCTCCAACACGAGATCAGAGCCCACGATCTGATGGGTCTGCCAGTCTCCACCTTTCACCAGGATGTCCGGCTCCACTTCTTTGATCAGTGCAAGAGGCGTATTTTGCTCAAAAATAACCACGTAATCTACAAAACTGAATGCCGCCAAAACCAGCGCCCGGTCTTGCTGAGTATTTATGGGACGGCCATCTCCCTTAAGACGCTTTACCGAGGCATCACTATTGAGCCCTACGATCAGGATGTCTCCCAATGCCTTAGCCTGGGATAAATAAGCAACATGTCCGGCATGGATGATGTCAAAACAGCCATTGGTAAAAACGATCTGCTGGCCAGACAAGTGCAAATCTTCGCTTATATCCGCTATCTCAATGCCGGGGACGATCTTATCTATGAGTTTCATAGCTTGCTAAGATCTCCTGACTGTTTGCAGTTGCCGTGCCCAATTTTCCGCAAACCACGGCTGCGGCATGATTGGCAAAGGCTGCCGCTTGTTTGATTTCCGCTCCAGTGCTATAGGCCAGAGCGAGGGCGCTGATCACCGTGTCCCCGGCTCCGGAGACGTCATACACCTCACGGGCAAAGGTGGGCAGATGCAAGGCGATAGAGTCTTTGCTGAAGATGTACATGCCCTTGGCTCCATGGGTCACTACCAGATATTTGCATTTTAAGAGCTCGAGGCTCTTTGCTGCTCCGGCAAAAAAGTCCTCTTCGCTTTCAAACTTGACGCCCAGATTGTTCTGCAGCTCCAGATAGTTGGGCTTAAAAATATCGACTTCCTGATAGGCGAAGAAGTTCTTTTGTTTGGGATCCACCGCCACGGGCACCTGGTGTGCTTTGCAAAGCTTCAAGGTTTCATCGATCAGTCTTTCACTCATCAGGCCCTTGTTATAGTCTTCGATGATCATGAGGTCAGCAGTTTTAATCTGCGCTGCGATTTTACCTAAGATCTCATTTTCTGTATCAATTGAAATCCAGGAGCTATCTTCGATATCGATCCTTACGATCTGCTGGTTTACCGCCAGAATGCGGGTTTTAATAGTAGTCTTACGCCCTTTCTCTGGGATCAGGCCTTCGACATCCAATTTATTTTGTCTAAAGAGTTTGCGCATTGTTTTGGCATTGGGTCCATTGCCCACCACACCGATGGGATAGGCCTGTGCGCCCAAAGCAGCGAGGTTTAGTGCCACATTTGCCGCGCCGCCCAAGCGGTATTCTTCTTTGTCGATAGCGATGATGGGAACCGGCGCTTCGGGGGAGATGCGATCCACCTTGCCCCATTGATAGCTGTCCAACATCATATCGCCCAAGACGATAACCTTTTTTCTCCAGATCTTCTTGATCAGCTCTTTCATCTTTAGTCTCCAGCCACGCCCAAGGGATAATCTCCATTGAAGCAGGCATAACAGTAATCTTCCGGCTTTTGCACGCAGGTGCGCAAGTCGTTTATCTCCAAGAATTTCAGGCTATCCACTCCGGTGCGCTGGCGAATCTGCTCCAGATCGAATCTATTGGCGATCAATTCCTCTTTGGAGGGAGTATCAATGCCATAATAGCAGCTGTATTTCACCTGGGGACTGCCGATGCGCAGATGCACCTCTTTTACCCCGGCATGCTTGATCAATTCCACTATCTTACGGATCGTGGTTCCGCGCACAATGCTGTCATCGATCAGCACCACGCTCTTGTCTTTGAAGAAATTTGGCAGCAGGTTAAATTTTTGGCGCACGCTTTCATCGCGAATAGTCTGTTCCGGTTTGATGAAGGTGCGGCCGATGTAGTGATTGCGGATCAGTCCCAGAGAAAGGGGGATTTTAGCTTCATTGCTATAGCCCAAACCGATGAAATTTGCAGAGTCCGGCACAGGTACCACATAATCGGCTTTCAGGCCATGATCGGCCCTGGCCAGAGCAGCGCCCAAAGCCTCTCTTACCCGGAATACATCCTCGCCAAAGTGATAGCTATCCGGTCGCGAGAAATAGATCTGTTCAAAGATACAATGCCGTGGATTGGGCACACTGCGATACAGAGCGGGATCGTTTTCGATCACCCGGATGCCTTCATCGCTCACTTTGATGATGCCTGCCGAGGGGATTTCCTGCCGGTCAGTGGCTTCCAGAGTATCCAGGGTGCAGCTTTCGGAGGCCACCACCACAGTCCCGTCCTGCATTTTTCCCCAGACCATGGGGCGGATGCTGTGCGGATCCCGGAACATATACAGCGCGTCCCGGGTGCAGAGCACTGTGGAATACGCGCCTTTGATATCGCGCATCATGTGGCGAATGGCTTCGATGATGCCATCTCCCTGGCGCATCACCTGATAGGCGATGTATTTCACCAAGAGTTCACCATCGTTATCGCTTTTGAAATAAACATTATGATCTTCCAAAAAGCGGCGCATCGCGTGATAATTAACGATATCACCATTGGAAGCCAGAGCGTAGGTAGGTCCGGCCAAAGTCTCCACCAAATGTGGCTGGGTATTGAACTCGGTGGCAGAGCCTTTGGTGGGATAGCGTACATGCCCGATGGCTATACTCCCAGGTAGCTGGTCCAGCTCTGATTCTGTAAATACCTCTTTAATCAAGCCCATCTTTTTGCGCAGACGGATCACCTTGCCATCAGAGACCGCCATCCCACAGCTTTCCTGCCCCCTGTGTTGGATCGCAAATAGCCCCAAAGACGTCAGCCTGGCGGCATTGGGGTTACCGAATACACCAAATATTCCGCACATCAGGATTGTCCTTTTTTCTTAAAACTAATTTTGTTTTCCTGGCCTTGCCACAGGCGCTGGATGTTTTGTCGATGTTTTATGATGATCATCAAGACCACAATGACTGCCAAAGCCAGCAAAGCCCAATTGATTTCTTGACCTAATATCTGAAAGATTACGATGCTGAGGCCAAAGACACAGGCTCCTACTATCGAGCCCAGAGAGACATAGCGGGTTCTCGCCACTACCAGCACAAAGCTGATCAGGGCAAAAAGCAGGCTGAGAGGTGCCAGCGCCAGAAATACTCCTCCCGCTGTCGCCACTCCCTTGCCCCCTTTGAATTTCAACCAGATGGGGAAGACGTGTCCCAGGATGGCCAAAAGTCCGCAGATGGGGACCAAAGGATGCGACGCAGTAAAGAAATGGCCTGCCAAAAGTACTGCGATCACCCCTTTCAACATATCCAGCACCAGCACGGTTACGCCCACTGTGGTGCCAAAGATCCTCAGGGCATTGGTCGCGCCGATATTGCCACTGCCTTCTGTGCGGATATCCTTCTTGTAAAAGAGTCTGGCCACTATCCAGCCCACCGGGATGCTACCCAGCAGGTAGGCTACCACAGGCATCCAATATTTAGGATCCATTATTTCTCGTCTTCCTCTTTGTCTCTGCCTTTAAAAATCAGTTTGATGGATACTCCGGTAAACTTAAATACTTCCCGCAGTTGATTGTTCAAGAATTTACGATAGTTTTCGGTAATCAGGCCCGGGGCATTGCAGAAAAAGATAAAGATGGGTGGCTGTACTGCGACCTGGGTAATGTAAAATATCTTCACATGCTTGCCGGTAGGATGCGTGGGAGGGCGCCGTGCGATTACGGTTTCCATAAAGCGGTTCAGTTCAGAAGTGGGAATACGCTTTTTGCTTTCTTCTTCGATCTGCGCCACGCTTTCCATCAGTTTGTGAATGCGCTGATGGGTTTTGGCAGAGATAAAGATTACGGGCGCGTATTGCACAAAAGACATCTCTTCATGCAGGTCTTTGATAAACTCACCGGTGGTGCCGGTGTCTTTTTCCACCAAGTCCCATTTGTTATAGACGATGAGCAGATCTTTCGTCTTGCGCTGTGCATAAGAGGCAATCTTGAGGTCTTG
>JAQUJJ010000036.1 GCA_028681035.1 Candidatus Cloacimonadota bacterium
CTCTCTGGTTCATTGTTGTCTCCTTTTACGAAAGTACTTGGGGACAACTTTTTGTTAGTGCTGCAATTTATGCAATGTTTTTTTTCATGCTCAGTAGCGAAAACTCGTTTTCTGGGTGGTTGACTTAGAAATCGGCGTGAATATCTTGGGAGAAAAAGCACTATAACTTATTATTCGCCGATTTCTGAGTTAAAATAATATGGGTGACTTTCCGCTATAGTGTTTAACTCACAATTACGCTGGGTTATAGCAGGGTTGGCTGTGTACAAAGCTTGTCGCAGCGTAATTGTAAGTCAAACCCCGCAGCGTAATTGTAAGTCAACAGCTTTTTCCTTGCTTGTATTGCCCTATCATTGCCCACCCATTGCCCTCCACATGGACAATGAGTGGGCAATGATAGGGCAATACAAGCAAGGAAGGAGCTAAATTAAAAGGGGCGGAAAAAATAGATGAGCAAAGGAATGTAGAACAGCGCGATAAAGATGGAGATGGATACGCAAGTGGCGGCAAACTCCCTGTCCATATTTTCCAGATTGGCGAAAATAAGGGTGTTAAAGCCGATGGGCAGCGCGGAATTTACTATCACCACGGTGCGGGTGATGCCCTGTAAATCCAAAATGGTAGCCAAAAGGACTCCGATTGCCAAGCCAATTCCCATACGGATAAACACCGCTAACAGTGCCTTGCCGAGGTTGTTTGTTTTAGGCTCAAAATATAAGCCCAGAGCAATCATCACCAAGGGAACGGTAGGCTGACCGATCAGGTTCAAAAAGTTTAGAGCTACGGGTGCCATCTGCACTCCGCCAAGTTTCCAGCCAAAGGCTATCAGCATTGCCCACAGCGGGGGCAGGCGCAGGAATTTGCTCCAGTCTATTTTGTCCGAATGGCTATTTTCGCCGTATTTTATAGCGTTATAGTAGGTGAAGGTGAAGATCATGAAGGTGTTGCCGATATCAAAGAGCGTAGCCCTTGCCAAGCCTTCGTTACCAAAAGCTGCGGCAAAGAAAGGCAGAGAATAGGCAGTATTCATGATCATTGTCCCCACCAAAAAGCTGCCAAACATGGGGCGGGGCATCTTTAAACGTTTGCCTACTAAGCTGGAGATAAGGAACATCAGCATCACCACCGCCATTGCCAGAAAGGGAATGTAAATCATATCCGCAACTAGCTTTACATTGGAGATAGCAATAATCGTAAGCGCAGGCAGAGTAACGGTTAACACGAGGCGAAGCAGGACGGGGGCATCCTCTTTGGAAAGCAGCTTTAGCTTTTTAAAGGCAATGCCGGCGAAGAACGCCAGAATAAGCGGGATTATCTTTTCTACAAATGGGTTCATTTAGCTTTCAGGAGCAGATAAAAGCTACGGTAAAGGATATCTAAATTGGCATTGATATCATGGTTCTTGGTTTTTGCAGCGGGATTAGTTTCATCCGAGGATAACCGCCAACTTGGGAACTTAGCCAAATCTGCTGCCAATTGCCATTTGTGGCGATAATTGCGCTCGTTGATATCTTGTAAAGCTTTCCATTGTTCTGCGCTAAAACGTTTGATCATGCCTTTTTCTTGTAATATGGCAGTGTCTATTTTCATCTTGTGAACTTCTGTTACTTGAATAATGTCTAGCAATTCTTCGTGGCTAAAGGTACTCTGTTCTTTTAGCTCGTTAAACAGGGCAACTTCGTTCTCAAAAGTGCGTCCGTTCACTGTGGAAAAGTGTTTGGTGTCGTATCCTTGCTTTTCAATTTGGGTTATGGTAACTCTATCGAACACATAGCTTACATCCATGTTTACAGTCTGTTCAAACACGTTTTGGATGATGAATAGTGCAACAAAAGAGAAGAAAAAAGCAATCACAGGAGCCGCCACCCAGGCTATGGATATCTTGCCTAAAATGTTGTAACGGATATTCTTGCCTCCCTTAGCAAGTCCTATGCCAACTATTGCCCCTACGATAACTTGAGAGGAGGAAACAGGAACCAGCGGAATAGTAGGCAACCCTAAGCTATGCAGAAGGTTGTATAGCCCACGCGAAGAAAACATAAACAACACAATCGCCTCTGATGAAAGGGCAATAAGTGCCGTTAAAGGGGATAACTGAAATAGGTCTTTGCCCACTGTGCGCATAACTTTGTGGGAATAAGTGTAAATACCAACAATAATGGACACCGCACCCAGTATGTATAGCTGTAACACGCCGCTTAATACAAAATATCCACCGATATTGAGGTCTTTGAAAGGAGTTACGGGAACAAAAACACCCACTACGTTGGCAATATTATTGGCACCAAGGCTATATGCGCCAAAAGCACCGATAACGATTAAGCCTAAGCGCGTGTAAAAATCCTGCTCTAGCAAATGCACCTTGGAACGGTTTACCCGGTTGCGAAAGAGGTAATATAAACCTGCTGCAATCACAGCCGCTAATAAAAAAGCACTAACCCAACTGGAGGCAATGGTTAATAAACTGCGGTAGTCCGTAATCCTGTGTGAGAAGTAGTTCCAGCCAATTATAGCACCTACTATTGTCTGGGAGGTGGATACGGGAATGCCCGTGCGCACAATAACCGTGATGGTTGCAGCAGCAGCAAGCGCAACCGTGAAAGCACCGCCCAAAGCATCTACGCTGCCCAGCCTGCCTAGAGTGCCAGAGGGTCCACTGCCTTCCAGAATTGCTCCCAATGCGATGAAGATGGCAGCAATTAGAGCGGCGGATTTGAATTTCAGCATTCGGGTTTCCACCGCTGCACCAAAGATGTTGCCTGTGTCGTTTGCCCCTAAAGACCAGCCCAGAAACAAACCGCTAAGCAGATAAACAAATATCATTGCTTATAGCTGTCTCTTAATGGTGTAAATGGAGAGGCGATCGCAAACAGCCTGTGCATAATCTGAAATCTTCTCGACATGAATGGCAAAAAAACGCAACTGGCTCTTGTGGGCTAGCTCGATGTCCAAAGAGAATATCAAACGGCGCAGCTTTTCCCCAATGTTATCTGCTTCATGCTCGAAAAAGTAAACCTTGTGGATATAGTTATTCACTGCCGCCAAATCCCTGAAGAAGGAACGTACGGCATAAACAAGCTGTTCCACTGCTGCCACGGAAGCTTTGGTAGTTTGCATCCACAGGTCATCCAGTACAGAGGGAATTTCGGGCATTTCTATAGAGAACTGGGCTAAAGTATCCTTCATATTGTCTATCACTTCATCGGTGTTTTCCAAGATAGCTAGCACATCTCCACGGTTTTCGGGAATCAAGGTGCGTTCATACAGGAAGCGTTCAATGCCCACCCGTAAATCATCTGCTCTATGTTCATTATCGCGGATTTGGCTAAGCCTTTCCTCGAATTGTTGCAGCCTACCCTGAAGGTAGTCATCCATTGCAAGCTGAAATGTCATTGCCGAATCACTAACGATATCCAGAAAAGTATCGAGTTGTGCTTCAATGAAACGTGTTGTTTTTAGAATAAGCGGCATGTTATCTCCTGATACCAATATAACTAACTGGAGTAGCCTTCACAATAATTATTCAGTTGCCATTCTGTCAAGCGTGATTTTAGCTGGTTCAATAAAAAAGCCACGGATTGGGTTATCCGCGGCTTAGTTTGTGTGTTGCTGAGGAGGGTGTTTTTATAGCAAGTCTATTTGTCTTTATCTGTTTCACAGTCTGAGCAATCGCCCATGTGTTTGCCCCTACCCATGCCGTCTTTCATGCCTTTACCACCTTGCATACCCTGCATTTGGTGTTTTTGTCCCATATTCTGCATCATGCTTTTCTTCATGATTTCTTTTTGGGCGGGAGTAAGTTCTTTTACGATAGCTGCCATCATGTCTATTCTGGCATCTGCGAGGACGTTTTGTTTGGCAAAGACATTCTTATTTATTGTCTTAGCTTGGTTGAAGTTTTCAGCTTTCATGGCAGCGTGCATATCTATTTTCAGGTTCTCGATTTCTGCCTCGAGGGTGTTTTTTGTTTTATTGAATCCAGTTTTTAGTTCGTCAATCTTTTTCTGTTGAGCAGGGGTAAGTTCCATAGCTTCTATGCACTTCATATCCATGCCGCCGCCCATTCCTCTATTCATACCCGGGTGTTGTTTCATCATCTTGGGGTGGTTTGGCATTTTTGCTTTCATTCCAACAGGTTGTGCGATAAGTGTGCTGCTTAAAAGCAGTAGTGCGATTCCTAATATCATTAGTCTTTTCATGGTTTTCTCCTATTTCTGATTTTTTGAAATTGTTGGGAACGGTCTTGAATATGTTTGATGCGCCTTTGGAAGTGTTCCCGGGCTTCTTCGGCACTCATGGTTTTACGGTATGCGAGAATATTTCCGCCCAGAGTGCGCTCCAGCTGGTTTTGCGCAATAAGGGAGGAATCTATGATACTTGCTATTTTAGCTTCATCCAGGGGGTCTTTGGAAAGTTCTTGCATTAAGTTCAATTTAGTATTGTTAAAGCGTTCGCGGAGCTTGTCTATCTCCGGATCCTGCGTCATGAATCTGGGTTCCGCAGGCATTCCACCTCCCCTATGCTCAGACTGATGAGGAGGGGGGCAAGATGGATGTACGAACACGCGAAAGTAAATAAAGCTTCCCAATACTGCTACATTAAAGCTAAGTGATATAAATAGCAGGATTGCCAGCCAGCGCTTACTCATTAGTTTCTCCAATGCTGTAATAGCTATCAACAAGTGTGTTTTCGCCGAAATAAACCGAGCTTACTTCAATAGTGGAAACATTGCTTACTTCGGGAGTAGTTTTAAAGCTCTGCACGCCTACTTGCGCTCCTGCCCAAAAGCTGAAGAATACCGCCACCACCGCAGTTGCCGTGGCGAGTTGGAATCTTCTGGCTAGGTTGGGACGCTGCTTATCGAGGCGGTTAACCTTATCCATGATTTGGGCATGAACCCAAGCAGGTGGTTCGGGGATGGAAGAAGCAGTTAGCAAGAGACGCAATTTCTCAGCATCAGCTTGCCAGGTTTGGCAGGCGGTGCATGAAGCCAGATGCTGGTTCAGCGGTGCATGGTGGCGGGCTTTTAGTTCGCCATCTAGCTTGAGGTCAATGTAGTGTTTTGCAGTGTTGCATCTCATGGTTCAACTCCTTCTTTTTTCAGATTCCCCTTGGGGATTCTACTTATGATACTCATTTGTTTCCTGTTTCCTGCAAGATATTTTTCCTAAGTATGCGTTTTGCTCTCACGAGCAAGGATTCAACGGCTTTCACGCTGATTCCCAATTGTTGCGAAATGTCTTTATAGGATAGTTTCTCATAGTATTGCAATTGAATAACGGCTGCCAATTTGGGGGGCAATTCCAACATCGCTGCGTGTAGCACTTTATAATCTGGTTCTTTTTCTGGAGTGGATTGATCGGGGATATTTACGAACGAACTGGGATCAACGCTAATGTAGCGTGAGCGAGCTTTAAGAAAGGTCATGCACTTATTATGGGCTATCTTATAAGTATAGGAAAGTGCTGTAGCGTCCTCAATTCTGTCCAAATGTTGGTACACGGCTATAAAGACTTCCTGGAGGACATCCATAGCGTCTTGTTCATTTGCGCATAAGCCTACCAGATACCGGTAGATACGTTTCTCACTACTTGTCAGAAATGCTTCAAAAAGCTCTTTCTTCATCTATACACGACCATTAGGATATATTAGGCTAAACCTTCCTTATTGCAAGTTTCAAACCAATCTTTGGCAATAAGTAGGGTCGCTCTCCGAAGCGACCAATACGTAACTAGCTTACTGCCAGTGTATTCCATTTGGCTAATAAATATACTGGTAAGTGTGAAACTAATATCAGCCAAATCGACTCCACACTCACTCCCCAAAAACAATGCTTGACTTTCATCTAATCTTTTCAGAAGTAGTTCCCAAGTAATAATGAAAAATAACAGTGTAGTATATCTGGCATTCAAGTATCTCCGTGGTAGAAAAACCCGAGGGCTGAATCGTGCGCATTATCTTAGTCTGGCAGGAATAAGTTTGGGAGTGATGGCACTAATTTGCGTAAGCTCCGTGATGAATGGTTTTCGCTATGATATCCGCAACCGCATTGTGGGCACAAATGCAGAAATTAGAGTAAGTAACAAAGACAGCAGCCCCATTGTTAACTACTCAAAGCTAAGCGCAGAACTGGAGGCAAAAGGCTTTCATGCTTCGCCGGTAATACGTAATGAACTGCTGCTAAAGCGAAACACTGTGGTTACTCCCAGCCTAAGCTTTGGGATTTATTTAAGCCAACAACAAAATGTATCAGGAACCTTGCAGAAAACAGACGGACAACCGGATAAACTGATGCAGGGAATTGTAGCTGGCAACCTTGATGAGCAAGCATTTCAAGAAGGCGGCATAGTATTGGGTGCTGGACTGGCTGCCAAATTGGGAGCTTATTTGGGAGATAATATCCAAGTATTGTCTCCTATGTTCAGCGTGCCTACTGCCTTCGGGATGATTCCCAAAGTGCGCTATCTTAAGGTGTTGGCTATCTTTACAGCGGGGATGCCGGAGTATGACCAGAATTACAGCTATATGCCTTTTGAACAGGCAGCATTCTTTGCCTCGGGCAATGATGCAGCAGATTACATAGAAATTAAGACCCCTTCTTTTACCCGTTCGCAGCATTATCTGCAACAGCTACGCAACATGTTTCCTAAATATCAGTTCGAGGATTGGAGTAGCTTCGATTCCAGCTTATATGGAGCAGTGAGGTTCGAGAAGTTTATTATGTTCGTAATCATGCTGTTTATGTTCATTATTGCCAGCTTTAACCTTACTGGAAACCTACTAAAGCTTATTTCCCAAAAGAAGCGAGAACTAGGCTTACTAAAGGCTTTGGGGCTGTCAGACGGGAATCTACGGAGTATGTTTATGATCCAATCGCTAATCCTGTGTAGTTTGGGAATTGTGCTCGGTTTGGGAGTTGGCAGTTTATTACTTGCCATTCAGGCACAGTTTGGCGTTATCAAGCTAGGGATGGGTGATTCTGGAGCTATAACTCTTCCTGTAAAAATGCTGCTGCTGGATTATTTGCTTATTATATTAGTTTCCTATCTGATAACGGTGCTAAGTGTTTTAGTGCCGCTAAAACGCATTGGCAAAATAAACGCTGTGGAACTAATCAGACGGACTGCTTAGGCGTTTTTCCTTGCCTTAAAGTTTGTAAATTGATGCAATTTGGATTATCCTTTATACTAAAGTGAGGTGAATAATGACCAAACAAGAAAGCTATCGTATCGTGATTGAGGCAGAAATCCGAGCACAGATGTTATATGAAGCTCTGGCAAAAAGTTTCACAAACAACGATACTCGCTCGGTGTTTCACGAACTGATTATTCTGGAAAAAGGACATGAGGAAAAGGTTCGTGCAGCGTTTAAGCAAGAGTTTCCCGGCGAAGATTTTAAACTGATGGGAAACCTTAAGCTAGACTTGCAAGATGTGAACCTAAACGATCCCAAGGACGTTCTGGAATATGCTATCGGCAAAGAAGATTTGGCGAATGGCATCTACCTTGGCATGGCAGAAAAGGAAAGCGATGCCGAAATAAAAGCTATGATGCTGAAATTCGCCAAGGAAGAAAACGACCATAAAGCTCTGCTATTAGCAGAAGTTCAACGCATCCAGGGTGCAATGCAATGGTATGACCCCTCCGAGTTAAACGGCATGATGGAAGACTAAGGCTGGCACATAAATGCCCAGAAAAGACCAGCAAACCCTGTTCGAAAGCGAAGAGCTAAGCAACAAAACCGTTCCCTTAGCAGAAAAACTGCGCCCCTCATCTTTGGAAGAACTGCGGGGTCAAGCTAAGCTGATTGCGGCGAACTCGCTGCTGCATCAGATGATTGCCAGTGGAGAATACCATTCATTCATCCTTTGGGGACCGCCCGGTACTGGAAAAACAACCATTGCTAGGATTATAGAGAAAGTAAGCGGGTTTCACTTTATCACCTTTTCGGCGGTGCTATCCAGTATCAACGATGTGAAAGGTGTGATGAAGGATGCGGACTATATGCACCGCACCCAGAATAGACGGAGTATTCTGTTTATTGACGAGATTCACCGCTTCAACAAATCTCAGCAGGATGCCTTTCTGCCATATGTGGAAAGCGGTGCGGTTATCCTGATTGGTGCTACCACCGAGAATCCTTCCTTTGAGGTTATTCCAGCTCTGCTATCCCGTTGCCATGTTTTCGTGCTGGAACATTTGCAAGAAGAAGACCTTAAAGCGATACTGGAGAAAGGATTTGCAGAGCTGAACCTGGAAGCTGATGAAGATATTATCGGCTGGATGGCACAGAATAGCGGCGGAGATGCAAGGCGGGCATTAAATGAGCTGGAACTGATTCAGGCTTACCTGCTGCAAAACCCACATCCACCCGTCGCTGAACTGGCGCAAACACTTGCCAAGAAAACCATGTTTTACGATAAAAACAGGGAAGAACATTACAACATTATCTCTGCTCTGCATAAGTCTCTTAGAGGCTCTGACCCGCAAGCAGCACTGTATTGGCTGGCGAGGATGCTGGAAGCAGGGGAAGACCCACGCTATCTGGTGCGCAGGTTAATCCGTTTTGCCAGCGAGGATATAGGGCTTGCCGATCCCAATGCTTTAGTTCAGGCAATTGCTGCCAAAGATGCGCTGCTGTTTATCGGTATGCCCGAAGCGAGCAATGCTTTGGCGCAGTTGGTTGTATATCTAGCCACCTCCCCGAAAAGCAACAGTCTTTATACAGCGTACAAAGCCGCTGCGAAAGATGCTGTGAAAACAAGCCATTATGGAGTGCCACTTCATATCCGCAATGCCCCTACAAAACTGATGAAGAACTTGGATTACGGGAAAGATTATCACTATGACCATGAATACGAAAACAGCTACTTCTACCAGAATTACTTTCCCGATAAGATGAAGGAAAAGACTTACTACACACCAGGGCAGTATGGCTTTGAGAAGGAAATACAGAAGCGAATAGATTGGTGGAAAAAGCTGCGTAGCAAGCTTTCTAACCTTTGACTTATAAATCGGCGAGAGAAGCTCCGAAATAAAACACAAAGAGCTTTAACTTCGCCGATTTATGAGTTAAAGTAGGAACCTGCACTATATTCACTCCGCTATTTTCAACGTAAAAGTGCTCCCTTTGTTCAGCTTGCTATCAACGCTTAACTGAATGCCCAGCTTATCGGCAAATTCCTTTGCGAGAATCAATCCTAATCCGCTGCCTGGCTCTTTATTGGTGCCGGGATAGCGCAAATCACTGTCTATACGGAATATCTTGGCGATGTTACGCCGGGAGATGCCTACGCCCTTATCCTCTACTTCTATGCTGGTCATGTTGTTAGTCTGCGAAAGCCGGATTTTCACTTCAGAATTTGGATAAGAATACTTCAGAGCATTGGAGATAAGATTTCTAAGTATCGAGGTAAGCATATGTGAATCGCTTTCCACAACGAACTCCTCTGTATATTGGAAATCAACTTTTATGCCTTTATCCTCAGCCGCAGTTAGAAATTGCTGAACAAGAAAATCAATCAGCTTGGTAAGGGATAAATACTCCTTTTGTACTTGCATCTCGCTAGTTTGAGATTTTGTCCAATCCAGGAGGTTTTCTAATAGCGCATAGATTCCCTTTGCCGATACATTTATCTGTGCTGCAAAACTGGTGAGATCGGCAGAGCTTAAGTTGTGTAGATTAGCATTTAGAAACTCTGTAAGAGAGATGATAGCATACACGGGGTTTTGTAAATCGTGAGCAATAAGAGAGAAAAACTTATCTTTGGTGGCGTTCATTTCAACCATACTTTGGGCAACTTGCTTGATTTCGTTTTCTGTTTTCTTGCGAGAGCTAATCTCGGTAATGTAGCCATCGATGAACATCACAGCGTTGTCCATGTTATAGATAGCATTGCCCTGTTCCCAAACCCAACGGATATCTCCCGCTTTGTCCACAATCCGATACTCCATTTGGAATTTGCTACGTTTTGCCACTGCTTCGTTCACACACTGGCGTACGTAAGCACGATCATCTTTATGAATAAGCTCGTTATATATGCTCGCACTATTATTGAGGATTTCAGCACCCGTGTAACCTGTAATTATGTGACAACCCTCGGACAAAAATATCATAGTCCAGTTCTCGTCATTCATACAGCGATAAGCCATACCCGGCAGATTGCCCATCAGATTGGCAACAAGTTCCGGCAACATGCTTTCAGCATTAGTTTCAGGCGTGCCCAGAGACGGTTTTTTTACATTATCACTCATAATATCTTATTATACTGTAACACCCAAGATTGTCAATAGAAAAGTGCAGCCATCCCAGAACACCAACACCCCAGCACCCCAGAACGCCAACACCCCAGCACTTTTTCACTTTGTTACTTCTTCACTTCTCGACCTCTCGCCTTACTGTACCTACGGGTACAATCACCTATACACTCATCAAAGAACTAATTTATTGCTTCTATAATGTAAGGAGGACAAATCCGGGAATTCGGGACAGAATTGCGATTTATTTTGCGTTTTGCAAAAATAGTTTTGTGGTGGTTGGGTTATATGCTTGTGTGAAAATAGTTTAATGTGCTGTGAAAAAAACGACCTTTTGTTTAGTCCTCATCCCAAATTTAGTACACGTTGGCAGTGGAGAGTGTGGATGTACTGGTGTGCCTTGGTTGTGATGACGTGTGGAGTCCTTGTCGTTTTACTTGTTTCGTACATTCCTGTGAAATTTGAATGGACGATGGGTTAAGGACATGCTAATCAAACCATATATGCGACCTGGACTTCACTGCTTAAGTAAGGGCGATATTCTATTTCCCTAAATACTTATGCCATATTGAACTTTTACTGAAGCCTTGCCTTCGCTACCTTCCGCTGTTGTCCTTTGGCACCGTAATAACAGCCGCCCTCGGCTTTTCTCACACGAGGCGTGTGAGATTACAGAGAGTGGTAAGAGAGTGGTATTTAGCAAAAAGTTGAGATTTAGCATAAAGGATTTGACAAAATCAACTTTATTAAAAGGCTGGCGTGGATTCTTATCAGTAAATCCTGAGACAAAGCTGGTTTAGATTCATATCTTAAAATCCTGAGGCTGTTTTAGCGTACCAAATTTAGGCAGAAACTCAGGTGAAATGGAGTTTTATGCGTACCTTTGATGCAATTCTTCCCTACATAAAGAAAAGTTATTCTCGTATAGCCGGTGGCATAGTAATGCTAATATTGGTGGATATTGTCCAGTTGGCAGTACCCAAGGTTATGCAATATGCTATCGATAGTATTCAAGCCGGGTCTATTGATAGCCGTGGCTTGGCGTGGATTGGGCTGCTTATCTTTGCGCTGGCGATCGCTGTAATGATTTTACGCTATTTCTGGCGTGTGCTTATCATTGGCAATTCGTTTCAGATAGAAAAGAGCCTTAGGCAGGATTTCTATAATCATCTGTTAAAGCTTTCTCAGAACTTCTTTAATAAAAGCAAGACTGGCGATCTGATGGCGTATGCAACCAACGACCTTAATGCAGTAAGGATGCTGTTTGGTATCGGTCTGATTGCTGCGATGGATATTGTTTTAATGACGGTTGCTTCTTTCTCGTTCATGGTTTCTATCAACTGGCGATTAACCTTGTTAGCTATTATTCCCATGCCTTTTCTTACTTTAACGATTAGTTATTTTGGTAAGAAGATGCACAAGCGTTTTGCAGGAGTGCAAAAGAGCTTTGCCAGCTTAAGTGGAAGGGTTCAGGAAAGCATTTCAGGCATCCGCATTGTTAAGGCATTTGTGCAGGAAAAGAACGAGCTTGAGAAGATAGATGAGGTCTCCCGTGATTTTGTTAAGCAGAACATGGGTCTTGCCCGCATTGCCGGTGTATTCCATCCTTTCATGGGTTTTGTAATCAGCACCAGTATTGTAATCACGCTCTATTTTGGTGGACGTGCTGCCATCCGTGGAGAGATTACGATTGGTGGTTTCATTGCTTTCTTCCAGTATTTGGGAATGCTTGTCTGGCCCATGATTGCTATTGGCTGGATAGTGGATATGTACCAGCGTGGCACAGCTTCACTAAAAAGACTGAACGAGATATTCGAAGTGCAGCCCGAAGTAAATGACGCACATGCCGATAGCAGCATTACTTCATTGCAGGGAGCTATTCGGCTGCAAAACCTCAGTTTCCGCTATGGCAAAGACTTACCCCTTATATTCGAGGATATTAGCATGAGCATTGATGGCGGTAAAACTCTGGCGATAGTTGGTCCCACAGGTTGTGGTAAAACTACGCTCATAGAGCTTCTGGTTCGTATCTACAACCCCGAAACCAATAGTGTTTACATAGACGAGCATGAATTGTTTTCCATTCCTCTTAAGGTGTTACGGCGCGATGCTGTGCTGGTTCCGCAGGATATCTTCTTGTTTTCTGATACAATTGCCAATAATATCCGCTTGGGCAATCCAGATACCACAGACGAAGCGGTTTATGAAGCAGCCCGGATAGCACAAGTTTACGACGAGATTATGGATTTTGACCATAAGTTTGACACTATGGTGGGCGAGCGAGGGATTACCCTTTCCGGCGGGCAGAAACAGAGAGTAGCAATAGCCCGTGCTCTGCTAACCAATCCCCAGATACTAATTCTGGACGATGCTCTTTCGGCGGTGGATACAAAAACCGAACGCCACATTCTGGAGTGTTTGATAGAGCTGCGCAAGGGCAAAACAACTATCATTATTGCACACCGCATTTCTTCCATCCAGCATGCTGATAAGATAATCGTGTTGGGTGATGCCAAGATAGCTGAACGTGGAAATCATCAGGAACTTATTCAGCTAGGCAAATTGTATAACGACCTGTACGAGAAACAACGTATCCGTGCTCGTTTGGAAGGGGAGGAATTATGATGCACGGCGGCGGTGGAGGCAGAGGACAGGGCATTGGCACAGACGACCTGAAATGTAAGATATACGATCGCAGGCTCTTTGGCAAAATGATGCATTATCTGAAACCATACTTAAAATGGGTGGTGTTATCGTTTGTAGTCCTGATGCTTATTTCCGGTGCGGAGGTGGTATTACCTCTTATACAGCGTTCTGCGATAGACGATTATATCATTTCCGACAAGTCTATTGCCATATTTAACGACAAGGCAGATTACCAAGATTTTTACCAGCGATACCATAAGCTGAAGTTTAAAGAATATACTTACGGTACTCAACATTTCATTATCCTAAGTGCTAAAGACCACAACAAGATAAACCGCAGTGATCTGAACGAGCTTAAAGCACAGGGTATCCTTAGCGAAACTACTGTGTATCTCATCACCGATAAAACAAAACACCTTGCCATTCTGAAACAGCACTTAAACGAAAACATGCTTCCCGATTCTGCGGAAAAGGGCATGGATGGTTGGTTCAGGATTGGTTCAGGAAAGATAGCTGTTGCCAAGGATGTGATGCTGCAACTGCCCAAGAAGGAACGCCTGGCGGTTCGTAGCGAGTCATCGCGCAGCCTGTTTTATCTGGCGTTGATTTTCTTTGGAATCATCTCCTTACGCTTTGTTACCAGCTATTTCCAATCGGTGGTTACTGCTTATTTCTCACAAATGGCGATGGCAGACCTTCGGCACGACGTGTTCGCTCATCTGCAAAGAATGCCCACCAAATACTTCGACCAAAACCCCGTGGGGAGGCTTGTAACCCGTGTTACAAACGATATCCGCGCTATAGACGAGATGCTCGCTTCTGGGGTTATTACCATTATTCAAGATGTAATTCTGATTATTGCCATTGTGGTTTTGATGCTTGTTCTGAACTGGCAGCTTGCTCTTGTCAGCTTTGCCATTCTACCCTTGGTAATCTGGGTTATCCTCATTTACCGTAGCAAAACCAGAGTTATCTATCGTGAAGTTAGAAAGCATCTTGCTTCGTTGAATGCTTCCTTATCAGAACATATAGCAGGGCAGAAGATTATCCAGTTATTCAATCAGTACTTCCATAAACGCCAGGAGTTTTCGGATATTAACCACGAATACTTTGTAGCTTCGGTTAAGCAGCTTAAACTCTTTGCCTTTTTCCGTCCGATAATTCACGTGTCTTCCCAAGTGGCAGTGGCACTCATTATTTGGTACGGAGGCGGTCAGATATTGCACAATATGATTACCATCGGTTTACTGATGGCTTTTACTCAGTATGTGCACAAGCTTTTCGAGCCGATAAATGATTTCTCGGAGAAGTTTAATATTCTTCAAGGAGCACTTGCCAGTGCAGAGCGTATTTTTGACCTGATGGAACTGGAGACAGATGATTATCGCCAGGATAAGCATCGCAACCTTAAAATGGAAGGCGAGATAGAGTTCGACGGCGTTTGGCTGGCATACAATCCCGACGAATGGGTGCTAAAAGATGTTTCTTTTAAAGTAAAACCAGGTGAGAAGATTGCCTTGGTGGGGCATACCGGCAGCGGCAAAACATCCATTGTGAACCTGATTCTGGGCATGTATCCTTACCAAAAAGGGCATATTCGCATCGATGGCAAAGAGCTAAACCAGTATTCGCTTGCCGATATTCGCTCAAATGTGGGCATTGTTCAGCAAGATGTGTTTATTTTCAGTGGCAATATCAGCGAAAACATTGCCTTGAACAACAGCAAACTTAGCCACGACGAGATTGTGCAAGTGGCGAAGTATGTAAACGCCGATAAGTTTATCAGTAAACTGCCGGAAGGCTATACAGAACCGGTGATGGAGCGCGGTGCCACCTTATCCACGGGACAGCGGCAGTTAATTGCCTTTGCACGCGTACTGGCATATAATCCTTCTATATTTATCCTCGATGAAGCCACCTCGAATATCGATACCGAAACAGAGATACTGATTCAGGATGCCTTGGAGAAGATAATCGCAAAACGTACTTCCATCATCATTGCCCACCGTCTTTCCACCATTCAACATGCCGATAGAATCTTGGTGTTGCATAAAGGAGAGGTGGTGGAAGAAGGTACTCATTTCGATTTACTGGATAAAAAGGGCTTGTATTACGACCTTTACCGTCTGCAATATACTTAAAACTATGCGGTCAGTGTGTTTATAGCCTGACCGCATTTTTTTATTAGTGGTTTTTGGCTCTTATTTCTTCCTTGCTTATCCGAAACCGAGCCAAAGCCCAACTGAAGCGGTGTTGATCGGGTGCTAACCCGATCGGATCCCGATCGGATCCCGATGAGACCCCCTTCGGATAAGTAGAGAAGCTGCTTCCGCCCAACATTTGGGCAAGATACTACAAAATCTATTGTCAGAATTTAGCTATATTAATTGAATTTGTAAAAAACAAGTTGACAATATATTGTGGCAAGATTAGGCTGCACTCAGTAGGAATATGATAAATTGAAGGTAAAAAAGAGGGTGCAGATATGGATAATTTGCAAAGATTTAGGCGCTACCTGAGAACAAAGACTAAGTTTGACTCCGATATTGTAGATGTGGCAATAGCTAAGATGGACGAGCATGGGGAGAACACGCTTGGGGCATTGGCGAAAGCACTTATTGAAGAATTGGGCATGGATTATGACTTGGTACACGGCACTATTGCCAGATACTACGCTTTTAGCGAAATAGAGCTAAATGTCGATAGCCTTGATATAAATCAGGTATGCCGCATCAAGTTTCTTCAGGAAAAGATTGATCAAACCTTATTGGCGTCGCTCTTTAAGGCAATGATATTTCCCTACAAGCTGATTGGGGAAGAACAGAATACCATGCAGGTTTTGGCAGCGGATATCACCAGTCCTTTGATTCACGAAATTGAATTGCAGAACCCGTTCAAACAAATAGAGATAAACTGGACTACCGCAAGAACAATAGGCATACTAATAGAAAAATCAGAACTGCCGATAGAGTTCTGCCATATAATGCGTAGGAGCGAACAAACAATTATTGATACTCAGCTTATCCAAGATGAGCAAGGAACTCAAGACCTTGAAGACGAAATAAACAAAGGTTTTCTAAGCGATTTGCTGGATAATGTTATGGTGGAGGCAGTTCGTAACGATGCTTCGGACATTCATATTATCCCCAGCGGAAAGAAAGCAGTTGATATTTATATCAGGATTGATGGTAGATTGAAGCTTTGGCTCCGCAGAGAGAATACACCCGCCGAAGCCGTTGCAGCAGTCGTAAAAGATAGAAGCATCGGAGTGGATAGATTTATCGTGGATAAAGCTCAGGATGGCTACATGCAGATGAAGATAGATAATCATCTTATTCGCTTTAGGATTTCTATCCTACCGATGGTTTCAGCCGAAAACGAAAGGAAATTTGAAAGCATTGTTATCAGGGTTATAGACGATAGAAAGGTAATTAGCGATTTTCATAAGCTGGGCTTTTTAGCTCAGGCTGAAACGGAGTTTTTTAAGGCGATAAACACTAACAAAGGGATAGTACTTGTCACCGGCCCTACCGGTAGCGGTAAAAGCACCACTCTGATAGCAGCACTAAAGCATGTTATAAATCCTGCATTTAATGTTTTAACTTGTGAAGACCCTGTAGAATACGTGATTGGCGGAGCAAGGCAGCTAAAGATTGGACACAATATGACTTTTGATGAAGCCATGCGCGGCATACTGAGGCACGATCCAGATGTGGTGATGGTTGGTGAAATACGCGATAAGATTACTGCCGATATTGCCGTAAAACTTGCCAATACAGGGCATCTAACGCTTACGTCTCTGCACACTAATAATGCTTCTTCGGCTATCACCAGATTGTATAGAATGGGTGTAGAACCTTTCTTGCTGGCATATTCCATCAATATAGTTATTGCCCAGCGTCTGGTGCGTAAATTGTGTGAGCATTGCAAAAAACCTATCTCAAAAGAATTCTATCCTTCCGCTTTATCACTGGGGATTACTCAGGAAGAGCTAGATTTTGGTAAGGTGTTTATGCCGATAGGTTGCTCGCACTGCACAGATGGCTACAAAGGAAGAATATGCCTGGTGGAAGCCCTGTATTTTTATCCAGAGATTCGGGCTGCAATTGTAGAATCCTTTACGAATATTGACGAAGATAAAATTCGCAAACTGGCGATAAAAAATGGGATGCTTACCATGAAAGAATCTGGCTTGGAAACGATCAGAGCAGGTATTGCTTCAGTGCCCGAGGTCATATACGCTACCTCAGATGATTAGATGCTTTAACCCATCCCGCAAAATAAAGATTGACAAAATTGTGGCGCAGTAAATGCTTTGAAATAGAAACAGAATACCCTATGATCTATAAGGAGGATCGATGAAAAAGTATTTACTAGTTATTATGGCACTCGCTTTGCTTACTGCCATTTATGCAAACGGGAGCCGCTTCGAAGTGGTAGCCTATGAAGAAAACTTTGAATCTGGAGCAACCGATTGGGTGCACTATGACGGTGCTGATTCCCCAAATAATTGGCATATTTACAACGCTGGTGGAACCCAAGCAAACGTATGGTGGATGGGTGATCCTGCCCTTGCCCAGGGTACCAATATTGGTGGTTATTATGATCATCAATACCTGGTTTTGGATACTCCTGCCCGTATGCTTACAGCGGAGAATTCAACCCTTACTTTCAAGATGAAAACCGGTTTGGAAGGCGTAGGTGGAACCGGCGATTATAACGGTTGGGATTCTGCCAACATTCGTATTTCTACCGATGGTGGAACCATCTGGACAGTGCTTACCGGCACTCCTGCCTATCATTGTACAAGTTCTTACGCCTTCGGTTCTGAACACGGCGAAGGCATAGGCATTCCTGCTTGGGGTGGTATCACAGCAAACTGGGTATCTGCCACATTCAACCTTTCTGCCTATGTGGGACAAAATGCAATGATTCGTTTTGCTTTTGCTTCCGACCCCGCCGAGAGCACCGGTGATGACCCTACTCTGTTTGGGCTTATGATTGATGATATCAGCTTCGGTGGATACACCAATAATGGCACAGACGATGGACAAATGACCTTTGCCTCCATGGTTCCCCTGGGTGGAGATTTATGGGCGATTGCAACTGATGCTGCTGCTCCATCACCCACCCACGTGATGCGCAATCAAAATGAAGCTGGTTCTTACAACACGAACATGTTGAACTATCTTGTTAGCCCCTCCATCACTCTTCCAGCAAGTGGCGATATCAGATGCGACTTTATGATCCAAGGCTCTTTTGGTGACCCCGACACCTTCCCCGATGTTGATTACTTTGGTTGGGAAATCTCGCCAGATAATGGCACCGTATGGAGAGCGATGAGTAATCCCTACGGGCTTCCTGCGCCTGCACCTAACTATGTTTATAGTGATACTCCAGACGTTTGGCAATCCATGACTGAAAGCTATTCATTGGACGGACTTATCTCCGACTATGCCGGACAAACAGTAAAGTTCCGTTGGTATTTCCAATCCGATGCAGACGCTCCCATTGGAACAGGCATCATGATTGACGATTTCAAAATCTATAACGATGTCTTTATTGCTCCTCCAGAAAACTTAGCTGGTGTAGTTACTGGTAGTACAGTAAATCTCACATGGGATGCTCCCGGTACAGGCGGCGCAGAACCCGGATGGTTGAGCTATTGTGGAGAACCTGCTGGACGCTCAATTGGTACTGGTGAAGTAGCTGATTTTGATGTTGCTGCCAAATGGGATCCCGTGGGTACTCCAGCAACCAGCATTTACCCCTATGTCGGGATGAATATTACTAAGATACGCTTTGTTCCTCAGGATGACTCAACTGCTTACTCAGTAAGATTATGGACAGGCGGAGCTAATACTTTAGTTCTTGACCAAGCAGTAACAAATCCTGTTCTGGGCGAATGGAACGAAATAGTGCTTGATACTCCGTTCACCATTCCCGCTGCTACTCAAATCATGGCAGGTTTCCGCTGTAATGCTACTTCTGGATTTCCTGCTGGCTGCGATAATGGACCTCAGGAAGCTGGTTATGGCAACATGATTCGTTGGGAAAATGAATGGCAACAGCTTACAGCTCTTAGTGCTACTTTAACTTTCAACTGGAATATCAAGATTTATGTAGAAGATGCTGAAGGTAGAGAGTATGTTCTTGGCGAGCTTCCTCAGAATGTGCAAGCCTTGTCGAGCGATGCTTTAAGCGCACATACTTTTAGAAACCGTGACGTTAGCTCATACAAACTCTTCCGTGATGCCGTACTGATTGCCGAAGTGCCCGGAACAGAGCTTACTTATACCGATTTAAATGTTCCCGGTGGTTCGCATTTTTATACTGCAACGGCTCTTTATGGAACATACGAATCACTTGCCTCAAACGAGGCTGAAGTGTTCGTATTTCCTGCTTCATATGTAGAACTTGGTTACGATGATGGCACAGCCGAACTTGGTTTCAATGTTGGTTCTACCAAACGTATGGGTGTGCTATACAGCCATCCTGGTCCCGTAATTGTAAAAAACGCCAAGGTATATGTGCATACTGTCGGTTCTGCTGGCATCGTTTTCCACATTTATGATGATAATGGTGTTGATGGAATGCCTGGCTCACAGTACTTAGCCCAGTACCAGTATCCTGCATCTTCGGTGACCCAAGGATGGAATACCATCACTTGGAATACACCTGTTGAGATTGCTGATGGTTCATTCTACATCACCATTCTGGAAACTGCTAATGCCTCAGCCATTGGCATGGATACCAGTTCAAACGGACACAGCTACAAGAGGATTACCGCTGCTTGGGAACCTGTAACCGAAGGCGAGATTATGCTTCACGCCATCGTTGATACAGGCAGCGCAATTGATGATGAAGAGCTTCCCGCACTTGTGCTTGAAGCCAATAACTATCCCAACCCCTTCAACCCAGAGACCACCATTTCTTTCTCACTTCCTACCAGTGGTTTAACCAGCCTGAAGATTTATAATCTTAAGGGTCAGTTAGTACGTAATCTTGCAAACCGCGAGATGGCTACTGGTACCCAGAGAGTAGTTTGGAACGGTATGGACGACAATAACAAGCCTGTCTCCAGCGGTCTGTATTTCTACCAAGTAAATAACGGCGGCAAGAGCATCACTCGTAAGATGCTACTGTCAAAATAAGATAACGCATAGAATTAGCTGTTTAACCGCAGTTTAATTCTACAGATAATGAAAAAGAAGCCCAAGGTTGTTTGCTCAGCCTTGGGTTTTTTTCTTGCCTTCAAACGAGCTTTCAATTGTATGGTATAGTAATAATGAAAGCTAATAACAGGAGATATCTATGCCTAAACGCTGGACATTAACGGCAGTATTGCTATGCATCGCAATGTTAGCTGCAGCAACCGAGCCTGATTCATCCAATGTGGTACTAAAGGTTGGGAGTCGCAGCTACTCTTACAAAAGCTATAACGATGGATTCCATGCCTTTATAAGCTATTATGGGCGGGGGAGGACGATTACTGCGCAGGATAGCATTCGTTTGAATGATCAGTATTGGGGCGAATTAATCGGGCTATACATCTATGATCAAGCCATCAAAGCGGGTAAGGTGAAGGTTTCTGATGCCGAAGTGGAGCGCAACATCATGGAAAATCCTCCCGACGGAGTGAAGAATATCAAAGATTTTCAAACAAAGGGTGTTTTTGATGCTGCTAAGTATCTACAAGCTTTGCAGGACAGACCGGACTTCAAAAAATCAGTGATTGATCTCAGCCGCGATTTGTTTACTTATGAGAAGCTGATAAACACGATAAAAAGCGAAGCTCGCATCAATGCAGATAGCTTACAAGCTGGCTTGGAAAGGGATTCGCTAAGCACCATTGATACCCTAACGGCAAAGGCACAAACGGAGTACTTTAACGATTGGTTCCTTCAGCAACGCAGCAAGCTGGAAATAATAGACAACCGCGAACGGTTTTACCCCCTTTTGAAGCAGGATACGCCCTCTTCACCACTGGATAGGTAAGCTTTTCCTCCTTGCTTAGCCGCAAGGGGGTTGATCGGGATCCGATCGGGATCACATCAGGTTGGAACCCGTTCAAACCATGTTCAGTTCGCTATCTGAACTACTTCGGTTAAGCAAGGGAGCAGCAGGTTTGTGCAGCGTCCTATTCAAGTTGTTTCTCCCTACAAATTGCCTTTCAAAAAAATGGGAGAATATCTAAACATAAAAGCATTGACATAACTCTCACGCCAAAAATACTGGATAGGCTAAGCTAAGTATAAATACATAAATAATATAGACACCCTACAGGAGGATCAAATGAAGAATAGCGGATGCCGCTACGGAACACACAGAGTTATCGAACCCAAGGGGGTGCTGCCCCAACCTGCAAGAGTACTGAATAATGACATGAGCGAGATTTGGGATAATGAGCTGCTGATTGATGTTATCCGTCTGAATGTTGATTCTGCCTCATTTCACCAGATAAAAGCCAAGTTGATAGCGCAAGGGCACACCGATATGGAAAAAGCCTTCGCCGAACATGCAATAGAGCTAACCAACCGCACTGGTAAACACAAAAACGAAGATACCGGTTCTGGCGGTATGCTGATTGGCAGAGTAGCAGCGATTGGTGATAAATTTGAACAGAAAGAAGCCATAAAAGTGGGGGATAAGATTGCCAGTTTGGTATCCTTATCGCTTACCCCGCTTAAGATTAATAAAGTAAATAGAGTGCTCTTAGATAAAGACCAGGTGGAGATTATTGGTCAGGCAATCCTTTTCAGTAGCGGCATATATGCAAAGTTGCCTGATGATATGGATGAGAACCTTGCCCTCTCGGTTTTAGATGTAGCCGGTGCTCCCGCGCAGGTGGAACGCCTTGTAAAGCCCGGTGATACCGTAGTTATCCTTGGTGCCAATGGTAAAAGCGGCATCCTATGTAATGCCGTAGCTCGTGAAAGAGCCGGCGTTTCAGGTAAGGTTATTGGCATAGTCCGCAATGAGAATTATATCCAAACCTGCCTCGCCACAGGCTGCCATGAAGTGATTATCGCCGGCGCCACCGATGCTATTACTATAGAAAAAGAAGTTTCACGCCTCACAGATGGCAAGATGGCAGATGTGGTGATAAACGTGGTGAACATTGAAGATACCGAATTGCCGTCTATTATGGCTTGCAGGGATAGAGGTTTAGTTTATTATTTCTCAATGGCTACTTCCTTTACAAAAGCAGCTTTGGGTGCCGAAGGTATTGGCGCAGACGTGGATATGATTCTGGGCAATGGCTATGCGCACCATCATGCAGCCACTTCTTTAGATTTACTGCGCAGGAACCCCGTGTTAATGAAGCTGTTCAAAGAACGCTACACAGATTAAAACAGGAGCAAATGATGAGTAACATTATCGATATCCGAAGCATAGCTACCGATGAAGAGTGGAACGATTGGGTTTGGCAGCTTAAATACCGCATTACTAGCTATGAAGAATTGAAACAATATATTGTGTTGCAACCAGAAGAGGAAGCAGTATTCAAATCTGATGCCCACTCTTTCCGCATGGCAATCACCCCCCACTATTTGTCTTTAATCGATCATAATAACCCTTTAGACCCTGTGCGTTTACAGGCAATTCCGCGCATAGCAGAAACCACCGTGTCGCTTTCGGATATGGCAGATCCCCTGCATGAAGATGCAGATTCACCTGTCCCGGGAATGACGCACCGCTATCCAGACAGAGTGCTTTTACTGCTTACCGACCAATGTGCCATGTATTGCCGACACTGCACCCGCCGCCGTAAAGCAGGTGAATCAGATGCCCCCATGCCTGCCGAGAATGTGGAACAAGCAATAGATTATATTCGTGAACACACAGAAGTGCGCGACGTTATCCTAAGCGGTGGCGACCCTTTAACCCTCAGCGATGAACGCCTGGACGAGATACTACATAAGATCAGCCTGATTGATCATGTGGATATCGTAAGGCTTGGTACACGGACACCTGTGGTGGTGCCTCAACGCATGACAGATAGCTTGCTGGCGATATTGAAGAAGTATAAATTTGTGTGGCTTAACACCCATTACAATCACCCCAACGAATTGGGTGCTGCTGCAGTTAATGCCCTTGCTCGCCTTGCCGAAACGGGAATACCCTTAGGGAATCAATCCGTACTCTTAAAAGGCATTAACGATAATGTGGACGTGATGAAAGCCTTGGTGCATAAGCTGGTGAAGAACAGAGTACGCCCCTATTACATCTATCAATGCGACCTCTCAGAAGGTATTTCTCATTTCCGCACTCCTGTGTCCAAAGGCATCGAGATAATCGAATCGCTGCGCGGGCATACTTCCGGGCTGTGCGTTCCCACTTTTGTGGTGGATGCTCCGGGTGGCGGAGGTAAGATACCGGTGATGCCAAATTACCTGATTTCACAGATGCCGGGAAGAATTATCCTGCGTAACTATGAAGGCTTTATTTCTTCTTACACAGAGCCGGGTTTCGTGTCTATAGATGATGATAAATACCGTGCTTTGTGCCCTGCAGAACGCAAATCCCAAGAAGGGATTATAGCACTGATGCGCGGCAATAAAGTATCCCTTGGACCTGCGGAGACAAAGCGCAATCTGCGTCGTAAGCCATAAGGTAACTTAATGTTAATGCCTTGGATATCAGACGCTTGCCATCAGAAACTGGCAATCGTCGGGATATGTAAGAACGCTGGCAAAACTACTATTTTGAATGCCATTATGCAGCAGCACACTGCCATCCAATGGGGCGTTATGAGCACCGGTAGAGATGGCGAAGCGGAAGACCTGCTGTTTAAAACCCCCAAACCGCGAGTACACCTCCATCCAGGAGCTGTATTCTGTGCCGATGCCAAGACTATGGATGCACATGGCTCTGCGATAAACCTATTGAAGAAAACAGCGTGGATTAGCGGAGGCAAACCGCTTTGGCTTGCCAGAGCTGATTGTGAGATTAAGACAGAGATAGGCGGACCGCAAAGCGTTTCTGCTCAAATCGCCTGTGCCAATGAGCTACTAAGGCTAGGAGTAGATAAGGTGATCATAGATGGCTCGCTGGATAGAAAGTCGATAGCCCTGAGCGACGATTTGGATGGCTTAATCTTGGCGGTTGGTGCCAGCTTTGGCAATATTGCTGCCATACAAGATGAACTGCTGCGCTTAAGTAGTTTGGCGGCAATTCCTTGTTGTAACGAGGTGTCAGACAAGGTGCGTAAAAGCTTGCTGGATAGTGAGACGATTCACTTAAAAACAAAGCATAAGTGGCATAATACGAGCTTAAAAAGCTTGTTGGGAGCGGACAAACAATTTGCTTCGCTTCTTGTTGATGCAGGTAGCATTAGCCATATCTACATCCCCAGTGCATTCACGAGTTCTACAAATTCCCGCCTTGGTAAGAAACTTACTCAGCAGATTATCTTCCGCCATCCTGAATGCCTGAAACTACCACTAACAGAGCTGGTTTCCTTTGTTAAACAACATAAGCCTCTTTGCCTTATCCCAATGAATATCAAAGCTATAGCAGTAAATTCCAACGCTGTTGGAACATCCTCTGTGGATGCAGATTTGTTGCGTAGCAGCTTGCGGAACGCTTTTCCCCATCTGGAGCTTATAGACATCATGGAAATATCGCCAATATGAATGATAGGGATAAGCTAACCAACCTTACTGTTAATCTTGGTTTGTTTACCAACGTGATTCTTGCCTTATTGAAGACGTCTATAGGCATAATAGGTCATAGCCCTGCCTTGCTTGCCGATGGTGTGAACTCATCCTCGGATGTAGTGTATTACATAGCGGTAAAGATATTCATGCACCAAGCCCGCAAGCCTGCTGATGCTGAACACCCTTATGGGCATAGGCAGTTGGAATCTATCTCCGCCATTGTGGTAGGTGCCTTTATCCTTACCACCGGTATTGCCATATTCTGGGAATCTATAAACAAGGTTTACGAGATAATAACCAAGACGGAGACGGGGCAATCGGCATCCATCTGGGCACTCGTGATAGCACTCTTTACCGTTTCACTGAAGATTTATTTATACCATTACACCCGCAAGAATGTAAGTATTACCCACAATCCCACCCTAAAAGCACTGGCAAATGACCATTTGAACGATATCATGGCTTCTTGCGCTGTGGTAATCGGTGTGGTGATGGGCAGGCTTGGCTTCTATTGGATGGATCCTGCTGCCGGCGCAATTGTCGCCATATACATCGTTAAAACAGGTATTGAGATAATCATGGATTCATCTGGAGAACTGATGGACAGCGTTCCTGATACAAAGTTCAGCAAAGCACTACAAAGCGTAGCACTTAGTGTGGATGGAGTGTTGCGTATAGATGAACTTGGCATTCATCGCTTTGGTCCCTATTACACTGTGAATATGACCATAGAAGTTGAAGGCGGCATCACAATTGATGCAGGACATCAGATTTCCCATGCCGTGGAAGAAAAGCTGCTGGAGAAATACAGCAGTGGCTTGCGCAAGGTTTACATACATTACCATCCCTACACGGGACAAACACTCACAGAAACCGATAACATAACAGAAATACTACCGGAGGATAGCCTATGAATTGGGGCAAAACCGTACTTCTCGCCATTATAATCGCTCTGCTAACATCATTTAGTTTATACAGCCTCTTCACTCTCGATAGCAAAACCAGTATAAAAAACTCCAAATCCACAGAACCAGTGGAACCTTGGATCGTTGAGATAGTACCCCCCGGGGGCAGTATCTTCTCTGTTCTGGAAAAACAGGGGCTTCCCCTAAAAGAAATCGCCCTCCTATCTTTCAGCTTTGGAGATTACATAGATGTAACCACCATCCAGCCCGGTGACACCTTGAAAATAATGCTTTCTCTCGATAAACAGCACATAGAGAAGATGATGTTTGTGCAAGAACCCACCCTAAGACATCACTTCACTGTGAAAGGTGATTCTCTGGCATACAATCTGGAAGCACTGCCTATCACCAAACAACAGCGCATCATCAAAGGTGCTTTGCAGGGTACTTTGGATGCTACATTGTTGGCAATGGGGCTTTCCCCAAGGGATAAACAGAACATCAATAACGGGCTTGAAGGTGAGATAAACTTTCAGCGTAACGCCAGAAATGGAGACCAGTTTGAAGTATTTGTGGAAGAGCGTATCTTTGAAGGTAAAACCTTGCCGGGCAAGACGATTTATTACGTGCAGTATAGCGGAGAGCGCACCGGTACACACGAGCTATTCCGCTTTGAAGATAAAGAAGCAGATTCTGTGTTAAACGGGCTTTACAACCTTGAAGGCAAAAGTAACACTGCCAGCGGAGTGGGCTTCCCGCTTTCTGTGTGCCATGTTGTTTCTCAATTTGGCAAACGCATAGATCCCTTCTTTGGCAGGTGGGCGTTTCATCAGGGAGTGGATTATCGGGCACGTTATGGAACTCCGATTTACGCCGTTGCTAATGGTTCTGTAACTTCAGCATCCTACAGTGGCGGATGGGGAAACCAAATCCGAATTAAGCATCCCAGCGGTTTAACTACCCTATATGCACATCTATCTTCTATTTCCGTGCGTAACGGGCAAACCGTTAAGAAAGGGCAAGTAATTGGCAGAGTTGGCTCTACAGGCAGATCAACAGGGGCGCACTTGCATTTTAGCTTGCTTAAGGGGAAAAGTTTCATCAACCCATCTAACCTGAAAATGGTGGGTGCAGAGAAACTAACCGATGCACAAATGATAGAATTCAAGCATCAGCAAGAACAAATCCGGGCTAATATGATGAATCTATCCAAGCCTCAGCAGGTGGTGAGTAGCAAGTAGCCGGAGGATGCCAATCCTCCGCAGCTTCGTTTTCCTGAAACCTGTAGGAAAAGCTATACCCTTTTCGGTGTTTTCAGTGCTCTCGGTGGTTACTCAGTTTTTTCTTTTTCAGGTATAAGAATCGAGATTACCTGCGTAGGATTGGCATCCTACGGCTACAAACGCTTAGCCTATTCTTTTGCTTCTGGTGCTAATGTTTCTGTTTGCTTCAGATCAAACAAATCTTGGAAAAAGGAATCGAAGTATAGAACCGTTAAACCACCATCGTCAGCGTACATAACGTGAACCGTGCGGGTGGTGGATAGGAACCAGATAAGCTGCTCTGTATCTTCATCGAAGTGGTTCTTCTCTCCGTGCATATCGGATATAGTCTTTATTACAATTTTGTCGTAATCTTCCGAATTGCTGGGCTCAAACTTAATAAACCATCCAATAATACGCTGAGATTTAGGCTCCAAGAAGGTGATAATCGCAGAAGTTAGTTTATTGTCTTTGGGGTAATAGCGCACCAAATCTTTCCCGGAATCCTTGGCGAAAAACCCTTGAGCATTTAGCACAGAATCCGCCTCGGCAAAGGTCATAGCATAGCTTAGATTAAACAAACCGCTCTGAGCAAACAAGCCCCAGGCGCAGGTAATAAGTACGAATAGTAAGATTATCTTTTTCATATAGTATCCACTTTGCATTAATAACTCCATAATTAAGGGTACAGGTCTTGCGTCAATTAAAATAAACCTATCTTGACTTATATAATCGGCGGTTTTATCCCCAGAAATAGCATACTCGCTTTTCACATAGCCGATTTATGGGTTAAAAGGAAACATCGCCCTTTAGGCATATATTTTAACTCACAATTACGCTGTGTGACAGCTTTTTGGATCATCACTAACTCGTCGCAGCGTAATTGTAAGTCAAAAGTTGCTCCTTTGCTTCTACTGCCCTATCATTGCCCACTCATTTTCCATGTGGAGGGCAATGAGTGGGCAATGATAGGACAATTCAAGTAAGGAAATGAGCGAGGCATAAAAAGATATTGACAGGATGCTAGCCTTAACTCATAAAGTTATCCATGAAAATTATAGGATTACATAGTTAAGCTTAGGTGGTGTATTAATGCGTAATATGGCTGTTGTGTGCTTGTTTTGCGTTGTTATCGCTGCCTTTATGGGGGGGGTGCCAGCGAAAGTGCCTTGCTTGAAGAATTGCGCGTTGCCGAGCATGAAAACAGGCTGATATCCCAAACCACTATTCCGTTTAAACTAGGGGAATTGAATCTTGGAAAAAAATAATACAAGGTAGCTTCAGGCTATCACATGCAAGTTAATATACATCTCGTACACAAAATGATGTTGATGAAGTAGAGTTAGTTATTCCGGGCTTTGGTAATATGCCGAAGCCCGGGATATCAAGGGAAAACAATATGAAACTTACTATTTGCAGTGCGATCCTATTAGTGTTCACAATCTCATTTTACTCAATAGAGGTTGGGGGGCACCTTTCCCGAAACACAATCTGGTCTCCAGACAATAACCCCTACATAATAACATCTTTCCTGTATGTAGATGCAGGGGTTACGCTTACCATGCTGCCAGGCACTCAGATACGTTGTGCCGGAGCGGATAAAAGCAACATCAATAATTTCATGTGGAGCGGTAACAACCAGCCCATTTCCAAGATGATTATCGTAAACGGTAGGATATCTGCCATTGGAATACCAGATATGCCCATAAGTTTCGATAAGTCTCAACCCGATGATAACTACCGTTGGGGCGGGATTTTTATGGCACCCTATGCACTTATCTCAACATTCGAAAACTGCGAATTCCGCAATACTTTTTTCTGTGACTACGTGCCAGGGGAATGGTCGTTAGCAGCGGTTGTCTTTGAA